>JANYIN010000140.1 GCA_025362035.1 Gemmatimonadaceae bacterium | reverse complement strand
CTCTCCGGTGAGCACCGGCTGCGACCACGACGTTTGCACGAAACTCTGTGCGGCGAGGTTGTAGATCTCGTCTGGCTGCGTTTCGTGAACGGCGTCGGTCAGCGACGTCTGGTCGACCGGCTCGAACTCGTGTCGGCAGACCTGCTCGACCAGACGTCGCTGACCGACGCCGTTCACGAAACGCAGCCAGACGAGATCTACAACCTCGCCGCACAGAGTTTCGTGCAAACGTCGTGGTCGCAGCCGGTGCTCACCGGAGAGTTCACGGCGCTTGGCGTTACGAGAATGCTGGAAGCGATGAAGAAGGCGGCGCCAAAGGCGCGCTTTTACCAGGCGAGCTCCAGCGAGATGTTCGGCAAGGTCGTCGAGGTTCCCCAGACGGAATCCACCCCGTTCTACCCCAGGAGCCCGTACGGAGTGGCGAAGGTGTACGCCCACTGGATCACGCTGAATTACCGTGAGAGCTTCGGACTCTACGCGGTGTCAGGCATTCTCTTCAATCACGAGAGCCCACGACGCGGACTGGAGTTCGTCACGCGCAAAGTCACCGATGGCGCCGCCCGCTGCAAACTCGGCGTTTCCAGGGATCTCAAACTCGGCTACCTCGAGGCACGCCGCGATTGGGGCTTCGCGGGGGACTACGTCGACGCGATGTGGCGCATGTTGCAGCAGGACGAGCCGGACGATTATGTGGTGGCGACAGGGGAAACGTGGTCGGTGCGACAGTTGTGCGAGGTCGCGTTCGAGGCCGTTGGCCTCGACTATCTCGATTTCGTGAAGCACGACTCCCGATACGATCGGCCAGCCGAGGTGGATCTTCTGGTGGGAGACGGCTCCAAAGCGCGGCAGAAGCTCGACTGGGAACCCACGGTCCGCTTCCGCGAGCTGGTGAGCATGATGGTCACCGCCGACCTCGCACGGCACGCTCGCGCGAAGTGATGACGCGCGCGCTCGTCACTGGCGGGGATGGCTTCGTTGCGCAGTGGGCCATTCGCGCCATGCTCGACCGTGGATGGACGGTCACGGCCGCCGGGCTTGGCGAGTCGTTGTGCTTGTCGCTGACGGATGCGGAACAAAGCGAGCGCGTCCACTGGCGGAGGATGGATGTCACGCGTCAGGACGCGGTGGCGGACACGATTGATCATGCGCGCCCGGACGTCGTGCTGCACCTTGCGGCAGTCAGTCACGTACCGGAGGCCATGCGCCACCCCGCGTACGCGTATGAGGTGAACACCGTGGGAACAGTACGCCTGCTGGCGGAGGTGAGGCGCCTCCGCCTCGCAGGCACCGCGGACCCCGTGGTACTCGTCGTCGGCTCGGCTGAGCAATATGGGCGCCACGACATCAACGAGATGCCGCTGCACGAAGATTTGGAACAGCGGCCGCTCACTTTGTACGCGGCGTCGAAGGTGGCTCAGGAAATCGCGGCGCTGCAGTCGTTCCGCAGCGACGGCGTGCGGGTCGTCTGTTCGCGAAGCTTCAACCACTCCGGCGTGGGTCACGGCGAGCAGTTCCTCGTCCCGGGACTCGTGGCGCGGGCGCGCGCGCTGCCCGCTAGCGGTGGGCGGCTGCTCATCGGCAACGGCGATACGGTGCGCGACTTCCTGCACGTGACAGATGTCGTCGAGGCGTATCTGAGCTTGCTCGAGCGCGGACACCCGGGTGATGTCTACAACGTCTGCAGTGGGGCCGGCGTCAGCGTGAGGGACCTCGCCTCGACCGTCTTGCAGCGACTTGGCATCTCTGCCGAGATTTCGTCTGACCCCGCCTTGGCGCGCCCTGTGGACGTCCCGGTATTGGTTGGCAGTAATCGCAAGCTTCGTCTCGCCACCGGATGGGCCCCCCGCCGGACGCGCAACGATATCATTGACGACCTGATTCATGCCGCGACGCGCTGATCTCCATCGCATTCTCGTAATCGGTTCCGGGCCCATCGTCATCGGGCAGGCCGCCGAGTTCGACTATTCGGGAACGCAGGCGACGAAAGCGCTGCGCGAAGAAGGGTACGAGGTGATCCTCATCAACTCGAACCCCGCCACGATCATGACGGACCCGGAGATCGCGGACCGAACCTATCTCGAGCCCGTAACGGCGGAATTCGTCGAACTGATCATCGAGCGCGAGCAGCCTGATGCGCTCCTGCCTACCATGGGCGGCCAGACCGCGCTGAATGTCGCCATGGAGCTCGCGGAGAGCGGCGTTCTGGCGAAGCATGGCGTCGAATTGATCGGCGCTTCCGCGCGCGCGATCGGCATTGCGGAAGATCGCAAGCAGTTCGGGGAGGCGATGGATCGCATCGGTCTGAGGGTCGCGAAGGGCGGCATCGCCATCACGTTCGAACAGGCAGTCGGCTTGCTCGACACGACCGGGTACCCGGCCATCGTGCGTCCGTCCTTTACGCTGGGTGGAACCGGCGGTGGCATTGCCTACAATCGGGAGGAATTCGAGGAGATCGTGCGTCGCGGGCTGCACGAAAGCCCCACCAGCCAGATCCTCATCGAGCGGTCCCTGATCGGCTGGAAGGAATTCGAGCTCGAGGTCATGCGCGACCGATTCGACAATGTGGTCATTGTCTGCTCGATCGAGAACCTCGATCCCATGGGCGTCCACACCGGCGACTCAATCACCGTCGCACCGGCGATGACCCTGACCGATCGCGAGTATCAGACCATGCGCGACGCGGCGGTGGCGATCATTCGCGAAGTGGGGGTGGATGCGGGCGGCTGCAATATCCAGTTCGCGATCAATCCCCAGGATGGAGAGATGGTCGTGATCGAGATGAACCCGCGTGTCTCTCGGTCGTCCGCCCTCGCGTCGAAGGCGACGGGATTTCCGATTGCGCGCATCGGGGCGAAGCTGGCCGTGGGCTATCGGCTGGATGAAATCCCGAACGACATCACGAAGACGACGCCCGCGTCCTTTGAGCCGGTGCTCGATTACGTCGTGGTGAAGACGCCCCGCTTCGCGTTCGAAAAGTTTCCGAACGCAAGCCCGCTGCTCACGACACAGATGAAGAGCGTGGGCGAAGCCATGTCGATCGGGCGCACGTTCAAAGAGGCATTTCAGAAGTCGCTCCGCGCGCTGGAAACCGGCCGGCCGGGATGGACAGTCGGCGGGCGACTGATCGACGACCGATTGAACGACGAAACCATCGAGGCACTGCGCAGCGCGTTGCGGCAGCCCACGCCGGAACGCATCTATCAGGTGAAGCGCGGTTTTCTGCTCGGCATGTCGATCGCCGAGTTGTTTGAGCTGACGGCCATCGATCCATGGTTCCTGTCGCAGATGCAGGAACTCATCGAGGCCGAGCGCGAGTACGTTGCCCTCGCGGAGGTGGACGCCGTGGCCATGCGACGGATGAAACGGATGGGCTTCTCGGATCGCCAGCTGGCCGACCTCAGGGGGCAGGAGGAGGTCGACGTCCGCGCGCACCGCTGGGCGCTCGCCGTCCGGCCCGCATACAAGATGGTCGATACGTGTGCCGGTGAGTTCCCGTCGGCGACGCCGTACTTGTACGGCAGCTACGACGAAGAGAGCGAAGCGCCGCGGAGCGGACGGAAATCCGTGGTGATACTCGGCAGCGGGCCCAATCGCATCGGCCAGGGGGTCGAGTTCGACTATTGCTGCGTGCGGGCCGTGATGGCGCTCCGCCAGCAAGGGTACGAGACGATCATGATCAACTCGAATCCGGAAACGGTCTCCACGGACTTCGACACGTCGGACAAGCTCTACTTCGAACCACTCACGCTCGAGGACGTCATCGAGATCGTCGATCGAGAAAGGCCGATGGGCGTGATCGTGCAGCTTGGCGGACAAACGCCGCTCAAGTTGACGCGTGGGCTCGAAGCCGCCGGCGTACGCATTCTTGGCACATCGCCGGATTCGATCGACGCGGCCGAGGATCGCCGGCGCTTCGAGGCGATCGCCCGCGAAGTTGGGCTGACGCAGCCGCCCAACGGAACGGCCACCAACGTGGGCGAGGCGCTCGCCGCCGCCGAACGCATCGGGTATCCGGTGCTCGTCCGCCCCAGCTACGTGCTTGGTGGCCGCGCCATGCAGATCGTCTATGACCCCGCGTCGCTGGAAGGATATTTTGCGACGGCGGCGCGCGCCTCGGAAGAACGACCGGTGCTCATCGATCGGTTCTTGGAGGACGCGTTCGAGGTGGACGTCGATGCGCTGTCGGACGGCCATCAGGTGGTCATAGGCGGCGTGATGCAACACATCGAAAACGCGGGCATCCACTCGGGAGATTCTGCGTGCGTGCTGCCGCCGTATCTCATCGGGGAGAAGGACCTGCAGACGATGCGCGAACAGACGGTCGCGATGGCCAAGGCGTTCAAGGTTGTTGGCCTGATCAACGTGCAGTTCGCCATCAAGGAGGGCATCGTCTACGTGCTCGAGGTGAATCCCCGCGCGAGCCGCACGATCCCGTTCGTGTCGAAGGCCATCGGCGTACCCCTTGCGTCGCATGCGGCGCGCGTGATGTGTGGCGAGACATTGGCCGACATCGGATTCACCGAGGAAATCATCCCGCCGTTCGTCTCCGTCAAGGAAGCCGTCTTTCCGTTTAACAAGTTCTCCGGCACGGATCCGGTGCTTGGCCCCGAGATGAAATCCACCGGTGAGGACATGGGCATGGCGGATTCGTTCGGGGCGGCCTTCGCCAAAGCCCAGCTCGCGGCATCGAACGGCCTGCCGCTCCAGGGCCGAATTCTCGTGACGGTGAACGATTCTGACAAACCGACCGTCACGCCAATCGCACGCCGATTCCACGAGATGGGATTCGCACTCGTGGCTACGCGCGGCACGGCCAAGTACCTCCGCGCTCGCGGCATCCCGGTCAGCATCGTGCTCAAGGTCCACGAAGGGCGCCCCAACTGCCTCGACATGATTCTGAACGGCGAGGTGCAGTTGCTCGTGAACACGCCGCTCGGCAAACACGCGCAGTGGGACGACTATACGCTGCGACAGGCAGCGATCCGCAATCGCGTGGCGTACACAACAACCCTGTCCGCTGCGAGCGCGGCGTCCGACGCGATCCTCTCATTGCGTTCTCGGAAGTCTTCCGTGCGGTCGCTGCAGGAATGGCAGCAGGACATCCTCGACGCCGCGGAACTGGAATCATGAGCGTACACAGCACGGCCTTCGTGCACGAGTCGGCGTATATCGACGACGGCGCCGTCATCGGGGCTGCCACCCGCGTCTGGCACTTCTGCCATGTACTCGGCGGAGCGGTGATTGGCGAACGCTGCTCGCTTGGCCAGAATGTCGTCGTGATGAACGGTGTCCGGGTCGGCAACAACGTGAAGATCCAGAACAACGTTTCGGTCTACGAGGGGGTCGAGCTGGAAGATGATGTGTTCTGCGGTCCGTCGATGGTCTTCACCAACGTAACGAATCCGCGGAGCCACGTGTCGCGGCGGAACGAATATCGCGGCACGCTGGTGAAGCGCGGCAGCTCCATCGGCGCAAACGCCACGATCATCTGCGGATCAACCCTTGGCGAGTACTCGTTCATCGGCGCCGGTGCCGTGATCGCGAAGGACGTGCCTGCCTATGCCCTGATGGTGGGTGTTCCGGCGCGTCGCATCGGCTGGATGTGTCAGTGTGGGGAGCGCCTGCCCGACAGCGGACAGGGTCGCTGCGAGTCCTGTGGTTCCACGTATGCGTCCTCCGCGGACGTCGTGCGCCAGTTGAGCGGCCCGAACCTAAATCGGCAACCATGACCGCAACGCCATTACCGATCGCTGGGCCGGTCCGCGTCGCCCTCGTGGGTTGCGGCCGCATCAGCAGAAACCACTTGGATGCGATCGCCAGGCTCCGCGAGTTGGCGCTCGTCGCGGTGGCGGATCTCGATGTGCATCGCGCGGAGCGCGTCGGTCGCGAACGAAGTGTGCCCGCGTTTCCGACCCTCGAGGACATGCTGGCAACCGTGCCCAGCGACCTCGTCGCCATCTGCACGCCCTCGGGACTTCATCCGGTCCACGGCATCGCCGCCGCCAAGGCTGGGCGTCACGTGCTCACCGAGAAGCCGATGGCAATCTCGCTCGCCGCTGCCGACGAACTTGTGCAGGCGTGCGACGCGGCAGGTGTCCATCTCTTCGTCGTGAAGCAGAACCGCTTGAACCCGCCCATCCAGCTTCTCAAGGCGGCGATCGACAAGGGGCGCTTCGGACGCATCTACATGGCCAACACGACGGTGAGATGGACCCGGCCGCAAGAATACTACGAACAGGAGTCGTGGCGAGGGACCTGGGAATTCGACGGGGGCGCGATGATGAACCAGGCGAGCCACTACGTCGATCTCATGCAGTGGCTCGTCGGCCCCGTTGAAAGCGTGATGGCGAGCACGGCGACGCAGGCGCGCCGCATCGAGGCGGAGGATTCCGGGGTGGCGATCCTCAAGTTCAGGTCCGGTGCGCTCGGCGTGATCGAAGTCAACGTGCTTACGTATCCGCGAAACCTCGAAGGCTCCATCACCATCCTTGGGGAGAAGGGATCGGTGAAGATCGGTGGTACCGCCGTGAATCGCGTGGAACACTGGGCATTTGAAACGTATGACGATGACGACAAGCTCATCGAGACAGCGAGCACCGCGCCTCCGAGCGTGTACGGATTTGGCCACGAGGGCTATTATCGCAATCTGCTCCCCGTGCTGCAGGGCGTCGCGAAGCCCGACACCGACGGGCGCGCTGGCAGAAAGTCTCTCGAGCTCATCCTCGCGATCTACGAGTCGGCGAAGACCGGGCGTGAGGTGCCAATTCCACTCCGCACACGGCTCTGACACACCCATGATCGCGCGCTGCACCATCCGCGCCCCCGACCGTACTCGCCGGAGAGGTTTTCACCATTTCCGGCCGTTCACCTCCTGACGAACTCTGACATGCCCGTTCCCCTCCTGGACCTCAAGGCGCAGCACGCAACCATTCGCGACGAAGTCGTCGCCGCGATGATGAAGGTCGTCGATGCGCAGTCATTCATCCTCGGTGACCCAGTGGCAGCCTTCGAGGCTGAAGTCGCCGCGCTTTCGCACGCGCGGTACGCGATCGGTTGTGCGAACGGCACGGATGCCATTCTTCTCGCCATGCGCGCGCTCGATATCGGCCGTGGCGACGAGGTGATCACAACCCCGTTCACATTCTTTGCGACGGCCGGAACGATCCACAATGTCGGAGCTACCCCGGTATTCGTTGATATCGAAGCGACGACATTCAACATTCTCCCTGACGCAGTGCGTGCCGCCCGCACGTCGAGGTCCAAGGCCGTGATCCCCGTGGACCTGTTCGGGCAGATGGCAGCCGTCGAGCAGGTATCCGCGGCTGTCCCCGGACTGCCGGTGATCGAGGACGCCGCGCAGTCCATCGGTGCCCGCCGCATGGTGGATGGCGAATCGCGGATGGCGGGCGAGATGGCCGCCATTTGCACCTTCAGCTTCTTCCCTTCGAAGAACCTCGGCGGATACGGTGACGGTGGCATGATCGTGACGCAGGACGCTTCTATCGCGGAGCGTTTGAAGCGCCTGCGCGTGCATGGAGGAGCCAAACAGTACTTCCACGATGAAGTGGGGTACAACAGCCGGCTCGATGCGCTACAGGCCGTCGTGCTGTCCGCAAAGCTCCCGCATCTCGGGTCATGGAGCGCCAAGCGCCGGGAGAACGCGGCATATTACGATGCGGCTTTCGCCGATCTCGCCGCCGAGCGCGCATTGGCCACTCCGTACGTGGCACCCGAGAACGAGTCGATCTTCAATCAGTACACGCTGCGCATCCCAGGCGGAAGGCGGGACGCATTGCAATCCTTCCTGAAGGAACGCGGCATTGGCACGTCCATTTATTACCCGCTCCCGCTCCATCTGCAGCCGTGCTTTGCGTACCTTGGCTACAGGGAAGGGCAGTGCCCCGAAAGCGAGCGGGCGGCGAAGGAAGTGCTCTCGCTGCCGATCTATCCTGAACTCTCCCGGGCGCAGCTCGACGAGGTGGTGGCGGGCGTGACGTCGTTCTTCGCTGCGTGAGATGAACATTACCGTCGTTGGCAGCGGATACGTCGGGTTGGTGGTGGGCGCGTGCCTCGCCGAGACCGGCAACACTGTCATCTGTGCGGACGTGGATGTCGCCAAGATAGACGGGTTGAAGCGGAACATCCTTCCGATCTACGAACCGGGCCTGGATTCTTATGTCGATCGCAACCAGAAGCATGGTCGGCTGACGTTCACGACCGACATCGCGTTGGCGATCGGGTCGGCTGACGTAGTGTTTATCGCTGTCGGCACGCCACCGGACGAGGATGGATCCGCAGATCTTCGCCACGTCATCGCGGTGGCCGAGCAGATCGGAAGGCACATGCGCCGCGAGCTGGTGGTGGTGACCAAGTCGACCGTACCGGTGGGGACGGCGGCCAAGGTCTCCGCCGCCGTAGGCAGGTTCGCCACGATGCCATTTCATGTCTGCTCCAATCCGGAGTTTCTCAAGGAGGGAGCGGCGATCGAAGACTTCATGAAGCCGGACCGCGTGGTGATCGGCGTCGAATCAGATCGCGGCCGTAGCGTCATGGCGGAGCTGTATGCTCCGTTTGTCCGCACCGGCAAGCCGATCCTTTTCATGGACCTGCCATCGGCGGAAATGACGAAATACGCGGCCAACTCGATGCTCGCCACGCGTATTTCCTTCATGAACGAAATCGCCAACCTGTGTGAGGTCGTTGGCGCGGACGTAGACCAGGTGCGAAAAGGGATTGGGTCCGACAGCCGCATCGGTCCCGCCTTTCTCTTCCCCGGACCGGGGTACGGCGGCTCGTGCTTCCCCAAGGACGTGAAAGCCCTGGTGCGCACGGCGAAGGAGTATGACGTGCCCTTGCGAGTGTTGGACGCGGTCGAGACGGCGAACGACGCCCAGAAGGACCGACTGTTCGCGAAAGTCGTGCGCTGTGTCGGTGGCCTACGCGGCAAGCGGATCGCCATTTGGGGGCTTGCGTTCAAGCCCAACACGGACGACATGCGCGAGTCGCCGGCATTGGTACTCATCGATCAGTTGCTGACGGCCGGTGCCGAGGTCGTCGCGCACGATCCGGTTGCGATGCCCGAGGCGGAGCGGCGCATGGGGACGTCCATTATCTACGCCGCGTCGGGCTACGACGCACTCGAGGGCGCGAATGCGCTGGTGGTCGTGACGGATTGGAACGAGTACCGTCACCCGGATTTTCCGCGTATGAAGTTGGCACTGCGCGAGCCGGTCGTGGTGGACGGGCGTAACCTCTACGATGCCGCGAAAATGCGGGCGTTGGGTTTCACGTACGACTCCATCGGCCGAGGACGGAGCAGGTAGTGTCGCGCCCTCGGCCGCGCGCAGGGGGCCGTTGGGCGTAAACCCCCTCTCGCAGCGGCGTGTCTATTGAACGTTGGCTCCCGTTGCCAGGTCGCGTTCGCTGACGCCGTCCGCGCACGGGTATGCCCCCAGCAGTGGGCCGGCGGGGTCGTCCGGTGTATCTTTCCCAGGTTCGTGACGAACCGATTGCCATCCTGTGGGTACTGTCTCCCGATATGCATCCCTCTCGCCGGGCGCTGCTCGCCGCACTGCTGTTTGCAGTGGCGGCCTGTCACCCCGACTTCCAGATCACGCAGTACCCGACTAACGAGACTCTGTACCGCGCCGCGTCGAAGGAATTCGCGGCGCAGCACTGGGACAACGCGGTCGCTGCGTTTGAGAAACTCACCACGGACCTCCCGGCCCGCGATACGCTGCTGCCGCGAGCGTATTGGTACCTTGCCCGCGCCCATGGGGAGCGGGACGAGCATGTGCTCGCCGCCACGGCATTTTCCCACCTCGTTGAAAGCTTCCCCGACGACAGCCTGGCGGACCGCGCCGCGTTGGAAGCCGGGCGCTCGTACCGCAAAATGTGGCGGAAGCCGGCACTGGACCCGACCTACGGCGAGACGGCTCTCGCCACCTACAACACCCTGCTCGGCCTGTACCCGAGTTCTCCGCTGATCCCGACTGCCAAAAAAGAATTGGCGGATCTCGAGGAGATGTTTGCGCAGAAGAACTACCTCTCCGCCATGTACTACTTTCGGCGAGGCGCGTACGACTCGGGCATCATCTACTTCAAGGACGTCCTCGCCAAGTATCCTGCGTCGCCAACCGCGCGACTCGCGCAGCTTCGGCTCGTGGATTCGTACAAGGCCATCCGATACAAGGAAGACGCGTCCGAGTCCTGCGCGGCGTTGAAGAAGAGCTACCCAACCGATATCCAGGTCAAGCAGACCTGCCTGGGCGTGGCGGAGCCGGCGGCGGGGCTACCGGTCACGACGAATGCTCCGCCCTCCACCACCGGCCCGCCCGAGACCCGTCCGGCGAAGCCACCCGCATCCTGAGGCGTGCGCCTCGGAATCTTCGGCGGAAGCTTCGATCCGCCGCACCTCGGGCATCTCCTTCCGGCAATCGACGCCGCCGAGGCATTGCATCTCGATGCGGTGCACTTTGTCACGGCAGCGCAGCAGCCGTTCAAGGTGGACGCCACCAAGGCGACCGGTGGACATCGTCTCGCGATGACAGAAAAGCTGATCGCTCGCGTTCCAGGCTTTGCCGCGGACGCCGCGGAAATCACCCGTGGCGGGTTATCTTACACGGTTGATACCGTGACACGGATGGCGGCGGATTTTCCCTCGGCGGAGCTGGTGCTTCTCCTTGGAGTTGACGCGTTCGCACTGTTCGAGACGTGGCGGGAACCGGACCGGATTCGGACGCTGGCATCCATTGCGGTCCTCACCCGGGGCGGCGAGATGCCGGTCGCGCTGGACACCGCGACGGTGCAGGTACTGAAGACACGGCGCGTGGACATCTCGTCCACGGAGCTGCGCGCCCGGGTGGCCGACGGGCGAACCATTCGCGGTTTCATGCCTGATGCGGTGGTGGACTACATCGCCGAGCATCGGCTGTATAGGTAGAGGACTGCATGTTCAAACGCGTATTAACGGCGTTCATGGGGACCCGCCACGAGCGGGACCGAAAGAAGCTGCAGCCCATTCTCGATGCCATCCATGGGCACGAGGAGCGCCTCACGGCTGCCAGCGATGAGGAGGTTCGCGGACAGACCGCCAAGTTTCGCGCGTTGCTGCATGAGCGGACGGGCACGCTCGAGGCACGCGCCGCCGAGTTGCGCGAGCTGAAACGCTCGGCCGCAGATGCCGGGGAGCGCGAGAGGCTGGACACCGAACTCAGCGGACTGGACGGAGGCGGAGGCGTCGAAAGCGACATTCGCCGCACCATTGCTGAAGCGCTTGACGAGATCCTGCCTGAGGCGTTCGCGACGATGCGCGAGGCGTGCCGTCGGCTGCTCGGAACGACGGTCAATGTGACCGGTCGCGAAATGGAGTGGAACATGGTGCCGTACGACGTCCAGCTCATGGGCGGCGTCCAGCTCCATTTGGGCAAGATCGCGGAAATGGCCACGGGCGAAGGGAAGACGCTCGTCGCGACATTGCCCCTGTATCTGAATGCGCTGCCAGCAAAGGGGGCCCACCTGGTCACGGTGAATTCGTACCTCGCTCGCCGTGACTCTCAATGGATGGGACACCTGTACACGTGGCTCGGGCTCACGGTTGGATGTCTCGACGATACGGAGGCAGGCACCCCTGAGCGCCGCGCCGCGTACCTCGCCGACATTACCTACGGCACGAACAACGAGTTCGGATTCGACTACCTGCGGGACAACATGGTGGTCTCGCTCGAGCAACGCGTGCAGCGGAGCCACGTATTCGCGCTCGTCGACGAAGTGGATTCGGTGCTCATCGATGAAGCGCGGACGCCGCTGATCATCTCGGGTCCGGTCGGCAACGAGGGCGACGCGCAGTACTTCGAGCACAACACCGGTGTCGTTCGGCTCGTACGGAAGCAGATGGAGCTGGTGAATGTCCTCGTGGCTGATGCCGAGCGCGAGCTGGAGGCGGGCAACACGGGTACAGCCTCCATCAAGCTGTATCAGGCCACCCTGGGCCATCCGAAGAACAAGCGCCTGCTCAAACTCATGAACGAGCAGGGCAACAAGCAGCTCGTGCTGAAGATGGAGCTCGAGCACCTCGCCGATCGCAAGCTGTCGCCGAACAAGCAGGTCTATCGCGACGTCGAGGAGGATCTCCTCTTCGTGCTCGACGAACGCGGCCACAGCGTGCATCTGACAGATCGAGGCGTGGACTTCATGTCGCCCTCCGATCACGAGGCGTTCATCCTCCCCGACCTGAGCGAGTCGCTGCACACCATCGATCACTCGCACGAGCTCACGGCGGATCAGAAGATCGCCCGCCGCCGCGAGCTGGAAATTGATTACGCGTCGAAGAGCGAGAAGCTGAACATCGTCCATCAGTTGCTGCGGGCGCACGCCCTGTACGAGAAGGATGTGAACTACGTCGTGCAGGATGGAGAGGTGCTGATCGTCGACGAGTATACCGGCCGTACCATGCCGGGACGCCGCTGGAGCGAAGGACTGCACCAGGCGGTTGAGGCCAAGGAGAACGTCCGCGTGAAGGGCGAGACGCAGACCATGGCAACGATCACGATCCAGAACTACTTCCGCATGTACGAAAAGCTGGCCGGCATGACCGGTACAGCCGAAACGGAAGAGACGGAGTTCTACGAGATCTACAAACTCGAGGTCGCGGTCATTCCAACCAACCGTGACGTGATCCGCGATGACCGTCACGACCTGGTGTACAAGACGCGCCGCGAAAAGTACAACGCCATCGTCGAAGAGACCCGGCGCCTGCACGACCTCGGCTATCCGGTTCTGATCGGAACCACGAGCGTCGATGCATCGGAGACGTTGTCCAAGCTCATGCAGCGCGCCGGGCTGGTGCACAACGTCCTCAACGCCAAGTATCACCAGAGGGAGGCGGAGATCGTCGCGAACGCTGGCCAGCCGGGCGCGATCACCATCGCGACGAACATGGCCGGTCGCGGTACCGACATCAAACTCGGTGACGGGGTCGTGGAGGCCAAGCCGTCGGTGGTGAAGGATCCGGATGGGAAAGATGTCCCGGTAACCGAGATGGGAGGACTTCACATCGTCGGTTCGGAGCGTCACGAATCACGTCGCATCGACCGGCAGCTCCGCGGGCGCGCCGGCCGCCAGGGCGATCCGGGGGCAAGTCAGTTCTTCCTCTCGCTTGAGGACGACCTGATGCGGCTCTTCGGAAGCGATCGGATCGCGAAGCTGATGGATCGTATGGGCGCGCAGGAAGGGGAGGTGCTGACGCATCCGCTCATCACCCGCTCCATCGAGCAGGCGCAGAAGCGGGTCGAGCTGCAGAACTTCCAGAGTCGAAAGAAGCTGCTCGAGTATGATGACGTGATGAACCAGCAGCGCGAGGTCATCTACTCGCTGCGCGCCTTCGCGCTCGAGGGCGGAGAGGAGCTCAAGGGCGAAGCGATCAAGATGGTCGAGAAGGCCGTCACACAGCGGGTCGAAACGGCGTTGGCGGAGTTCGGGGTGCCGGAAGAGTGGGACTTCGAGCTGCTGCGACAGGAATTGCTGATGCACTACCTGCTCCAGGTGAAGGAGTTCGAAGACCACGAGCATCGCCCTACGGAGCTACTCGACGCGCAGAACTACGCCATCGAGGCGGGGCGCGCCGCATTCGCGGCGAAGATGGACGCCCTCGACATGGTACGAGATCAGGAGGGAGGCTATGGCGACCGGCTCCTGCGGTACGTCATGCTCAACGTCCTCGATGAGAAATGGAAGGACCACCTCTACGACCTCGACCAGCTACGGAACGCGATCCACTATCGGTCGTGGGGCCAGAAGGATCCACTTCTCGAGTACAAACAGGAGGCCTACACCATGTTCGTGGACCTCATGAAGGACGTCGCCGAGACGTTCACCGATCGGTTCCTCAAGGTCCAGCTCGTCGTGGAAGAGGGGCTGCCCGCGCCGGAGGCCCCAGCCGGCCAGGAGCCGCGGTACGACGCACCCGCTGCTCCGACACGCCGCTACAACGCCATGGGCGTGCTCGAGGACGTGTATCCAGAGGAACCCACCAGGGGCACGGCAGTGGTGGAGGACATCGGTCCAGCAGAGACGCCAAACGAAAAACCCGCAGCGGTACGGAGAGACCCTGTCATCGTCGGCGCCGGACGCGCGCGCAGCATGAATGACATTGCCAATGCGCAATCGGCCGGCGCGGTGGACTGGTCGAATGTCGGACGCAATGATCCCTGCCCCTGCGGGTCGGGAAAGAAGTTCAAGAAGTGTCACGGGGCGTCGCTCTAGCGGCCCCCCTGAGCAGCAGTCAAGCGTAAGGGAGCCCGCCGCAATGCGCGACGGGCTCTTTCTCTGGCCCGCCTCGGTGCGACGCGCATGACCCGGCCACCCGGAGGAAAGTGCGATTACGTGCGGGCGTTCGGTGATGCTGGCGCCGGGGATCGGTCGAGAAATGGAGGGGTCCGCCGCGCCGAATCGTGCGCTGTTCACTTCTCCGGAGCCGTGAATGACCGAACAGATGTCTAGCCAGCCCTTGCCATCGGCGCTATCTATCAAGGAACTCCCTCGATCCGAACGACCTCGAGAACGGCTGGTCGCTCTTGGCGCCAACGCGCTCAGTTCGGCCGAGTTGCTCGCGCTGCTCATCGGAGCGGGAGGGACCGGAGGGTCGGCGTTGCACGTTGGTCATCTGCTCCTCGCCGCAGCGGGCGGTTCATTGCGGCGAATGGCAATGCAGCCGGTCGCAGCCCTGACCGCGATCAGCGGAGTTGGTATAGCCCGTGCGGTCACCGTGCATGCCGCATTGGAACTGGGTCGGCGCCTCGCGTCCGAGGTGCGAGACGAAGGCGCGCCAGTCCGGTCGCCACGCGACGTTGCGCGGCTGTTCGCCCCTCGACTGGAGGATCTGCCGGTCGAGGAATTTCATGTCGCGGTGCTGGATGCCCAGCACCGGCTCGAGCGTGATGTGCTGGTCACGCGCGGGATTCTCACGTCCTCCCTCGTGCATCCGCGCGAGGTGTTTCGCGAGGCGATCGCCGAGCGGGCCGCGGCGCTGATCCTTGTGCACAATCACCCGAGCGGCGATCCGACGCCGAGTGCCGACGACCGGCTCGTGACAGAGCAGCTCGTGGCGGCCGGCAAGCTGCTCGACATTCCCGTACACGATCACATCATCATCGGTCGTGGGCGGTATACGAGTTTCGCGGAGACAGGACTGCTGTGACAGCAACGGCGTTGCGCGAGATCATCCCTGGGTGGAGCCTCGACGAGGGCGCAAACGTGCGTCTGGACGAGGAATTACTCGCGCGCGCCTATCGCTACAGCGAAGCGGCGCACCGGGGGCAGACCCGCAACTCCGGCGAACCGTACGTCACCCACTGTGTCGAGGTCGCGAAGATCCTCGCCGAACTCCAGCTCGACACGACCACGGTCGCGAGCGGGCTCATTCACGACGTCGTGGAAGACACGAAGATCACGGTGGAGGACGTCGAGTCGGAATTCGGCAAGGAGATCGCCGCGATCGTTGATGGCTTGACGAAGATCGCCAAGCTGCCGAACAGCGGCTCGAATCAGGACCGCCAGGTGGAGAGCTATCGAAAGCTGCTACTCTCCATCGCCAAGGATGCGCGCGTCATCATCGTGAAGCTCGCAGATCGCCTGCACAACATGCGGACGCTCGATTTCCTGCCTGAGGAGAAGCGTCGGCGCATCGCGCAGGAGACACGGGACCTGTATGCGCCGCTGGCGCACCGCTTCGGCATGGCCAAGATGCGGTGGGAGCTCGAGGACCTGGCGTTCAAGCATCTCGAGCCCGACGACTACAAGGCGTTGGCGAAGAAGGTGCAACAGAAGCGCGGCGAACGCGAAGAACTGGTGAAGGCGTTGCGGGAGCCGCTCGAGCGGGAGCTGGCGCGCGCCGGCATCAAGGACGTCGACGTCACGGGACGGCCCAAGCACTTGTGGTCCATCTACAAGAAGATGAAGCAGCGCGAAAAGCCGTACGAGGAGATCTTCGATCTGCTTGCGGTCCGCGTGCTGGTGAACGCAGTTCCCGATTGCTATCACGCGTTGGGCGTGATCCATGACGGCTATACTCCCGTCCAGGAGCGCATCAAGGACTACATCGCACAGCCGAAGTCCAACGGCTATCAGTCGTTGCACACCACGGTGTTCGGGCCCGGCCGCCAGCTGTACGAGATCCAGATCCGTACGAAGCAGATGCACCGGACGGCAGACTTCGGCATCGCGGCGCACTGGCTGTACAAGGAGGACGCGAAAAGTTCCGACGAGCTCGACCGTCATCTTACCTGGTTCCGGCAGATCCTGGAGTTGCAACTCGACGCCAAGACGCCTGATGAGTTCCTCGAATTCCTCAAGCTGGATCTCTACGCCGACGAGATCTTCGTGTTCTCGCCCAAGGGCGATGTGCATCAGCTCCCTAAAGGTGCCACGCCAATTGATTTCGCATTCGCTGTCCACTCGCAGGTCGGCTTGCACTGCCAGGGTGCGAAGATCAACGGGCGCATTGCGCCGCTGTCGCGCCCCCTGCGGAACTCCGAAACCGTCGAGATCATCACCTCGCCAACCGCGAAGCCGAGCCGCGACTGGCTCGCCCACGTCCGGACCGGACGAGCGCGCCACAAGATTCGGCAGTGGCTCCGCAACGAGGAGCAGGCCTCGTCGGTCAAGCTCGGGCAGGACATTCTCGAGCGCGAGTTGCGGCGCCGTCGATTGGCCAAGCCCCACGACGACGCGTTGGCGAAGGCGGCAAAGGCCCTGTCACTGACGGACGCTACCCAGCTGTACGCGTCTGTGGGCCAGGGCGACGTGAGTGTCAGTCTCGCCATCAAGCATCTCTTCCCTGACCAGGAAGACACGGAGCAGGCGAAGCCCACCTTCGTGGAACGGCTCGTCACGCGGGTGCGCGGATCGAAGGGGGTCCGCATCCAGGGGGTGGATGGCCTGATGATTCGCTACGCGCAGTGCTGTCAGCCAGTACCGGGCGATCCGGTCACCGGCTACGTCACGCGCGGTCGCGGGGTAAGCATTCACCGCGCGGACTGTCCGAACCTGCTGTTCCTGGCATATGAGCCGGAACGGCGCCTCGAAATCGACTGGCAGGAAGCGGAAGGCGAGCGCTTCGTGGTGCGCCTCGTGCTGGAGGGCAATGACCGGCGCGGACTCTACGCGGACGTCGCGGCCGCGGTGAGCGACATGGGCACGAACATCCGCAGCATGGAGCTGAAGAGTACCGACGGGAAGGCCACGGGCGCGGTGCTGGTGGAGGTCGAGAACCTCACCCACCTGCAAAAGATCATCAAGGCCGCGCGGCGCGTGAAGGGCATCACCGAAGTCGCACGGCGCGAGCGGCTCTCCTCGGACATCAGCTAGACCCCTCGCCCCGCCCGTCAGTGCGTGAGCGCGTAGACCAGGTAGTTCACGCCGAGCTTGTAGCCTTCGTTGCTGTCTGTCACGAGATACATGCCGGTGTCGGAGAACTCCCAGAAATCCGAGACGTCCGTGTTGAAGTTGACCATGGCGAGCATCCGCTGCTTGGGATCGTTGTTCTCGAACAGCGCGCGAAGGATGGGCCGCCCCGATCCATAGGGCTGCGGGATGATGCTGAAGGAGTTGATCTCGAAAAACGAATGAAAGATCGGATGCGACGGCTCGAGGTCGATGAAATGCGCGTCGGGAATCGCCCGCTTGATGTTCGCTTCGAAGTTGGCCCAGGCGGCAACCCCTCGACCGTCGCGAAAGTCGTCGAAGATGATGAAACCACCTTTCTGGAGGTACGCCCGAAGCGCGAGGGCCTCCTTGGCGTTCATCGTCCAATACCCGGCTTCGCTCATGTAGGCTACGGGGTATTTTGCCAGCCGCGGATCGTCGATCGTCAGCGCATTCGAGGCGTCGAGATGCGTCTTCATGGTCGTGATCTCACGCGCGATGCGAATGAGATTGAACTCGGCCTTGGGATATCCATGCGCCCACGCGGGAAGTCCCATGTAGTAGAAACCGCCCGGTCCAGTGGTGTACTTGAGCCGAGCGAACGTGAACCGGCCGTCGTACGGCGTGATGTTCACTACCGGCTCGGGGGCGGGTTCCCGAGAAAAGCGCTGGGCGCCGCCGGATGCCGCCACACCCGCAACCAATACGAGTGACGCCGCCAGCAGAAGCGAGCCAGACCCGCTCCGCCCAGGCTTCGAGTCCATTGTGAAACCTCCGCGATATGGAGTAAGGGCGCGGTCGTCGCCCGATGAAGCACTACGGGACCAAGCCAGCCGCCGCTGCATGCACCCTCCCGAATAAAACCCGATAGCATTAGATTGCCAATATGGCGCGTGCGAACTTCATCCTTCAGGCCCCGTTCG
>JANYIN010000131.1 GCA_025362035.1 Gemmatimonadaceae bacterium | reverse complement strand
TCCACGATGATGATGCCGTTGGCATCTTCCGTGGCATCGAGTCCCTGCGCGGAGAGAATGGCCTGCAGCGCCACGTCCCACGGCTGATCCTTGATCTCGGCGTCCACCTTGATCGCGCCCACGCTACTGCTGGGAATGATGGTGCGACCGGAGAATGCGGCGAAGGCCGCGATGACGTCGCGGATGTCGGAGCCTTGATAGATGACGCTGATGCGCGGCTGCTGCGATCGTTGCTGCGTCTGCTGTGCCGCTGACTGACTGGCGAGCTGCACATTGGTCCGCATGGGACGTGCGTCGTTCAGATCGCTGTTGTCGCGCGTGCTCTGCGCGACGGCCTTGTCGAGGGCCCGGTCGGGGGCGGAGGCGAGTTCGCCGGCAGCGCGTTCGGTCTTTGCGGAGGCGCGAGCGTCCGGCGTGTCGCCGGCCCCGATGTGCCAGGCGGCGAACTGCGCACCGGCCGGCACGGAGACCGCAATGCGAATGTCGTTGTCGGTGCGAGACACCTGGTACGAACGGGGGCCGTCCAGATAGACGACGATGCGTACCGTGCCGCGCCGGAACAGCGAATAGCGCACGTCGGTAATGCCGGCGCGCGAGACCTTGTCGTATCCGCGGGTGAGCTGGAGCGACGCCCCGCTGAGATCGAGGACGATCCGGTCCGGCGAGCGGAGCGTGAAGTCGCGCACCTCCACGCCACCCGTGACGCCGATGACCACTTCGGCCTTTCCGGACGACGGAACAATGCTGAGCGACGTGACCGATCCGTCCGCCGGGCGTGCCGCGGCCGGCTGGGCGCTTGGCCCGAGCAGGAGGCCCACGGCTGCGATGACCGCCAGGACTGGCTTCATCTAATCCTCACCTTTGTTGAATCCACCAAGAACAAGGAGTCCTGACGACTGAGCCCGAACTCGTCAATCGTGAAAATCACGGCGCGCTGCTTGATCTGCGCGACACGCATGCGGCCAAGGGTCTGCCCCGTATTCACGCGGTACTGCGCGTTGGTCAGGACATCGCGCATGATCGCCACACTCCCGCGGCCAGACGATACGTACAGGATGCCGACGAGCTTGAGGTCGGAGAGCAACGGACGAAGGTCTTCCGTGAGAATGAGCGAGAAGAACGGATCACGTCGTGCTTCAGGCTCATACGTGAAGATTTCGCGGGTGACCGGCTGACTCGCGGCGGCAGCGACGGAGCCCACTGAGGTCTGCGGCGCGACGCCGGCTGCCGACTTCAAGGCCGGCGCGCTACCCGGTCCGGACAGCGGTGCAGGCTGGGCCGTCGTGCTCCGTTTGGTGGGCAGTGCCTGACCCGTCTGCGCCGCGAGGCGTTCGTTCGTGGCATCGGCGGCCTTGTGCGCGGCATTGATAGGCGCCGTGATGTTCGGAATGCTTTGCGCCAGCAGGCACGCCGGCACACCGCCGACAGCGAGTACAACGAGGAAGCGTGCGCACCGGCGGCGCGCGCGCGCACCGCAGGGGGCGCGGAGCGTGGAATTCAGGGAATGTTGGCTCACTACTTCTCTCCCGGCTTGGCGGCGGCGGCGGCCGGCTTCGCCTTGACCGATTGCAGCGGCGGCGGTGGGGTGGTGCGCGCCACGTACGTCTGAATCTCGAATCGTGCCTCGAGCTGCTGCGTGCGCACTCGTTTCGGTGCGCGGGGATCGGCAGCGATGGGTGCCAGCGTCAAGTTGATCGGGACCACGATGCGCTGAAGCGACCCGACGTTTGCAAGCAGGGTGCCGATCTGATTGTACGCACCACGCAAGCTCAGCCGGTACTTGAACGCATCGTACTGGTCGCCCTGCAGGGACGGCAGCGGCTGGATGTCCGCCAAGTCGAGGCCTACGCGCCGCGCCGCCGTCGAGACCTGATCGAGCAGGAGCGGCACCTCGTTGCCGGTGGGAACGAGCTTGCGCATGAGCTCCAGGTCAGCGGCGTAGCGCTCGGCCTCTGCCTTGAGCTCGTTCGTCTTGCCCTGTGCGAGTTCAGCCTTGGCACGCTGGTTGATGACCAGCAGCGAATCGATGCGCGCCTGACTCTCGTTGAGTTCCGTGCGTTTCGGATCCCACACGTACATGTAATACACCGCGGCCAGCGCCAGTGTGGCGAATCCAATGAGGGCCAGAACCTGGTCGCGTTTGTTTGCGGGGAAAATCGCCATGGCTATTTCACCGACAGGGCGAGGGGCACGCGCTTCACGAACGCCGGGTCGGGGCGAGAGTAGAGCATGTCCAGCTGGAACTGGGTGACTTCCTTGCCGTTGTCATTGGCCCGCTCGGACTTCGCGAGTTGCACCTGTTCGAGGAAGGGAGACGCCTCGAGCTGCCGGATGAACTTCGTGAGGGCCTGGATGTCGACCGTGTTGCCCAGCACGCGCACGCGCACGGTGTCGTGCGGTACGACCGTGTTCAGTTGCCTCTTCTTCTTCTTTCCGCCCGTGGTATCGGTGCTGACCGGGGCCAATGTCTGCACGGGCGCCTGCGCCTGCCCCAAGCCGGTGAAGCCGAGCGACACGATCCAGGTGTAGGGCGGAAGTGCACGGCTCACTTCATCCATGATGTGCGGCCAGATGAAGCGATCGTCGTCGATGGCGCGAATGAGATTCAGCGATCGCAGCACGGTATCGCGCTTCGCTTCGGCCCGTTCGCGTTCCTTGAGCACCGAGGCGTAGCGGGTGGAGTCCTGCACCGCCTTCTGCAGCGCGTCGTCTACCTTGGCGGCCCGACGCGACTGTGTGACGTACATGACGCCCACGACCACGACCGCGAGCGTGCTGACGACGACCGCGCCGATGAGCCATGGCTCGCGTATGCGTTCGCGGAGGGCGGCGATCGATGCGCCGATATCTACCTTCGCTGCACCTCCCCGACGCGACTTGCGACGCGCACCGGGGAGGAGATTGATCTCGATCATCGCGCGACCTCTCTCATGCCACCTGTCGCAGCGCGAGCCCGATGGGGAGCATCAGGAGCGGTGCGACTTCATCGGTGACGAGGCTGTTGAGCGCTCCGTCACGAACCTTGAGATTCACGAGGGGGTTCGCCTGGGTCACCGGGAGACGGAGTCGGTTGGCGAGCACGTCGTTGAGCCCCGGGATGCGGGAGCCACCGCCACAGGTATACACGGCGCGCACGTGTCCCCCACTTCGGGACGACGACGCGAGAAACGCCGCGGCTCGCTCGATGCCGACTGCCACTTCCTCGCCACGTCCCTCGAGGACCGCGTCGAGATGGTCGGACCGATCGTAGCCCTGGAGCAACTGTTGCGCCTCGTCCGCGGATAACCCGCGCTCACGCTGCAGATCTTCCCGGAATCGGCGCGTGCCGACCGTGATGTCCCGCGTGAGAATCGGGATTCCTTCGTCGAGGATGTTGATGTTCGTGACTTCGTGGCCAATGTTCACCAGCGCGACGACACCCGCCATCGCCTCGGGATAGTTGACCTCGAAGGCGTTGTGCAGGGCGAACGCGTCCACGTCCACCAAGGCAGGATCGAGCCCGGCGTCCGTGAGGATGCGCAACTTTGACTCGACGAGTTCCCGCTTGGCCGCGACGAGCAGGACACTCATCTCCACGCCGTCGGCGAAGGGGTCGAGAATCTGGAAGTCCAGCTCCACCGATTCCATGTCGAAGGGCACGTGCTGCTCCGCCTCCCACCGCATCAGTTCGCGCGCCTGCTGTTCTTTCACGCGCTCGATCTGAATCTTCTTGATGATCACGTCGCGACCGCCGACGGCGGTGACAACGTGGGTGCCCTTCACCTCCGCAGCGGCCAAGGCACCCCGAATGGCCTCGGCAACAATGCCGGGGTCCATGATCTCTCCTTCGACGATCGCGTCGGCCAGGAGCGGCACGACGGCGACCCGGACCAGCTCCGGTTCACTTCTGGAGTGGTCGATCACTGCGACCTTGATCAGACCTGAACCGATGTCCAGACCGACCGTGGTTTTGTTGCGACCGAACAGTGCCATTTGGAAGTTCGGAGGGGGAGCAAGGAGGCCGGCGCAGATGGCGTCGGACGGCGCATCCGAACGGAGTTCGGATATATGAAAAGGCGGCGCGAAGATGAGCCACCTTGAACCACTTGTCAATAGAGTTTAAGCGAGGCACCCTATAAAATTGCCTTGCTTGCACTTACATGCGCTTGACCTCGCATCTTTTGGTCCTGCCGCGGGCCAAGGTGACCGCGCGTCCGGTCACTCGTACCGAACACGATTGGCCGTGGCGGATGGTAACATCGACGTTCTCCAGCCCGTGTGACTGGGGTCACGTTGCCTGCGGATTTGGGAAACGAATCCGTCTAGTAGAGATCCGAGGCGGCCCAATGACGGATAGGCACCGGGGGCGGCGGCGGCACGGTGCTGTCTGCCGGTGCGGCGCGTTGTAGCACGATCCTCATTCGTCGTATCGCCAGGACGGAAGCGGGCGGGCCGATGCGGCATTCCACGGCGAGGACGAAGCGCAGCGCCGACAATCGCTTGAGCCGAATAGTGGACACAACCGGTGTCGCTCCAAAACTGGCGATCGTGTCGACGCGAGATGTCGACAGATCTCCACCAACGGTGAGCGAGTCTTCCGCCGCACTCCATCCCATGAGGTAGTTCGCGGCCATCGAACGCGACTCGGCGTCGCCCAACGCCACGGCCTCGTAGGTGCGCGCAGCCCGGCCCGTAGCGCGCGACGCTGAGGACGAACCGGCGAGCAAGGCGCTCCCGAGGATCAGCAATGCGAGCGCGATGATCAGCACGGTGCCGCGCCGGTCACGCCTTGGGCGCGCGTTACGGACCTGTGGCATGGTTCAGCGCGATGTCAGTCGAGTCCATGCGGATACTGTCCGGTCCCAGCGCGTTGCCCGAGATAACGGCGAGCGCCGTAATTCGAATGCGCGCCACGCGTGAGGCATCCACCGCTCCTGCGAGTTCCGCCCCCTGCGCGTCGAAGTACCGAAAGCCGGAGTGGGTGCCACCGTTCCACAAGAGCAGCGGGCCGGCCACCGGCTGCGGCGCGGCGAATTGCGAGGCCGGATCGTTCCATTCGCGGAAGCCGAGTTGCCGAGTCCCGTCGCTGGCGCGGTAGATGGCGTACCGCGTCTGGCGGGTGATGCGGACGGGTGTGCCGGGAGGAATCGAATCAGGCGCATCCAGATCCACCATGGTGGACCGGCCAGAGATCGAAACGGGTGGCGCACACGCCGCGATGACCGTGGAGACGTTGGTGACGCGCCGTCCGATCCAGGTGGAATCGACGAGCCACCAGAGCGAATCGCTGGTACGAATTCGAGACGCGCGGCCGCTCAGGGCGACGTCGCCCGGCGCATCCGGGCGCAGTGTGACGGAACCCACGCCCAGGTCGCACGCCAGGGCGACGGCCACCGGCGCCCGGAACTGGAGCGCCGTGTCCGACGCTTCGCCGGCCACCAGGTCGCCATTGCCGGCGTCGAGCATGGCGAGCTGACCCGACAGGATGAGCATGGCCGCCCGAAGCTGCGCGTCCGCGCTGGAAGCGGACTGAATACGCGCGTGCACGCGGTGCTGCCGCAGGGTGGTGGTCGTGGCAATCCCGAGGACCAGCGACGCGAGCAGGAGCGCGACGATCAGTTCCACCAGTGTGAACGCTCGGCGATGACCCATGCGACGCCTCAGCAGGTGACTGCACTGGTGAGCGCGAACGACCTCGGCCCGCGGGCGCTGATCCAATCGACGCTGTCCGTGATGGTGGCAACCCCGTTCGCCTGCATCACGACCCACCAGCGTTCGGCGACGCGAGCGGTCGAGTCGATGCTGACGCCGGCGGACGCCGCGGCACATCCGGCCGCCGACAACAGCGACAGGCGGGTCGTCGCCCGCTCCTCCGCTTCACGCCGTCGCGTGGCATCAAGTGTGGTGCGCAGCGCCAGTGCGGTACTACCGGCGATGGCCATCATGCCGACCGTGACGAGCATCAACGCGACGAGGACCTCGACGACGCTGAAGCCGGAACGATGGCGAACGCGGGAACCTGAGGGTGTGCGCATGCCGACGATTCTAGGGGAGGGTTGTTGTTCCCCATCATCGAACGAGCGCAGATACAAGCGAAGAGCGGCGCGCCGAAACCGGCGCGCCGCTCTTGATGTTCCGACTGGGAGCGCCTACTTGCAGGCCGGCTCGCCGTCGCCCGCCGTGGTGACCACCGGGTTCGTCGTGTTGACGCCGATGCCGCAGCTGAAGTTGGCGATCTGCGTGTGCGTGATCGTCGCCGACCAGTAGCCGGCGCCCGGCACGATCGTCGGTGTGTTCACGCCCGTGGACGGCTTGTACTTGAGCTTCGTCGTGTCGTAGGTGACGTACTTGGTGGAATCGGCGAAGAACGACTCTTCCGCCGTGAC
>JANYIN010000105.1 GCA_025362035.1 Gemmatimonadaceae bacterium | reverse complement strand
GGCACCGCGCGCGCGACGACACCGACCAGTGCAACGATCGTGAGCACGTACGGAATCATCTCGATGAATTGTGACGGGATGGCCTGCGTTCCCTGAAGTTGGATCTGCAGCGTCTCCGCCGCCGCAAAGAGCAGGCATGCCAGTCCCGCACGAACTGGATCCCAGCGGCCGAAAATGATGGCCGCCAGCGCGATGAAACCGCGGCCCGCCGTCATGCCATCGGTGAACTGGTGCTGGTCCAGCGCAAGATACGCCCCGCCCAGACCCGCGATCATCCCGCTCGCTGCCACGGCGAGGTACTGCACCCTCGTCACCGGAACGCCCACCGACGCCGCCGCGGCGGGATGCTCGCCGACCGCGCGCACCCGCAAACCGAACGGCGTGCGTGACAGCACCCATCCAACCAGCGGGATGATGAGCACGCCGATCCACACGAGTGGATTTTGCACGAGCGCTCCGAATCCCGTACCACCGCCGCTCGTGCCGAACCCCGGTACGCGAGGAGAATTGGAGGAGCTGTCGAAGATGAGCCGCAGGAAGAATCGCGTGAGGCCGATGGCCAGCAGGTTGATCGCGATCCCGACCACCACCTGATCGGCCTTGAAGCGAATCGCACTCGTGGCATAGACCATGGCGAGCGCGCCGCCGCCCACGATGGCGGCCAGAACGCCTGCCCATGGTGCGCCGGCCGCATAGCTGCCGACCGCGGCGCAGAATGCGCCGCCGAGCATGTACCCCTCCAGGGTCAGGCCGATGAGTCCGGCGCGTTCGCTCAGCACGCCGCCCGCCGCCGCGAGCAGATACGGAATGGCAATTCGCAGCGTCTGCGCGAGAAACGACAGGGCGCTCATTTCTCCGAGCTCCCGCGAGCGCCGCGAAGTAGCTGTCGCACTTCGGGCACCGATGTGGACACGGCGAGAATCACGACGGCTTGAAGGACGTCCACCATCTGCTTGGGCACGAGCGCATTGACCGCGAGTCCTCCCTGCGACAGCGTCGCGAACAGCAGTGCGGCCACCACGATCCCCACTGGATGATTTCGCCCCACCAGGGCAACGGCAATGCCCAGAAACCCCGCTCCGGTCGCGAATCCCTCTTCGTAGTAGTGCTTGTATCCGACCACGTAATTCAGCCCGCCCACTCCGGCCACGGCGCCGGAAATGGCCAGTGCGCGCCACACGACTCCGCTGACGTTTATCCCCGCATATTCCGCCGCGCGGGACTGCAGTCCCACCGCGCGCAACTCGAAGCCCGCTCGCGTGCGAAAGAGAAACCACCCGAGTGCGATCGCGGCGGCGATGGCCAACAGGCTGGTGGCGTTGGCGGCGGAACCATGGAATGACGGGAGAAGGTCGCCGACACGAGGCAGCGCGCCGCTCTTCAGTTCTGGCGTGTGCAGGGTGTCCGGCACGTGCACCTTGGCGCTCGTCAGATAATTCAGCAGCGCGAGCACGATGAAGTTCAGCATGATCGTGACGATCACTTCATGGGCGCCGAATCGTGCCTTCAATACGCCGGGCACGGCGCCGACAAGCCCGCCGCCGAATGCCGCCGCGAGGAGATAGAGCGGAAGGCACAGGATCGCGGGAATTCCCGGGGGAAGTGCCATGCCCACGAGCGCCGCACAGAATCCGCCGGCGGCCAGTTGGCTCTCGGCGCCGATGTTGAACAGGCCGGCGCGCAGGCCAAGACCTACCGCGAGTCCGGTGAACACGAGCGTCGTGGCTTTGTACAAGACCTGGCCCAGGCCGTAGGCGTTTCCCCACGTGCCCTCGATAAGGAGGGCATACACGTCGGCAGGCGACTGCCCATAAATGAGGATCAGCGCGTCGCCGACCACGGCGGCGAGCATCAGCGCGACCAGCGGCGGAAGAATCGCTTCCTCGATCTGCGCCCGAGTGCTCACGCGGCGTGCCCCGCGCCCGTCATGTATGGTCCCAGCGTATCCGGCGTGGCGTCGGCCCGCGCCAACACGGCCACGAAACGTCCGCCGTACATCACGGCCACACGGTCCGACAACGCCAGCACCTCGGCGAGGTCGGCGGAAACGAGCAATACCGCCTTTCCTCGATCCCGCGCCTCGCGCAACCGGCCGTGAATGAATTCGATGGCCCCCACGTCCACGCCGCGCGTCGGTTGCGCGGCGAGAAGCACGGTGAAGTCGCGCGCCATCTCCCTGGCGACGACGATCTTCTGCTGGTTGCCGCCGGACAGCGACCGTGCCGGAAGGGTCGCGTCGGCAGGACGAATGTCGAATCGAGCGATGAGGTCGCGCGCGTTCTCCATGACCTTCCGGCGATCGAGCGTGGCGCCGCGCGTGAACCGATGCTGCTGGCCCAGGATCAGGTTTTCCGCCACGGTGTAGTCGAGCACCAGCCCGCGCTCGTGACGATCTTCCGGAATGTGCGAGAGTCCCGCGTCGCCGCGCGCGCGTACACTGAGCGGCACGAGATCATTCCCGGCCATGACGATAGCGCCGCGCGCGCGGCGAAGTCCCGCAATCGCCTCCACGAGTTCCGTCTGACCGTTTCCTTCCACGCCGGCGATCCCCAGGATCTCGCCCGGAGCGAGGTGGAAGCTGACCTCGTTCACCGCCGTTCCGCCGCGCCCCCCCGATACGGTGCAGCCGCGCACTTCGAGCAGCGGTGCGGACGACGAGGACGACGCGGCATTCCCGAGGTAGCCGGCGTCGGTGACCAGTGCGACGTCACGACCAACCATCGCCCGTGCAATTGCCTGCGGCGTGGCTCCCGCGCTGGCCATGCGCGTCACCGTCAGACCCTGTCGCATCACGGTGATCGCATCGGACACGTCGATGACTTCGTCGAGCTTGTGGGTGATCAGCACCACCGTGCCGCCCCCGTCGCGCAGCGCGCGCAGCACGGACCAGAGCTCGCGCACCTCGAACGGTGACAGCACCGCCGTCGGCTCGTCGAGAATGAGGATGCTGGCGCCGCGATACAGTGTCTTGAGAATCTCCACGCGCTGGGCCTCGCCGACGGACAGGTCCGCCACCAGTCGGTCCGCCGGCACCGCGAGCCCCGTTCGCACGCTCAACTCGTGTACGGCACGCTCGGCGCCGGCGCGATCGAGCGACAGTCCATGGGTCAGCTCGCACCCGAGCACGACGTTCTCCGCAACGGTAAGCGTGGGCACGAGCATGAAGTGCTGGTGCACCATGCCGACGCCCGCCGCGATCGCGTCATTGGTGGACCAGCCCGTGACGTCCCGTCCGTTCACCTGCATGCTACCAGCGTCCGGAGCGTACAGCCCGCTCAGTACGCGCATCAACGTCGATTTTCCAGCGCCGTTCTCGCCGACGAGCGCGTGGATCTCCCCTCGCGCCACCGTGAGGTCGGCGCCACGATTCGCGCGCACCGGCCCAAACCGTTTCTCGATACCATGAAGCGCGATTGCCGGAACGGTGTCGGTCATTGGCGCGTATTCGGAACGGTAATGCGGCCGGCGATGATATCCTGCTTCAGCGTCTCGAGGCGCGCGCGAACCGCGGGCGGAATGAGCGACTGGTTGTGCCGGTCGTACACATAGCCGACGCCGTCCTCCGCGAGTCCGTACTGATAGATCCCACCGGTGAATCGCTTGTCGACCACCCGCGAGATGGCATCGTACACAGCATTGTCCACACGCTTCACCATGCTCGTGAGCACGTAGCCCGGTGCTTCCTTGTATTGGTCCGCGTCCACACCGATGGCGAGCTTGCCCGTTTGACGCGCGGCCTCGAACACGCCGAGCCCAGTGGAGCCGGACGCGTGGAAGATCACGTTCACGCCCTGTTGGTACTGGCTGAGCGCGAGCTCCTTGCCTTTGCCGGGATTGCGAAAAGCTTCCGGGGTGACGCCCGCATACTGGACCACCACCTCGCAATCCGGGCATACCCGTTTTACGCCGGCGGTGTAGCCCGCCTCGAATTTGTGGATGAGCGGAAAGTTCATTCCGCCAACGAAGCCTACCTTCTTCGACTGACCCAGCAGGGCTGCCATCGCTCCGACGAGAAACGACCCTTGCTCCTCGCGAAACTTCAGCGCCGCGAGGTTGGCCGGAGGCGGGATGATCCTGCCGCCCGTGTCCATCGAGACGGAATAATCGACGCCGGCGAATCGCGTGTTCGGGTATTCTCTGGCCAGCTGCGTCAGGTCGTCGGTGAAGATGAAGCCGACGCCGATGACGAGTTGCATGCCTTCCGCCGCGAGCAGGCGAAGGCCCGACTCGCGGTCCGATCCCTCGCCCGGTTCGATGAAACGCACGCGCACGCCCAGATTCTTCGCGGCCCGCTCCGCCCCGAGGTAGGCGCCATCGTTGAACGACTTGTCACCGCGGCCGCCAAGGTCGAACACCACCCCGACGTTGACGGCGGCGCGCGCACTCGGCTGGGCGGCGCCGGAAGGGTGGACAAAAAGCAAAGCTACGTGGACGACCAACAGGACGCCCACGAGGATCAGCAACTTCCGCATGGCGGAAACGTCGTGCCCGGGCCGGAGCGGGGCAACCCTGCAACATCGTCACAGCGTAGCGCTCACGTGCTCGTATCATTTCCGCGTGGCGCGTAGGCCACGTCGTCGCGCGCGCAGCGCTCTGGCAACAACACTACCGTCCGCAAGGCCGACAGCCTTGATTAAACTGCATGCCCGACCGAATGCGCACTCGTTTTCTCGTCATCGGCAGCGGCGTCGCCGGCTTGCACACCGCGTGGCGTGCTTCGCAACACGGTGATGTGCTCCTGCTCACGAAGCGGTCGCTCTTCGACAGCGCTACCGCGTACGCGCAGGGTGGTATCGCCGCGGCACTCGGCGCGGGCGATTCGCCAAAGCTGCATCGGCAGGACACGCTGGCCGCCGGCGCGGCCCTCTGTGATGCCGCGGCGGTTCAGGTACTGGTGGAGGAGGGTCCGGCACGCGTGCGCGAGTTGCAGACGGCCGGCGCCGAATTCGACCTCGATCCGGACGGCGAATTGCTGCTCGGGCGCGAGGCGGCGCACTCCACCAATCGCATCGTTCACGCTCACGGCGACCAGACCGGCGCCGAAGTGGCGCGCACCCTGATCGCGCGCGTGCGAAAGAGCAAACGCATCACGGTACTGGAGCGCGCCCGCGTGCTGGACCTCATCGTCTCGCGCGGCGCATGCGTCGGCGTCCGTGCGTCCGTGGCGGGGAAGGCAGTGGAGATCATTGCGGATGCGTCGGTGTTGGCCACGGGCGGCTGTGGTCAGGTGTACCGCTACACCACCAATCCGGTGGTTGCTACCGGCGACGGCTACGCCATCGCGCACCGGGCCGGTGTGATCCTGGCAGACATGGAATTCGTGCAGTTCCATCCCACCGCGCTGGACACGCCGGAGAATCCCCTGTCCCTCATCAGCGAGGCGGTGCGGGGCGAAGGTGCCATTCTCGTGAACGAACACGGCGAACGGTTCATGATGAAGGTGCACGCCGACGCGGAGCTCGCGCCGCGTGACGTGGTGGCGCGCGCGATTTTCCGCGAACAGAAGCGGAGCAGGGTGTCCCTCGACGCGCGGAAGCTGGGCCGCGGATTCGCCAAGCGCTTTCCGGGCATCTTTGCGCTGTGCGGCGCCCGCGGCATCGACCCGCGCAAGGATCTGATTCCCGTGACGCCCGCCGCGCACTACATGATGGGCGGCGTCGTCACGGACCTGAATGGCCGTTCGAGCATGCCGCGGCTCTACGCCGTTGGTGAAGTGGCGAGCACCGGAGTGCACGGGGCGAACCGTCTCGCGTCGAATTCGCTTCTGGAGGGGCTCGTCTTCGCGGAACGTGTGGCGCGCGACCTGGCATCGACCGCGTCCCTCATGCGCGTTCCCGCTGAGAAACGCTGGAGCGTGCCGCCCTTCGAGGATCGTGGCGCCGCGCAAGTGGCAGCCGATCGCGTGCGCGAAGTCATGTGGCAGCATGCGGGCATCGCACGCACAGCCAAGGGACTCCGGACGGCCATCACCGAACTCACAGAAATAGAAGAGCGCTTGCCACGGGGAGCCACCGAAGAACTCAACCTCGTGCAGACCGCGCGGCTCATCGTGGAAGGAGCGCTCCGTCGGAAGGAGTCACGCGGGGGCCACTATCGGAGCGACTTCCCGCGGAGCGTGAGTGTTTGGCGTCGTCATATAGAGTTGTAGGGCCCTACCACTCATCTGTAAGAATCAGCGTGAATCCGCGGTCTACATGTCTTGCGTGCGCTCTCCCTGCGACTGAATACCGCGGATCTTGGCGGATGAACAGCGAGAATCTACGCGGATGCTGCCTCCGTCAGCATGCTCGGTGCGGTGCATACACCGTCGCCCCGCATCGTCCAACAATTGAGAATTAACTGACAAGTGGCGTGCGAGGGAAACCGCCACGTCGCGTTCACGGAGCAAGGACAGCCACCGCAGAATGAAGTACTGGACTGAAGCAGTATCTGGACTCGCATCCAACCTCCCAAGAAGCCTGGAAAAGATCTCTCCACTCGTGTTGGGAGCCGGGATGCCATTCCACGTCCTATCGGTGTCCCGTATGTCGGGAGCGGATTGCATGTTAGAACCCCGCGTGAATTGGTTCTTGACACGCCTGCTCGGGGCGCTCGCCTAATACTGAGTCAGGCTACGCGTGGAACCGAAGCCGACGGCGACTCTTCGTATCTTGTGGGCGTGTACCTCTCCTTCGAGGATCGACCATGTTCCCGCTCCCCGTTAGAGCCCTCGCCACTATCCTCGTTCTTCTCGCTGCCTGCGAGGAACATCCGCAACCGCGGCCCGGACCACCGATGCGGCTCGTGAGCGGTGCGTCCGACACGATAGTGGTGAACAGCCACTATCCGGTGACGCTCTCCGTACGAGCGCTCGATGCCTCGGGCAACGTTGTCACTGCCGCCCCGGTCCGATTCACTTGGATCGGCGGCGACTCGGTGCCTGTAACGACCACCGGTGCGGTGACCTGTACCAGGTCCGGCGACTTAGCCGTGCGTGCTGCCCTGGGGACGCTGGCTCTACGCCTGATCGTCCAGTGCCGCCGCGTCGAAAACGTGCGGCTACCGGGGCCCCTGCAGTTCGTGCTCGGTGACACCGCGCTCACCAGACCAATCCCGCTGACGTTCGTGGCCTATGACGCCAGCGCGCATCCGATCTCCCCCGCAAGGGCCACGGCAGGGGTGGGCGACTCCCTTGTGGCGAGGCTGCACGGACTGCTGCTCTCTCCGCAAGGACGCGGGATCACCTGGGCAGGTGTACGCGTCGGCGAGAGCGATGGAGTGACCGGAGTGCACGTCTACCAGCGCGTGGCCACCCTCGCTGCCCTAGACACTCTGTTGCGCGTGCGCGACGTACAGCGACTTTTCGCGATACCTCTGCGCATGGCGCGCGGAGACAATCGCCGCCAGCATTTGCCGCCCGGCGACTGGATGCTCGTCATGTTGCCAGAAACGGATACGACGATGGGTCGGATCCACCTGCGCGTTGAGGGAGCGCGGTGTCAGGAGCACTTTCTGAACGCGCCGCGCCGCTGGGGCTGTCATGTCGACTCCGGCGCCACCGTCGTGCTCTACCGCCCATTCCGCGGCTCGCAGCCTTCGACGGCAACTGGCTACCTCTTGGTCCGATGGCTATTCGCGTGAGCAGGGACGTTCGTACAGCGGGGCGAGAGCTCATTCCCTTGGAAGTGCAACGGCTGTGCGCCGACACACCCGGCGCCCGACACAGCGTCGACTGCGTTCAGCCAGAAGTGTAAGGACGCAAGGCGCGCGGGGTTTCAACAAGCACACCGTTCCCCGCAATTCCCCTCCCAGTAAGCCAGGAGAGGATTCTCTCCACTCGTTTTGGGAGGTTGGATGCCAGTCCAGGTACTGCTGTAGTCCAGTACTTCATTCTGCAGTGAAAGAGAAATCACTGCAGAATGAAGTACTGGATTGAACCAGTATCTGGACTGGCATCCAACGTCACAGAAACCTGGAAAGGATCTCTCCACTCGTTTTGGGAGCCGGTATGCCATTCCAGGTACTGCAGGAATCCAGTACTTCATTCTGCAGTGGAAAAGAAATCATCTCCGACATCCACTACACATCAGATGTGCAATGCGGACAGCGGGTGGCGCCTGCCGGGATGGACGTCGTGCATCTGGGGCAATTCTTCATTGGCGGCCCGGCGACCACCGGTGGTGGCGGCATGAGCTTGTTGATTTGGCGCACCAGCAGAAAGATCACGAACGCCACGATTAGAAAATCGATGACGCTGTTCAAGAACAGACCGTAGTTCAGCGTCGCGGCGCCCGCGGCCTTGGCCTCCGCAATAGTGGCATGCGGAGTTCCCGAAAGATCGATGAACTTGCTCGCGATGTCCGTCTTGCCAGTCAGCAGGCTGAGAGGGGGCATGAGAATGTCGTTCACGAACGACGTGATGATCTTTCCGAAGGCGGCGCCGATGATGACGCCGATCGCCAGATCCACCACATTGCCACGCATCGCGAACGCCTTGAATTCCTTGAGCATTGACGGTCCGGAGTGAGGGGAAAAGCCTGCGCGCCGGAGTATGCGGGTGCCGAGTCCGCCTGACCAGTCCAGCCGCCGCGGGCCCCGCATTGCCGGGCTCGATGTTAGCTTATCAGGATGGGTACGACCGCATCGCAGTCACGCCAGTCCCGGGCGCTCCCCGCCGATCTCCAGACGGAAATCCGGTCGCTGGCGCGAGAGAAGAATGCCGTCATCCTCGCGCACAACTATCAGCGAGCCGAGGTGCAGGACGTCGCTGATTTCGTCGGCGACTCGCTGGGACTCTCCCGCGAAGCGGCCAAAACGGAAGCGGACGTCATCGTCTTCTGTGGCGTGCACTTCATGGCCGAAACGGCCGCCGTCCTCTCACCGGCGAAAACGGTGTTGCTGCCGGATCTCGCGGCGGGCTGCTCCCTGGCCTCCATGATCGACGCGCAGCAGCTCCGGCAGTGGAAGGCCGAGCATCCCGGCGCCGTGGTGGTGTCGTACGTGAACACCACTGCCGAAGTGAAGGCGGAAAGCGACTACTGTTGCACCTCGGGCAACGCGGTGGAAGTGGTGAACGCCATCCCGCCCGAAACGGAAATCCTGTTCTGTCCTGACATGTTTCTTGGCGCTCACGTGAAGCGCCTCACCGGCCGGGACAACATCCGGATATGGATGGGCGAGTGCCATGTACACGCGGGCATCGACCCGGAAAATATCCGGCTCCAGCGCGCGTTGCATCCCGAGGCGGAGTTCCTGGTCCACCCGGAATGTGGATGCTCCACGAGCGTTCTCGAGGCGATGAGCGCCGGGGACATCGATCCCGACGGTGCGCAGATCCTGTCCACCGAGGGAATGATCCGGCGACCTGCGATGTCGGACGCCTCCGAATTCATCGTGGCCACCGAAGTCGGAATCCTCCATCGGCTACGGCGCGAAAATCCCACCAAGCGCTTCTTTGCCGCGAATGAGCGCGCCTCGTGCACCTATATGAAGGTCACCACGCTGCCCAGGGTGAAACGGGCGCTGGAACGGCTCGAACACCGCATCACCGTGCCGGCGCACGTCGCCGACCGTGCGCGACTGGCCATTGAACGAATGATCGCGATCGGCGGCACTGCGCCGCGGATGGGCATCCCCGACCCGACGGTCGATCCGGGCGAGTAGGTCGTCCGAGCGGCAGGAGGCACGCATGGAAATGGAGCATCACGAGCCGGAACACCGCAGTGCGCCACGCAGAATCACGCCACTCGGAACGCCGGCGGTGACCAACGTGGGTCTGCTCCGCTTCCCCTATGCCCAAGCGGAACTCCACGGGCTGGTGATGAACGCGCTGGAGGAGGACGGTGCGTTCAACGACCTCACCACCATCGCCACTGTGGTGTCCGACCGGCACGCCCGCGGCCGGCTGGTGGCCAGGGCGCCGGGCGTCCTCTGCGGCGTGTCGCTCGCGCTCGACGCGTTCTGCACGCTCGACCCCAAGGTCACCATTCGCGTGGACAGGGAAGACGGCTCGCGCCTCGCACCCGGCGATTCCATCCTGTACCTCTCGGGCCACGCGCGCGCCCTGCTGACCGCGGAGCGGGTGGCGCTCAACTTCCTGCAGCGTCTGTCCGGGGTCGCATCCATCACCGCGCGCTACGTCGATGCCGTCCGCGGCACCAGGGCAAGGATTCTGGACACCCGCAAGACCACACCGGGCTGGCGTCTGATGGAGAAGTACGCCGTCCGTGCTGGTGGCGGCACGAACCACCGGCTCAATCTCTCCACCGCGGTCCTCATCAAGGACAATCACCTGGCGTCGGTGGACGGCGACGTGAGCCTCGCCGTCCGCCGAGCCCGCGAACTCGCGCCGGTGGGTACGAAGATCGAGGTCGAGTGCGATCGGATCGAACAGGTACAGGCGGCGCTCGACGCGAAGGCGGACATCATCATGCTCGACAACATGACGCCGCAGCAGATGGCGGAGTGCGTGTCTCTCGTGGAGGGGCGCGCGATTACCGAGGCGTCAGGTGGCATCACGCTCGAGACGGTGCGCTCCATCGCGGAGACCGGCGTGGACTGGATTTCGGTCGGCGCGCTGACGCATTCCGCGCCTGCACTCAATCTTGCTCTCGACTTCGAGTAGCCCGCCGCTCTGGGCTGTCGGCGCGGGCCTCGGCCTGCCCGCTCTCGCCGGGGACGTGTACGCCGATGTCTGCGTAGTGGGCTTGGGCGGATCCGGTCTCTCTTGCGCGCTGGAATCGGGACGACTCGGGGCCCGCGTCGTGGGCATCGACGCCGGCGAAGTGGGGGGAGGCGCCGCGGGACGCAACGGCGGGTTTCTGCTTGGCGGCCTCTCGTCGTTCTACCACGACGCGGTGGCCCGCCATGGTCGCGATCGCGCGCGCGCGATGTATCAACTCACGCTCGACGAACTGGAACGCATCGCGGCGGAAACACCAGAGACGGTAACGCGGCCAGGCTCGCTTCGTATCGCCGAGTCGAAAGAGGAAGAAGCCGACTGCGCGCGACACCTCGCCGCGCTACGCGCAGACGGGTTCGCCGCGGAACCGTATGTCGGGCCCGAAGGAGTGGGGATCGTGGTGATCGGCGACGGCGCCTTCCAGCCGCTGGAACGGTGCCGAACGCTTGCGTCCATGGCGATGCGCCAGGGAGCCGCACTCCACGAATCGTCGGCCGCCGTAGGCATTTCCACCGGTTCGGTGTGCACCGCCCAGGGTCGCGTGCACGCCCGCTTCATCATCGTCGCGGTGGACGGCGCGCTCGAGCTGCTGCTACCCGAGCTGGCCGGCGAGTTGCGGACGGCTCGCCTCCAGATGCTGGCCACGGCCCCGACCAGCGAGATCCACGTGCCTCGTCCCGTGTATGCACGGTGGGGCTTCGACTATTGGCAGCAGTGCCGTGACGGCGCTATCGCCCTGGGCGGCGGGCGCGACGTGGGCGGTGATGCCGAGTGGACGCACGAGCGCATCGTAACGGACGCCGTGCAGCGGGCACTGGAGCAGCGGCTGCGCGGAAAGCTGGGGGTCCAGGCGGAGATCACGCATCGCTGGGCCGCGAGCGTCAGCTATACCACGAATGCCCTTCCAATCGTGCGGGAAGTGCGGCCCGGCGCGTGGGCGATCGGCGGCTATTCCGGCACCGGGAACGTGATTGGCTCCCTCTTCGGGCGTGGCCTCGCGCGCGGCTTGCTCCGTGACGACTTCTCACTCCTGCAACCGTTCATGCATGCCTGACGCAGCGGTGATTGCGGCCCTTTCGGTGGACCAGAGAAGCCCGAGCGCAAGCGCCCGGCGCGGAGTGATCAGTCTCGTGCTGCGCGCTCCGATGTTAGCCAAAATTGCGGGAGCGAACCTGCTGATCGTCGGGTCTGCGTTGGCGCTGACGGCGGAGCGCCGCTTGAATGCGCCAGGAGGCACAGTCTTCATTCTGGTCATCGCGCTCGGTGTGAGCCTCATCGCCAACCTCGGGCTGGTCTACCTTGCCCTCCAGCCACTGGGAGATCTCGAGGCGACCGCCGTGAAGCTGTCCACCGGCGACCTGGACGCTCGCGTGCCGCCAAGCATCTTGGCCGATCGCGACATGGCCCGGGTGGGGCGGACGCTCAATGCGCTCCTGGACCGGTTTACGGAGGATAGTCTGCGCGTGCGCCGGCTCGCCGCGCAGGTCATCAGTGCGCAGGACGAGGAACGCGCTCGCGTCGCGCGCGAGCTGCACGATTCCACCGCGCAAATCCTGACCGCCGCCATGCTGCATCTCGGGGCGGCCTCGAGAGAGAGCACCTCGGCGCCGCTCGACGCCCGGATCGCGACGACGCGCGAACTCGTTGCGGAGGCGCTGGAGGAAGTGCGCCTCCTGTCGCACACGATGTACCCGCGTGTCCTGGACGACTTGGGGTTGCCCGCCGCGCTCGATTGGCTTGCGCGGCAGACACGGGAGCGGGAGCCATTCGACGTGCAGGTCGCCGCGGCGGATTTCGATCCGCCCCTTCCCGCCCCCATGGCGGCGGCGTTGTATCGTATCGCGCAGGAAGCGCTGCGCAACGCGGCGCGGCATGCCAACGCGAAGCAGGTGAGCGTCCGGTTGCGCCGTGATGGCATGACCGCGGTGCTCGAAGTGGCCGACGATGGGCTTGGGTTCGATGTGGAAAGTGCAGAAGAGCGCCGGCCGGGCATGGGCTTGTTCTCCATGCGGGAGCGGGCGGCCTTGGTGAACGGACGTCTCTCCGTGAGCAGCGCGCCCGGCCGCGGCACCCGTATCGTGGCGGTCGTCCCGCTTACCAGTTGATGGAGAAGCGGTGACATATGACGATCAAGGTGGTGCTGGTGGATGACCACGCAATCGTGCGGACGGGCCTCAAGGCCGTGCTCGGGGGCGCGGAGGACATCGTCGTGGTTGGTGAGGCCGCGGGTGGTCACGAGGCTGTCTCACTGCTGGCACACACGCCGGCCGATGTCGTCGTGATGGATCTCTCAATGGCCGAGGGCGATGGCATGAGTGCCACGCGCCAGGTCACATCCGCTGGCGCAGGGAGCCCGCGCGTACTGGTGTTGACAATGCACTCCGAAGAGGCATACCTCGAGGCAGTGCTGGAGGCGGGAGCGACCGGATACCTCTCGAAGAGCGCGGCGGACCGCGAACTCGTGGAGGCGGTGCGTGCGGTGGCACGCGGAGACGTGTGGGTGCAGCCGTCGGGGGCCCAGGTACTGGCGAATGGAATGCGCAAGCGGGGGGAACATGCGACCGACCGAGCGCGGTATGAACGGCTCACTGATCGCGAGCGCGCCGTGATGCGATTGATCGCCGAGGGGTACACGGCTCCCGAAATCGGTGAGAAGTTGACCATTAGTCCCAAGACGGTGGACACCTACAAGCAGCGTATCAACGACAAGCTCGGACTGGCGCATCGCGCCGACTACGTCAAGCTGGCCCTCAAGCTCGGGTTGTTGCAGACCCCGGCACCCTGACGACGCGAACTCGGCGAGCGTTCGTGACGACACACGCCGCAGGTCAGCCGCTGGAGGTGGCCGTCGTGGGCTACGGCCTCGGTGGCGCCACCTTTCATGCCCCATTCATCCAGGCCACGCCGCGCATGCGGGTAGCTGCGGTCGTGACGCGCGACGCTGATCGGCGCGCGAGCGCGGCGGCGGCCTACCCTGCAGCCCTGATCATCGATACGGTGGACGATCTCTGGACCGTCCTTCCGCAGATCGATCTCGTGGCGGTGAGCAGTCCGAGCGGCACCCATGTGCGGATCGCGAAAGCCGTGCTCGAACACGGTGCGCACGTCGTGGTGGACAAGCCCTTCGCCGCCTCGGCGGACGAGGCGCGGGAGATCGAGGCCGTCGCCGCCAGGACAGGCAGGCTGGCCATCCCCTTCCAGAATCGACGGTGGGACGGAGACTTCCTCACTGTGCAACGGCTTGTGCGCGAAGGCGCGTTCGGTGACGTGCAGCGTTTTGAGTCGCGCTTCGATCGGTGGCGTGCGGTCGCCAAGCCCCGTTGGGCCGCGCCGGATGCGACACTGAGCGCCGAGGGCATCGTGTACGACATCGGCAGCCACTTGGTGGATCAGGCGCTGCTGCTGTTCGGGCCGGTGGCCAGTGTGTACGCCGAGGCCGACCGTCGCCACCAGGACGTACGCGTGGAGGACGACGGCTTCATCGCGCTCACGCATCGGAGAGGAGTGCGATCGCACCTGTACATGTCGGTGCGAGCCGCACAGCCGAGTTTGCGGCTTGGGGTGTGGGGTTCCCGCGCCGCATTCGTCAAGTTCGGCCTCGATGGCCAGGAGGCTGCGTTGATCGCTGGGGCGCGGCCTGGCGATCCGGGATGGGGCGACGAACCATCCACGAACTGGGGCCGTCTGGGCGTGGGCAGTGACGCACAACCCATACGCACGGAAACGGGCGCGTACGAGCGCTTCTACGCGGGCGTGGCCGACGCGATCCTGGATGGCGCACCGCCTCCCGTGCTCACGACGGAGGCGATCGCGTCGCTCACGGTGCTGGAAGCGGCGTTACGATCGGCCCGCGAGGGACGCGTGGTCGTTCTGTAGAGAGGTGAGATGCGAGCGCTGAGGAATACCATCGTTCCGCTCGCGTTGCTCGTCGCGGTGTCGGGCGGCAAGCTCGAGGCGCAGCGCATCGGCGGTACGGTGCGGGATAGCGGAAGCGCGGCGCCGCTGGCGGGCGCCGTGGTCGTGCTGCTCGATCGCGGCGGGGGCACTCTCGCACGCACGCTGTCCGACGCGGCGGGCCGCTACGTGATGCAGCAGAGCGTCACCGCCGCCGAGGTGCGGGTCATTCGCATCGGCTTTCAGCCGCGCGTCGTCCCGCTCCCGCTAACGCGCGGCAACACCATCGTGGTGGACGTGGCCATGTCGAGAATTCCGCCGATGCTCGCACCGGTGGAGGTGTCCAGCAGTGCGCTGTGTTCCGACGGGCCCGATAGACGTCGCGCCGCGGCATTCTGGGAACAAGCGCGCGCGGGTCTCCTGGCGGCGGTCGTAGCCCGCGAGGCAACGCCGGCATTCGCTACACTGCTCACGTATACGCGGATGGCGTCGGTGAGCGACGGGCACGTGCTGGAACAGGAGACGCGCTCCGCTTCGGGAACCACGACGCGACCATTCGCGGCGGCCGATTCGCCGCGCCAGCTCGCCGAACGGGGCTACATCGACGAGGATTCGACTCGTCGCGTTTACAAAGCGCCCGATGCCGACGTCCTCCTCGACGAGAGCTTTGCCGAGACGCACTGCTTCGAGGTGAAGGGGGAAGACTCGGACCATCCCGGCGCCATCGGTCTGGCGTTCGAACCGGCGCAGGGTCGCGACTCGATCGTGGATGTTCGGGGCGTCCTCTGGATGGACGCTGGCGTGCTGGCGTTGCGCTCCATGGAGTTCCAGTTCACGCAACTCGAGCCGGCCGCCATCCGTGCGGGGGCCGGCGGGGCGCTGCGCTTTCACGCGATGCCCAACGGCGTGGTGTTCATCGATCGGTGGAGCATGCGTTTGCCCGTGTTGAAGGAGAGCCGCACGCCATCGTCGGCGCGAATCGATCAGATGACGCGCGGCCAGGACGGCAGAAGCAACGATCGACGCTTGACTCGCATCCTCAACCGAACCGTCGTCCAGATGACCGAAACGGGCGGCCTCGTCCTTGGTGCGGTGTGGCGGGACAGCCTCCGATATCGCAATCCGCCGCCGGTGTTGACCGGAAGCGTGTGGGTCGAGCGCAGCAGTACGCCGCTCCCGGGCGTCGTGGTGTCGCTGATGGGTACGGGAGACAGCGCTCGCACCGACTCGGCGGGCCGCTTTGCATTTCAGGCGGTCATTCCCGGACGCTACACCCTGGTCGCCGCCGACACCGCGTTCGCCGAATACAGCAATGTCCGCGAAACGACGACCTCGGTCATCGTGCAGGAAGGAAGCGTGGCCGACGCCACCCTGCAGATGCCGTCGCGCGCGACCACCGTGTCGCGCCTCTGCGACGGGCAGCGCGTGCCCGACAACACGACCATCCTCTTCGGAAAGCTCGTGGCCGACGTGCTGTTCGACTTCCACGGCCTCTCGGTGTCGTCCAACTGGCTGAACCAGTTCTCGGTCACGAGCGAAACCGTTATCAACCGCGCCGCGCAGCTCACCGACGTGAGCACGACTGGCCGGTTCCGCGTCTGCGGAATTCCGGAGGGAAGACGCGTGCAACTGACGCTGCGCCGCAATGGGCACGGCATTGCCGACACGTCTGTCGTTGCCTCGCGGGTCGCGCCGGCGTTCAGCCTGACCTGGCCAGTCATCCGCAGCGCGAAACCGGCGGTGCCCCCGCCCGAGCGCCGGTAAGCCGTGCGCCGTGGCGACGGGCGGCGTATCTTTCGCGATGCCTTTTCTCGAAGCCGTCCGGCTCGCGCTCGACACGATCAGGGTCCAGAAGCTCAAGAGCTTTTTCACGCTGCTGGGCGTGATGATCGGCGTGATGTTCCTCATCGCCGTCGTGTCGATCGTGCAGGGCATGAGCGATTACGTGGAGAACGACTTCGCCGGCAAGATCATCGGCGTGAATACGTTCACGCTCCACCGTCGGGCGAACTTCAACCCGAACACGACGGACGAAGAATGGCGGGCGTTCAACCGGCGCCCCCGAGTGTTCGAGCCGGAAGTCCAACTGGTGCGATCCGTGCTGCCGGCCGGCAGCCGTTCGTCGATCGTCAACGCCACGCAGCTCAACGCCACCTCGCGCTATTCGCGGCCGCGTCAGATCCAGGCGTTCGCGACGGAAGCCGAGTACTTCACGATCAAGCACTTCAACGTCGACCGCGGGCGAGCGTTCACGCCCCAGGAGGTTACCGCGGGGTCGCACGTGATCGTCATCGGTACCGAGGTAGCCGACAACTTCTTCAACGATCTCGACCCGCTTGGCCGAGAGCTCAAGATCAGCGGTACCGCCTACAACGTCATCGGCGTGGTCGAGAAGCAGGGCAGTGTCTTCGGTTTTTCGCTCGACCGCATGGCCATCGTGCCCTATACGTCGCCGCTCAACCGGGTGATCCAGCCTCGTGGCGACGTGCAGGAATTGCTCGTGCAGGCGCCGTCCAAGGAGCTGGTGGACGACGGCATCGAGCTGTCGCGCGAGGTGCTGCGCGGCGCACGCCGGCTGTCGCCTGGAGCCCCGGATAACTTCTCACTCGAGACGTCTGATTCGGCGCTGCAGTTCTTCGCGAGCATCAAGGAGAAAATGGTGTTGTTCGGCACGGCCCTCCCGTTCATCGGGCTGCTGGTCGGCGCGCTCGTCATCATGAACATCATGCTGGTGGCCGTCGCCGAGCGCACGCGGGAAATCGGCATTCGTAAAGCACTCGGGGCGAAGCGGCGCGACATCATGTCGCAATTTCTCGTGGAGTCGGCGACGCTCAGCCTGCTGGGTGCGGCTATCGGCATTGCGCTGGGCATCGCGGCGGCAAAGATCATCGCCGCCCTCTCGCCACTGCCGGCGTCGGTGGCGCCGTGGTCCATTGGTGCCGCGCTGCTCCTGGGCGCGGGCGTGGGGATCGTGGCGGGGATCTATCCCGCCAGCCGCGCCGCGCGACTGGACCCGATCGAAGCGCTGCGGCAAGAGTGATGCGACTCTTCGACCGCATCACCATGGCTCTGGAGGGTGTCACCATTGCCCTCGAAGCCATTCGCGCCAACAAGGTCCGAGCCGCGCTCACGATTTCCGGTGTCGCGGTGGGCGTGTTCGTGGTGGTCGCCATGGGTGCCACCGTGCACGGGATTCAATCCAGCTTCAAGAAGGACCTGGATGAATTCGGCGCGACGACATTTTCCATCCAGCGCCGCAATCCCGGCATCAACCGCTGTGACGGCAGTGACGACAGCTGCCCGGACCGAAAGAATCCCGCGCTGACGCTCGACGAATTTCGTGGCATTCAGGCGCTGCCGGAGATCGAGACGGCAGTGGCGTCGCTGGGCGGCCAGACCGCCTTTGCCTACCGGGACAAGCTCGTGAAGGGGGTGGGCTACGACGGCTATACCGGCGACTGGATCAAGACTGATCGGGCCGATCTTTTTCCGGGGCGCAGCTTCACCGAGGGAGAAGAGAATAGCGCCGCGGCGGTGGTGATTGTGAACGACACGCTGAAGTCCCAGCTTTTCGGCCAGTCGGATCCCATCGGCAAGCAGGTGACGATCGAGAACATTCCCTTTGTCGTCATCGGCGTCTTTCATACCAAGGCAGGTTTCCTCAAGACGTTGAGCGGGCGCGGTCCGGATTCACCGCGCGCCATTCTCCCCATGATGACCGCGTGGCGCCACCTCAATATCTGGCGTGGCGGGCTGCAAGCGTCCGTGATGCCGCGAGCCGATGTCCCGCCAGATGTCGCCACGGACGCCGTCACGGCATTGTTGCGCGCGAAGCGCGGGCTCAAGCCGGGACGCCCGAACACGTTCTACCTCGTCGGCCAGGATCGCATTCTCGACGTCTTCAATCAGCTCTTCGGGGCCATCTTCCTGGTCGGGCTCACCCTGAGCGGCGTAGGACTCCTGGTCGGCGGCGTGGGCGTCGTTGCGATCATGATGATTTCCGTCACCGAACGGACGCGCGAAATCGGCGTGCGCAAGGCACTCGGCGCCACGCGCGCGACCATTCTGTGGCAATTCCTCGTGGAGGCCGCGACGCTCACCTGCGTCGGTGCCGCGATCGGCCTCCTCATCGGGATGGGGCTGGCCCTGCTGATCAAGATGAACACGCCCATTCCGGCCAGCGTACCGGTGTCGGCCGTCGTGTCGTCGCTCGTGGCCGCGGCACTCACGGGCATCATCTTCGGCATGGTGCCCGCCGCCAAGGCATCACGGCTGGATCCGGTCGAGGCATTGCGGCACGAGTAGCCGTGCGCTTCTCCGACATTCTCACGACCGCGCTCGGTGAGATCCGGGCGAACAAGCTCAGGAGTTTCTTCACGCTCCTCGGTATCATCGTGTCGGTGGCATTCCTCGTGGCGGTGGTCGCCGTGATCCAGGGGATGAATGCGTACGTCAAAGAGAACATCGCCAACTCGCTGATCGGCACGAACGCCTTTCAGGTGCGGCGCGTGCCGATCCAGCTCGGCTTCTTCGACGACGAGACGTGGAAGCGGGTGAACAAGCGTCCCGTTCTGACGCGCGCCGACTTCGAGGTCGTACGCCAGGCACTGCCGGACGCGGCGGCGATTGCCATCACGTCGGGATTCCCCACGCCACTGTCCGACGTCCATTGGCGCAATCGCGAAGTCGGCGACGTGCAAGTCCGCGGCGTCACGGCGCCGTACCAGGAGGTGCAGGACTACCGCATCGAGCACGGACGGCCGCTGGTGGACCTCGATGAATCGCAGCGTCGCTCGGTGGTGGTGCTCGGGCACGAGGCCGCAGACAAGCTGTTCGAGACGGCCGATCCGATCGGACAGGAGGTACGACTCGGCGGACAGCGATTCGAAGTCGTGGGCGTGCTCGCCGCAAAAGGCCAGGTGCTCGGCCAATCCTTCGACGGCATCGCCCTCATTCCCCTCTCGCGCTACGAGATGATCTACGGGCATCTCGCGTCCACGTCGATCTCGGTGAAGATGGCCGAAGCGGTCGACGTGGCGCCAGCGATGGCGCGCGCGCAGGAAGCGATGCGGCTCACGCGCCATCTGCGTCCGGATCAGGAAGACAACTTCTCCGTCGAAACCGCCGACGCGCTGGTGGATTTCTGGAAGCAGCTCACCGCCGTGTTGTTCAGCGTCATTCCGGCGGTGGTCGCCATCGGCATCGTCGTGGGCGGCATCGTCATCATGAACATCATGCTCATGGCCGTGAGCGAGCGCACGCGTGAGATCGGCATCCGCAAGGCGGTCGGCGCGCGCGCGCGCGACATCGAACGGCAGTTCCTCGCCGAAGCAATCGCCCTGTCCACGGGGGGCGGCATACTCGGGGTGCTATCCGGATGGGCCTTCGCCGGACTCGTCAGCGTCGTGTCGCCACTGCCCGCGCGCATCACGTGGTGGTCGGTGGTGCTCGCAGTGCTGCTGGGAGCCGGTGTCGGCGTCCTGTTCGGCGTGTATCCGTCGCGACGAGCCGCGCGGCTCGATCCAATCACGGCGCTGAGAGCGGAATGACGCGCCGCATCTCGCTCGACCAGCTGCGCGAGAATGTCGGGATCGCCCTGGACTCGCTGCGCGTCAGCAAGCTTCGCGCGAGCCTCACGATCCTCGGCGTGGTGATCGGCGTCGCGACCGTGATGACCATGGCGACGATCGTGACAGGGGTACGCGATCAGATCCTCAACACGATAGAGTCCGCCGGCCCTACCACGTTCTACGTGATGAAGATCTTCTCCACCACGCCGCTCAACCCGGACCAGCTGCCCAGGAGCGTTCGCATTCGTCCGGATCTGAACGCCGCCGACGCTGAGCGGCTGAAGCGACTGCCGCAGATCGCGTACGCCAGCATCTGGTCGCAACTGCAAGCGAGACTGAACCACAATGGCGTTCGGACGCGTGACGTGGCCGTGTTCGGCGCCGACGAACGCTATCAGGAGATTCAGGGTGGGGAACTGCTCGAAGGGCGGTGGTTCACGAAGGCGGAGTTGCGCGCGGGCGCGCCGGTGGTCGTCCTGGAGATCGACCACGCGAAGCAGATCTTCGGTCGGGAGCGACCACTCGACAAGACCGTGCAGATCGGTGGTCGGCCGGTGACGATTGTTGGACTGTATCAGGCCCCGGCGAACATATTCGCGCCACCGGGCCAGCAGGTCGGCGCGATTCTACCCTTCGAGTTCACCTGGCGCGCGTACAAGATCGACAAGACCAACGCGCTGTTCATCGCGGTCAAGCCCCGTGTCGGTATCACCGTGATGGATGCGGAAGAGGCGGTGACCGTGGCCCTGCGGGAATTGCGTCGTTTACGCCCCGGTCAGCAGAACAACTTCGACCTGCTGAGCCAGGATCAGATCCTGAAGGTGTTCATGTCGATTACGGATGTGTTCTTTCTGGTCATGATCGTGCTCGCGTCGGTGGCGCTCATGGTCGGCGGCATCGGCGTCATGGCGATCATGATGGTGTCAGTCACGGCGCGCACACGCGAGATCGGCATCCGCAAGGCGCTCGGCGCCACGCGGCGCGACATCCTGCTGCAGTTCCTGATCGAGGCGTGCACGCTGACGGGGATTGGCGGTCTGCTCGGCATCCTCGTCGGACTGTTGGCGGGACGTGCGGTGACCATGCTGATGAACGTCCAGGCGCACGCTCCGCTGGCGGAGACACTCATCGCGGTGGCGGTGTCGGTCGGCATCGGGGTGGTGTTCGGCGTGGTGCCCGCGCGTCGCGCCGCGCGCCTCGATCCCATCGAGGCGCTCCGATATGAATAGGCCGGCGCGCACGACGCGCGTTCAGTCTGTCCCGGTGTCGGTCGAGACTTCCACAGTGCACGATGTACCGGACTCATCGCCTTACGCTGACCGATCGAAATGATAGATTCGCTTTCCGTTCCGCCCGCCGATTCGATCCTCAACGACTTTGGAGATGTCCTTCGTGTCTCTGGCGTCGCCGATCACCCGACCCTGGAGTTTCGCGTTGACCACGGCCTCGTGTTCGTACGGGTCTTCGACGCCGCGCGACACGCCACGCCGGCGCGTCCGCTGACGCCCGCTGGCGGGTCCTCTCTGCATCCCGACCGCCAGTGGCATCAGGCGCAGGCGACGTACGTACTCGACCTGTTCGCGGCCAACTCGCCCGTTGCGACGTGGCTTCGCGCGCGCGGCACGAACCTGCTGGGCCTGGCGCTGCTCGGTGCAAGCGGATCCGACGCGGCCAGCGCGGAGGCATCCTGAACGCGCTGACGGACCAGCACGGCGCTGAGCCGCAGATGCCGGATGTTTCGCCTGAGGCCAAGGCGTTCGTCCGCGCCGTCGGCGCGTCGGCTGATTTTCCCGCGTTCGTCGGAAACGTGCGCGCTATCTCGAGCACGGCCGGCGACACGGAGGCACGTGTCGCGGCACTGCAGGACGCCATCGTCCAGGATGTCTCACTCACCGCAAAGATCATTCGGATCGCCAATACGGCGGTGAATGCGCCCGGTGCGGGCGGCGTCACGTCGGTGAAGCAGGCGATTCTTCTACTCGGCTTCGATCGCGTGCGGCACCTGGCCATGGCGGCCACGATCCTCGATCACATGCAGAAGAAGGCGCCGGGTGTGAGCCACTTGCTCACCCTCTCCGTCCTCACGGCCAACCAGAGCCTCCATCTTGCACCCAGGGCCGGCTATCCCAAGGGAGAAGTCGCGTACCTGTGCGGGCTGTTTCGCAACCTGGGTGAGATTCTCGTCGCGTGCTACAGGACGCGGCAATACAACGAATGGCTCGCGCTCGTCGAGCTTGCCCCCCCGCTGAGGCCGGGCTCGGAGCGGAAACTGCTCGGCTTCACCTTCGAAGAGGCGGGCATCGCGCTGGCGCGCCGATGGAAGATGCCGGCCGAGATCGTGACGAGCATGCGCTCCGCTGCGCCGCCGGGCGGGAGTTCCGCCGCCCGCTTGCACGCGGTCACGCAGCTCAGCGCCGAAGTCACGAACGCCGTCTACCGGCGCACCGGACAGGCCAAGCCGGGGGAACTCTCGCAAGTCCTCGCCAAGTTCGGACGCGGGCTCGGCCTCGACGCTGAAATCGTCATGGAGACCGCGAAGTCGGCGCTGGTCGATTCGGAGGATGCACTGAACACGATGCATGCCACGTTCGACCAGAAGCGACTGTCGCAACAAATCGCGGTCGCGGTCGTGACCTTCATGGGCGACGCGGCGGAATCGGCGGACGATCATGGAACCGGACAGGATCACGGAGTCACGGAACAACGGTGCCCGGACGATCAGGTGGAGCCGCAGGCCGCGCCGGTGCAGCCACTGGTCGCGCCGATGGCCACGCCACTTGCCGTCTCGCACCCGGACTGGGTGGCGGATTCGGGTCGCTATGACGCGAACACCACCGACTCCGCCGTTGAAGCCAGAACACGACTCGCCCTGCGTGCGCTGTACGAAGAGCGGAAGGATGGGGCATTCGACGCCGGCCGAGCCACCCGCGCCACGCTCGACGCCATCTGCGGCGCCGGCTACCGGCGCGCATTACTGGCGCTCAGCTCGGAAGACTTCTCGCGGGTGCGCGGACGCGTGGGCGCTGGGGCGGGCCACGAGACGGCGATGAACCTCTTCCTCGTGCGCGTCGCCAGCGTGGGCGGCCCGCTCGGCGTTGCTCTGGTGGATCGCCACGAACTCTTTGTGGACATGGACAGCGACGAGGGCAAGCACATGCGGCGCGATCGGCTGCTCCATGATCTCGATCCGAAGAGCTTCGGACTGCTGCCGCTGGTGGTCGAGGGCAAGCTGATCGGCTGTCTGTACTTCGATGATCCGGTGTCCCGAGTGGAGGCGACGCCGGCGCTGCGCGAACTGATCCGGGAACTGCGCGACCATCTGGTCGCCGCGCTGACGAATCACCGCCAGCGGACAGCGATCTGACCCGATAGATGAGGAGACGCCACGATCCTGACATCCCATGTGTACGAGCCCGGCAGCATCGATGTCGGCCTCAATGCGAATGATCGCGAGAGGGGCGCTG
>JANYIN010000200.1 GCA_025362035.1 Gemmatimonadaceae bacterium | reverse complement strand
GCTGTGCAGGCCAGTGCAACGTGCCGGCGAGAGGAGAACGCAGGATAGGTCGTCATGGGACGCTCGTGGAAGAGGTGACCTGTCAGAGATGCTGGAGGACTGCTGGCGTAGTAGCCTCGTACTGAGCAACACGTCAGAATTCACCGGAACACGACACGAACGTTTTTTTCTAAGACGGGTGAACCATCTTTCAGAGCGCGATCGCTCTGTTCCGCGCTGTTTGATTACTGACCAAGACGAATATGTCGGCGACGGTGAATTGCGGTCGTCTCGGCGCTGCGGCGTCAGCATGCGCGCAAGCGACTAGGGCACAGCCAGCAGCCTGATCGGAAGGTCATTGCGTTCCAAACGGTGCATCCTCATGTTTCCTGCTAGCGTGGGCGAGACGTCCTCCCCGGTGGAGAACACGAGAAACTACGTCGCGAAGCGACATCGCCTGTCGCACAGTCGCTTCGCGCCTCGTCCGACAGTCTATTGGAGCCAATGGACGCCTTGGACGCGCGGAGCGAGTTGCGGAGCGGCCGTCGAGAAGACGTTGACCAGCTCATACCGGTGGTCTACGACCATCTCCGAGCGATTGCTCATCGTCAACTCGGGCTCCAGCAGCCAGGCGCCACGCTGTCCACGACTGGCCTCATTCACGAGGCGTACCTGAAACTGGTCGACCAGTCGCGCCACGCGTTTCGAGATCGAGCACATTTCATGGCACTGGCGTCCGTGGCCATGCGGCACGTGCTCGTCGACCTGGCCAGGGCGCGGCGGACGAAGAAGCGCGACGGTGGGCGCCGAGTGGTGACCTTGGAGCAGGAGCAGATTGCCGCCGCGGCTCAACCGGAAGCGATGCTCGAGATCAATGAGGCGGTCGAGCAACTCGCGAAGGTCGAGCCTCGGCTCGCGCAGGTCGTGGAATGTCGATTCTTCGGTGGGTTGACGGAGGAAGAGACCGCCGAGGCGCTCGGAGTTACGGTGCGCACGGTGCAGCGCGACTGGGTGAAGGCGAGGATGCTCCTGCGGCGGGCGCTACTGGACCCCCCGGAGACGGGTGGGAAGCGTGCTGCCCCCTGACTGGGATGAGGTCGCGCCGCTGATCGACGCCGCCCTCGACGCGCCACCCGCGCAGCGTCCGGCACTCCTTCTCGAGCTCAGTGGAGGCGATCCTCGGCGGCATGCCGACCTGGTCCGGCTACTCGCCGAGTGCGACCAGCCGGTTCCTCTGCTGGCGCGGCCCGCGGCAGAAGGCTTCGCTAATCTGTTCGACGACGACGACGAGGCGATGCCGGAGGTGCTCGGCGCCCGCTATCACATCGGGCGGGAGATCGGGATGGGCGGGATGGCGCGCGTCTTCCTCGCGCAGGATGCGAAGCACGGACGCCGGGTCGCCGTCAAAGTGATCCGGCCGGAACTGGCCGCGTCATTGGGTCGCGAACGGTTCCTTCGTGAGATCGACATTGTGGCTCGACTGCGGCATCCGAACATCGTGCCGCTATACGATTCGGGCGATGCCGACGGCATGCTGTACTTCGTGATGCCGTACGAGGACGGACCGTCGTTGCGCGCCTGCCTGAGCGGGGGACGGTCGCTCTCCGTCGCGGAGCGTGTCAGCGTCCTGCGGGACGTCGCGCGCGCCCTGGGGTACGCGCACGAGCAGGGTGTGGTACACCGCGATGTGAAGCCTGACAACGTGATGTTGTCGAGCGGTGCCGCGGTCGTCACCGACTTCGGGATCTCGAAGGCGGTGATCGTGGCGCGGGGCGGCCCCCTGGTGGCCTCGACGCTGACCCAGGCGGGGTCGGGGATTGGCACCCCCGCCTACATGGCGCCAGAACAGGCCGTCGGCGATCCGTCGACCGACCACCGGGCGGATCTCTACTCGTTCGGCTGCCTGGCATACGAGCTGTTCACGGGCAACCCACCCTTCCACCACATGTCAGCGCACCAGCTCATCGCCGCCCATGTCGGCACGAGGCCGACTCCGGTGCGCGAGGCGGGCGGCGATGTGCCGGCCGGCGTGGCCGCCCTGATCGATCGGTGTCTCGAGAAGAACCCGGACACTCGCCCGCAGAGCGCGCAGGAGCTGCTCGCGTCGCTCGACGGCACGCTGACCGGACGTGGACCGCGTAACCCGACACCACGCTGGTGGCTGGCTGGCGCGGCGGCCGCGGTACTCTTCGTCATTGCGGGATGGCGCCTCACGGCCAGCCGACGTGCCGAGGTGGACGGCCCCGTACAGATCGCCGTGCTCCCCTTCATCAATGTTGGCGGCGACCCGGCGCAGGAGTACTTCGCGGATGGAATGTCCATCGCGCTCACGACCGCGTTGAGCAAGGTGCCGGGCCTGAGCCTATCCGCGCGCAGCCTCGCCTTCACGTACAAGGGCAAGCTGGTGGACGTCCGCAAGGTGGGAATGGAGCTCGGCGTCAGTTTGGTGCTCGACGGCACGGTGCAGCGCGATAGAAACCGGCTTCGCATCACCGGTCAGCTCACGAACGTGAAGGATGGCGGCATCCGCTGGTCCGGTACGTACGATCGCGCCGTGGATGACCTGTTTACCGTGCAGGACAACATCACCGACGCGATCGTCGGCGAGCTGCGCGGGCGACTTACGGGCGCCACGCACGTCGGCAGCCGGCGCCGCAACTCTGCCGGCACGACGAACCTCGATGCCTACGACCACTTCATGCGCGGGGTGTACCTGCTCGACCGCCGCGGCGCCGGCGTGGCTCAGGCGGTCGGACTTTTCAACGAGGCCATCGCGCTCGACACCGCGTTCGCACCGGCGTACGCCACGCTCAGCGAGGCGCTGGAACTCCTGCCCTACTTCACGGCGACGCCTGCCGCATCCGTGGAGGGGCGCGCGCTGGCCGCCGCGCAGCACGCACTGGCCCTCGATGCCACGATCCCTGAGGCGCACGTGGGGCTCGCGCTCCTGAACGGCCATGCGTACCGGTGGAAGGAGGCCGAGGCGCAGTTCCGCCTCGCCATGGCAGCCGACTCCTCGTCCGCCGTGGTGCGGATGCAGTACGGACGGCATCTCATACGCGTGGGCCGCCTCGACGACGCCCTCACCCAGCTCCGCATCGCGACGCGCCTCGACCCTCTCTCGGCCACCGCCTTCGTGTGGCTCGCGCACGTCTACTCGATGCTCGGCCGCGCCGATTCTGCGACGGCCATCGTGCGCCACGGCCATGACGTCGACCCGGTATTGCTACTCGGCCGCAGCTTCGGCGCGCTCGACCTCGCGCGGGCGGGTCACGCCGCCGAGGCGCGCACGTGGCTCGCGGGCCTCGACGCCTCTGCGCCATGGATGGGCGTGAGCGCGCTCGGCCTCGCGGCCACCGGTGATACGGCCGGAGCACTTCGCGACCGACGAGACCTCGAGCGCCTGCCACGCGACACGTGGATGATCCACACCGCGCTCAGCTACGCGAACCTTGCAGTGGGCGACACGGCGCGTGCGCTGTCCGAGATGGAGGCGTCGCGTGTGGCGCGCGAGGATTTCCCAAATTGGCTGAGCCTCTACCACTCTGTCTATGACCCGGTGCGCAAGAGTGCGCGCTTCGCGGCGATCGCGCGGTCGTTCGGCCTTCCCTTAGCGGCACAATAGGCTGCGGGTTGATCGTGCTGTGAACGAAGGAGCTCAAGGCAAGATCGCGCGGGAAACGTCAACCGATTTCGGCTACACGAAACCGCCGTGCTCAGCACCGCCGGTACCATCGGCGCGGAGATCGCACACCTGCTGGCGCGCACACTCCCCGACCGCCTTGCGCGTCAGCAACACCGAGAGTATGGTTCGCCCATATGAAGACCACGGTTGATATTGCCGATCAGCTTTTTGAGCGTGCCCGCCGCCTGGCGGCTCAGCGGGGGACCACGATGCGCGCGCTAATCGAAGACGGCCTGCGCGCCGTCCTTGAGGCGCGTCGCGCGGCACCTGCACGCTTCACACTGCGTGATGCAAGCTTCAAGGGCGACGGTCTCGCCGCCGGCGTCGAGCTGGAAAACTGGCCGCACGTCCGCTCGTTGATCTATGACGAGATCACGGGATGATCGCGGTTGACACGAACGTGCTGGTACAAGCCCACCGGCAAGACGCCGCCTTTCATCTTGCCGCTCGCGATACGGTCTCGTCGCTCGCGAGCAACCGAGCGCCGTGGGCGATACCGTGGCCGTGCGTGCACGAATTTCTCGCGGTCGTCACGCACCCGAAGATCTTCCGCACACCCACTCCCGTCACGATCGCGTGCGGCCAGATCGATGCATGGATGGACGCGCCATCCCTTACACTGCTGAGCGAGGATCCGCAGTCGCACTGGTCTGTGCTCCGCCCGCTCATCATCGCCGGAAAGATCCGCGGCCCCCGCGTTCATGACGCGCGGATTGCCGCGCTGTGTCTGGCGCATGGCGTCACGCAACTGCTTTCAGCCGACCGCGACTTCAGCCGGTTTCCTGCGCTGGTCGTGCGCAACCCGATGGTCTAAGCATCCATCACTGAGGGTTGCCAGTCACGTCCGAGCGATCTTGGCCTCGCACCTGAGGGGGTTCGAGGAACTCGACGATTGAGCGCTCGCGAGAAAAATCCGTCGATCCGCAAACCAGTCTTAGTTCGGTCGCCCCTGCGGCGGCTTGACTTCACGATACCCAACCGGCGGCGCGAAGAGGTCCGCTGCCACCGCGCCGGCCGTGATACTACGAACCTCATCCGTGACGGTCGCCAACGTTGCCTGCTTGGGCGGACCTGCCGGCTTGCTGCCATCGCCTTTGCCGGCTTCCTGCGCGGCCGCCTTGAGCCTGCCGAACATCCCCCCCAAACCACCGCCGCCTTTCGGCTTGTCGTCGGGACTCGCTGCCTTCCCATCGGTCAATGCCGCGGCGCGGTCGAACGCTGTGCCCGCAGGCACCAACGTGAAGTACATCACGGTTCGCAGCGGCGTGCCCTGCAACTTCCCCATCTCGGTCGCGGCGGCCTCCACGCCTCCCTTCAAGCGCGGGTCAGCGGTGAAAACACCTTGAAGGCCTTGCACCTGTTCCTTGAAAACCTTGCCCGCCTTCTTTGCGTACGCCCGCTGGAAATCAGCCATGGCCGCCGCTTGCGGCGCGTCCTTCGAGATCCACTGATCGAGTAGCAGCACGAGACTTCCCACCTCCTCGCTCTTTCCGCTTTCCGGCTTTGCTTCTCCCTGCAAAGTGATCGTCAGCAACATCCGCTCGGCGGCATAGCCGGCGATGTTCTCGACCTGTCCGGTACGGTCGGTTTCCACCTTGTACTTCACGTTCAGGTCGCTCTTGGCGCTCGCGTCGCCTGGCGCCGACGCGCTGCTCGACGGCATCGCGCCTGACCTGGCGTTTTGCTGCGCCGTACGCATCGCCGCCGCGAGCTCGTCAAAGGTCATCGAGGTATAGGTTCGTTCCTTGTTGTCGATGGTCAGAATGCGCCCGGCATCGGCATCGATGATCGTCGCCGTGTTCGTCGACTCCGTGCGCAACTTGTGGCCCGACACGTACATCGTCTGAGGCGTATCGTGCATGTTGTCGCCGCCGAGCCGTCCGGCGATGTTCGCGATGGTGCCGAGCGCGCCCTGCAAGCGGGTGTCCACGGTGCTCTGGATCGTGAGGCCCTGACCGAGCAGCGGGGCAGGCAACACGCCCACGGCCAGAAGGAGAGCGGTGCGAAGGGCGGCTCGCATGATGGGTGGGCCTCTCGTCTGGAGGGTGAATACCGAAGACTGCGTGGGTGCAACGCTACGAACGTATACCCGTCCTGGCAATCACTGCGGAGATGGTGCAATAGCCTCGTCTGCTTCCTCTCCAGTTCAATGACGCCCATTACCCGTGTGGCGTCTCTCCGCGCGCTCTGCTCCGCCCGCGAAACACCACCACGGCCACGCCCGCACTCACAATCGATGTCGCAAGCCCTGCCATCGCGGGGGTAAACCACGCGACGCCCGCGCCATCGGTCGTGAGTTGAAGCGACAGCATCACCAGAATACCGCCGCCGATAGCCGCAAGCGCCTCCCGCCATCCAACGCGACGCACATACAAACCGGCTACCACCGGGACGAACAAGCAGACACTCAACACGCTATAGAAAAAGGAAAGGGTCCCGATGATCGTTTGCGCCACGAGCGCCAGTCCGGTGCCGAGGGCGCCGGCAGACAACGCCGCCCATCGCGCCACGCGCAACACCTGAACATCCCGTGCCGACGGATTCACGAACCGCCAGTACAGATCCTGGGCGAGCGAGGTGGAAAGCATGAAGAGGATCGCGTCCGCCGCGCTCACCTCGGCGGAGAACAGCGCGGCGAGCCCGAGCGCGCCGATCGCCACTGGTACGTCGAGCATCAATACCGTGGGCAACGCGAGTTGCGCGTTCTCCAACGAGGGATGCAGCGCGCGCGCCACGATGCCGAGTACGGGCGGGACGAATGCGAACGCAAGAAGCGCCAACCCATTCGCGGCAGTGCCGATGCGCACCGCGCGGTCATCCCGCGCGCCGAACAGCTTCTGGAGCAGGCCCGGCGAAACGATGAAAGCGGGGCCGAGGAGCGCCAGGTACTTCCATCCGGAGCCGCCGTTCGACCACAGGCTCCAGTACCCGTCGCCCGCCGGAATCCGGCTCACCACGCCGCTCCACCCACCGGCATGCGCAAGGGCGAAGGGCACGGCCAGCGAAAAACCGATCAGCTTCACGGTGAGCTGTAGCACGTTTACCCACGCACTCGATAGCAGACCGCCCGCCGAGAAGTACAGCGAGATCACGATGCCGCCCAGCACGCATCCGGCCCACTTCGGCGCACCGGCCGCCACGGTGAGAAGTGTGGACATGGCGATGAGTTGGCCGGCGAGAATGGCCAGCGTGCCAACCCACAGCAGAACGGCGACGACCACGCGCACTGTTGGCGAATACCGCTGCTCGAGATAGTCGCCAACGGTGTGCAGGCCGCGCGCAGCAGCCTCCCGACGCATGCGGGGACCGATCCAGAGCGCGAGCACCAGCGACCCGATACCTGCCGAGCCGACCCACCACCACGCGGCGAGCCCGTCACGATACCCAAGACCCGCCGCACCCACGGTGGACCCGCCGCCGATGTTCGCCGCGAGCAACGTGGCGAAGACCAACCCGGGCCCGAGGCCACGTCCGGCAACGAAGAACCCCTCCGTCGTCTTCACTCGGCGGCCGACGTACGCGCCAAGTGCTACCATCGTCGCCGAGTAGCCCAGCAGGATGGGAAGGTGGAGCGTCACCGGACCGGTTATCGCTTCGGTGCGAAATCCCGCGCGGCGGGATAGTTCGGCAATCCCTTCGACTGGCGCACCGCGCGGAGCACGGCCTCCGCCATCATGTCGGCGGCGAGGGCGCCGATGGTGGTCACGTCGGCATCTGCCCCGCGCGCACCTGTGGCCAACGCGAAGATGACATCGCCGTCGCTCATGGTATGCGATGGGGAGATCGTTCTCGCGAGACCGTCGTGCGCCATCTGGGCAACCTTCGTTGCCTGCGCCTTGGTGAGCTGCGCATTAGTGGCGACGACACCGATGGTCGTGTTCTCGCCCGCACGTGCCTTCGGCCGCGTGCCGCCCTCACGAATGAGCACCCGCGCGTCCGCGAGCGCCGTGCCAGCGGCGGTGCGCACGCCAGCCACGACGCGGCCCGTGGACGGATCGATCACGTCGCCCACCGCATTCACGGCGACTATGGCTGACACGGTCAGTCCGTCGGGAAGCGTGATCGAAGCGGATCCGAGTCCACCCTTCATCGCGCGGTTGCTGCCGAACAACTTGCCCACAGTCGCACCGGCGCCCGCTCCCACGTCGCCCTCGGCCACGGGGCCGGTCGTCGCCGCGGCAGCTGCCTTGTAGCCGCAATCGGCGTCGGGACGGATCTTCGCGTCACCTACACCGAGGTCGAACAGAATCGCAGCCGGCACGATCGGCACTCGCGCCACGCGCATGTCGAAGCCGATGTCGTGTTCCTCGAGATATCTCATGACGCCGGTCGCCACGTCCAGTCCGTACGCGCTCCCGCCGGCGAGCACGATGGCATGCACCACGGGCGCCAGGTTCACCGGGTTGAGGAGATCGGTCTCTCGCGTCCCTGGCGCCGCGCCTCGCACGTCCACACCGGCCACCGCGCCCTGCTCGGCGAGAATGACGGTGCAGCCTGTTGGTCGCGTGGTGAGTGTGAAGTGGCCGACCTTCAGCCCCTCCACAGCGGTCAGTCCGCGTTGCACACTCTGCGCGCCGAGTGACGTGCCGGCGAGCAGTACCAGAATTGGCAGGCGCATCCGAACCATCCAGCGTGACAATGGAAACGTGAGGCGTTCGAACTGTGCGTGAGTTCCCACCGATGACAAGGTGCACGACCACCGCCCCGGCGTCGAGTCCTGCCGCCGGGCGATGGTGACAAAGTGGAGTGAGCGGAGTAAGCTTGCCGCAGCATCCGGAACCACCTGCTCCGAGGAACTGTCATGCTCGCGCGCCGCGTCTCGTTTCTGGCCGCCATCGTCGTCGCGGTCGCTCCTGCCGCCCTGTCGGCGCAGAGCAGGGAATATCTGTACGTTGGCAACACCCTCGGCGGTGACCTCTCGATCATCGAGATTCCCGCGCACCGCGTGGTCGGAACCATTCCGGCCAGCGTCGTCGGCAATGATCCTGATGACGTGATATCCTCACGCAACGGCGACGTCCTTTACATCAGCCGGTTGGACACGAGGGACGT
>JANYIN010000177.1 GCA_025362035.1 Gemmatimonadaceae bacterium | reverse complement strand
CAGCGCGCCGCCGACGCCGGCGAAGTAGTCGCGGCCGTTCGGACGGTCGGTCGAGCGCTCGCACGAGTACGCGTCGAGCGAACAGCGCAGCCGCTCCGCGGCAACGGACAGGAGAATGGCGCGCTCGCCGTTCACGAACTGGAAGGTGGTGAAGGGGAGGGAGTCGCCGAGGATTGGGCGGTGAAGAACGACGGAGATCGCGGCGGCGAGACGCGCCTGGTCGAACGCCGGGCGCGTCATCTTTGATGCCGCGTCCACGACGACGTGCACGCTGCCCGTTGGCGTGGACTTGCGGTACCAGAAGCGCGGCGTCGAATCGATCCACTGCATCTGCTCGACGGCGTCCACGACAAGGCCCTTGTAGCGGGCCCGAAGCCCTTGGGCGCGGGCGTAGTCGGACGCTGTGCCCTGCGCAGCGAGGGCGAGTGGGAGCGACAGGGCCACGGCCATCGCGGCCGAGAGCGTAAAGGAGCGGAAGCGGCGGTCGGCGCGCATGCGGTTGTGGGCCTGGTAAAGGAATTGGATACTATGGCTTACGCTGGTGCGAGCGCAAATAACGCGGCTCGCGTATGCACGGGCGTACGACCTGTCGCTTGCGCCACTGCACGACGCCCCAGGGGGTGCTTACGCATCACACCAAAGGCGCGCGCCGCGGCCTGAGGACGGGCGGCGACCTCAGAGCGTCGCCACGGTCGGCGCACGAAGTGCTCGGAGCGCGGTGGCCACCTGCCACCCCGAGAGCAGCGCGACCGCCGTGAGAATCGCGAGGCTCGCCTCCGCAAAGAACACGACACCGATCAACCCGCTCGCCCCGGCGACCCACGCCAGCCACGCCAGCCAGCGCGGGCTCGCGGCGTCGTGACGCTCGACCCATCCAAGCACGAGCGCGCCCAGCGCAACGAGTAGGTTGCCGAATCGGGCGGTCATTTGCCCGAGCATGTGCAGGGCGTCGAAGAGACCGCTCATCTCCGTGCGGCCCGCGAGAAACGTCGTCGCCATGTGTGACCCCGCCCCTGCCATGAACGCAATGTCGATCGCGTTGAAGCAGAGGCCGAGCGAGATGAGTCCCAGTGCGGCGAACAGTGGGACAGGGACGCTCCCGCCTCGGTCCAAGGCCCGGGTCCAGATCCCCAGGATCAGCAGACCGGAGCCCGCGAGCATCGCGAGATGCAGAGGACGAAAGTAGGCAGTCTCGGCGATGAGACGGAGCTGGGCGGACGCATCCCCGATCAGAATGGGATGCATCGCCGCGCCAATACCGAGTAGCGCCGTGCCGACGAGGAGTGCGATCGCAAGCAGGCGGGAGAGCGGCAGCACTACATTCCTCCAATGCGCGATGGGCCGGGACGGTCAACTTACAACGCGGCCCTGGAACGGGCGACCCCGGTGGATCCGCCACTCCGAGGCCGCGTGTGCCTCGTGACCGGCGCCAACCGCGGCCTCGGCAAGGCGACGGCGACCGCCTTGGCGCGGCTCGGCGCAACCGTTGTCATGCTGGCGCGCGATGAGCGCCTGCTGGCTGCGGCGCGCGACGAGGTGGCGCTCGAGAGCGGGAACCCGCACGTGTCGACCGTGGTTGCGGACCTCGCCTCGTTCGCCGACGTCCGTGCGGCGGCCGTCGCGATCGCGACTCATCACCCGGCGCTCCACGTGCTCGTTCACAATGCGGGGGTCAATCCGACGCGTCGTTCTTTGAGCAGCGACGGCATCGAGTTGACCTTTGCCGTCAATCATCTCGCTCCCTTCCTCCTGACACACGAGCTCATGCCCGTGTTGCGACGCGGCGCCGCCGACGGGGGTGCTCGCGTCATCACAGTCACGTCCATCTTCGAGCGCTTCGGTCGCTCGTCGCTTGGTAATGTGCGAGCAGAGGGACGGTGGATAGCGTTCCTCGCCTATACGCGCTCGAAGCTCGCGAACGTCCTCTTCACCTACGAGCTCGCCGAGCGTCTCGCCGGTACCGGCATCACCGCGAACTGCGTCGACCCCGGCCTTGTGGCGACCGACCTGATGCGCGAGCACGCACTCTTCCGTCCACGCTGGCTGCGGGCTCTGTGGTCCGGCGTGTTGCTCGCGCCGGAGGCGGGCGCGCGAGCGGCCGTCTACGCCGCGTCGGCCCCGGCGCTCGTCAATGTCACCGGCCAGTGCTTCGATCGGTACGGACGACGGGTCCGCACGTCGCGTCAATCGCACGACGTCGCGCTGCGGCGGCGGCTGTGGGGCATGAGTGCGGAACTCACTGGAGTGGGGTTGGTCACCCCGTGAGTTTTTGCTGACCGTGCCGCCGAGGGTGAGTTCGAGCGGGCGTCACGGCGCTCCGCTCGTCACGGCGGCCCGCCGTCCCCGCTCAAGTCGATCTTGTCATTCCCCTTCTCCGGCTTCCCGAACGTCCAGCTGGCACTGAGCAACAGTCCACGAATGGCCCGGGATCGATCCGACGTCTGAAAGAAGCGAGGATCGATGGTCGTGCCGCGTTCATGCGAAGTGTTGAACGGATCGATGATGCGAAGCGTGAGGCTCAGCTGGTCCTGCATGAGTTTTTGTCGTGCGGCCAGGTTGAACTGCTTGCGGCTGGAATTCGTGCCCTGTTCCACCGTCATCGCTGCCTGATAGAAGAACAGCGCCTGTACGTCCACCGTCTTCGACACGCGATACGCACCATTGGCGCGCGCCCGCCATCCGAAGGTGCTGATCGAAAGGTCCGGAGCGATGTTGCCCGCATTGCTCGTCTGGCGGAATGCACTGCTGCCGACGAAGCCGCTCAGGCGCGTTCCGCTCACCGCCAGCGTGGCGTCTCCGCCATAGGCATCGCTTGTCGCGATGTTGGCAAACGTGCGTGTCGTGACGCCGGCGCTATCGATGGTCCGGAGCGTTCTCACCGCGTCGAACGTGCGGCGGAAGAAGGGCGTCACCTGGAGCGTCGTCTTTCCCATCGAACGCTGCACTCCGAGCTCGAAGGAGCTGGTATGCTCCGGCTTCAGAAAGGGATTGCCGCGCGAAAGGTTCAGGGGATCGGCATAATGCGCGATTGGGTCGAGCTGGTCGGCGTCGTCGGGGCGTCTGATGCGCGCGGAGTAGCTGAGCTTCACCTGCGTTTCGTCGTCGATGCTGTACGCAAGGAGACCGCTCGGGAAGATGCTGTTGTAGCTGTTGTCGAACGGTGTGTTCACGGACGCGACGTGAAACTGCGTCGAGGCGTGCTCCACGCGCAGGCCAGCCTGGAACTGCAGCTTGCCCTGCTGGCCGGTGAGCATGCCGTACCCAGCGTTGACGTCCTGCTGATACGTGAAGTCGCTGGTGCGGCTCGAGTCGAGCAGGAAGGAGCTGCTCACACTGTCGAACATGCGCGTGTCGAGCGCGGTGTGAAAGTGGGCGAACGAGCCCTTGTAACCGGTCTCCAGTCGCAGGCCAGCCGCAATGGGACGGACGTAGTCCACCTTGACTGAATTCTCCAGCGGTCGCTCGAGGTTCTGTTGCGTCTCCTGATCGGTGGTGCCAAGGATCGTCCCATCCAGCGACAACGCATGCGCGGTGATAGCGCTTGGCCCCCCCTCGGAGTGGCGAACGGCGCGTACCTCTGCTGAGAGCTTGTGCCCCTTACCCGCGAAGGCATGCTTCAGTGCGAGCGCTCCGTCGATATCATCCTTACGATTGGTGCCCCCATTCAGGCGGTTGGCCAGACCCGTCAACGCCCGACTGCCGTCGAGCGCGCGGTAGGTAATGCCGCTGGACTCGTCGTCGTGCCGGGTGCTGGCCAGCAACTCGAGCGAGAGGTCGTCGTGCGACGTCATCTTGTAGTCCGCGCTGCCCGTGAGCGTATGGATCTGCCGTGCCTGAAGTCGGGTGGAGAACTCATCGAGGTACGTGGGCGGCGTGAGGACATCGTTCTCGCGGAAGAGCGCCTCGTTCCGTGGGCGGCGGTCCCGGAGGAAACCGTAGCTGCCATAGAGCGTCAGCCCCTTATGGTCATACCCCACGTTGACGCCGGCATTCGCCTGCCCGGTCGTGGAGCCCGAGACCGTTGTGCCACCGCTGGTGCCGGCGTCCACCTCTTCCTTCAGGACGAGGTTGATGATGCCGGCGACGCCGGTGGGATCATCGCGCGCCGATGGGTTGGTCACGATTTCCACCTTGTCCACCATGTCGGCGGGCACCTGGGCGAGGAAGTCGCCAAGTTGTGCGGGCTTGAGCGGGCTGGGACGGCCGTTGATCTGGACCGTGACGCCGGAATTCCCGCGCAGGCTGACGACGTTGTCGATGTCCACGTCGACGGCGGGCACGGTGCGGAGGACGTCGAGCGCGCTGCCGCCCTTGGCGGTTGGCATGTCACGCACCGCGTAGGTATTGCGATCCGGAGCCAGTTGCACGTCCGGCCGCTTTTCCGTCACCGCTACGGATTGCAACTCGAGGGCGGCAGCGGTGAGGGCCACGGTTCCCACGTCGACGCTCGATGAAGCGACGACGACGGAAGGTCGATCCCACGGCGTGAAGCCGAGCCGGCGGATGTGGACGTGGTAGCGTCCCGGCTTGAGCCCCGGGACATCGAACACGCCATTGTCGGAGGTGGTCGCCCGAGCCAACTCGACCGTGGAGCCTGAGGCCGTGACGTCCACCGCGACGCCCGCAAGAGGCGCCTTGCTCGCAGCATCAACCACGCGGCCGCGGATTGCGCCGGTGTTGGTGCCTTGTGCGACGAGAGGGAAGGATATGGCGCAGGCGACCACAGTCGTGCAAACAAGCGAACGGAACAGTTCTCTCAAGCGATTTTCTCTTATGGGTAAGGCGGAACTGCGTCGAGGCAACGCGTCGCTAGCAATAAAGGTAGACACGCTAGCTGTCAGTAGGATGACCACGCGGGACTGCGTGCACTTCAGTCTGCCGCGTGTACGACCGCCTTCGATTCAGGCGGCGTCGTCATTCGTGTGAACACTGCGGTGCCGACAGACCGAGCGTCGTCGGTCAGGGCGTGGGGCGTGCAGAGCGCGGGCGTGTCGGCCGCTGGCTACCTGGATGGCGATGCTGACTCACAGCGTCGGTGAGACCCGCGGACGCTGGATGGCACGCTAGGGCCTTCTCCCTCGCTTCGTCGTGATCACGACGACCCCGTTCGCCCCGCGGAGGCCGTAGATGCCAACGTCGGCGGGATTCTTCAAGACCTCGATCTTCTGAATGTCATTCGGGTTCAAGTAGACGACTCCGCCCGTGCCAGTCGGAAGTGGAGTGTCGTCTACCACGTAGAGCGGCTCTTCGCCGCCGAAGAACGAGCTGGTGCCGCCGCGGACGAGGATCTTGAGCCCACCGCCGTTGGTTCGCTGCACGCTGATGCCGGGGAAGCGTCCGTCGAACAACGTCTCCATCGTCTTTCCATCGGTACTGCCGATTGACGACGTGTCGCTCGCGCTTCTGCTGGGCGCCAGACCCGTGTTCGTCGCACCGCCCGACGCGCAGGCCAGCAACGTGGAGACCGCGACGACTAAGATCGCCACGGCGGGACGACGAGTCACATGGTGGTTCGACATGGCCCCTCCAGGGTGCCTGCACGCGTCCGCGAACCCCGTCGAATGTACGACCTGCAGCGCGTATGGGAATAGGCTATTGCCGCTTCCGCAACAACGTGCGTACCGCTTCGCTCGCCACGAGGTCGGGTGTCACCTTCGGCGAGATGGCGCCCGCATCCAGCAGCAACCCGACGACGCCAGGAAAATCACCCTCCGTCTGGCGCCAGCTGTTCTTCGACCCGTGGATCGCCCAGCCAAGTGGCGTCATGTTGAACTGATCGCCACGAAGCTCCAGTGGCGCGTCGTGCTCCAGCAACTCGCGTGCGATCTCGGTGTTGCCCATCCATGCGGCGAAGTGAAGCGCGGTTGCATCGAGACTGCCGCGCGCATCGAGTGGCCAGCCAGCGATGAGCATCAACCTGACGGCGGTCGCGTTGTTCCGTTCAGCCGCATCCACGAGCCTGCGCGACTCGCGTCGGGCAAGTGTCGTCGCGAGGTCGGGGCGTAGCGCAAGCAATTCGCTGAACACGTGCTCGTCGCCGACCTCACAGGCCTGTGCGAATTGCTGCTCTTCGGTGCTCCGCTCCATGAGGAGACGATAGACATCGTCGTGCCCGAACTCGCGCGCCAATACGTGCGGCGACTTTCCATCGCCGAGCGTCCAGATGTAGATCGAGCCGCCAGCGCGCGCGTCCTGCATCGGAAAGTAGTCCTTCGACACACGGGTTCGAATCGACGACGGATCATCGTCGAGATACCGCCGCACCAGCTCGATCGCACCGAGCGCGGAGGCCATCAGGATGTCGCTCGTGCAGCCACGCGTGACGAGAAAGCGCGCGACGTCACGCCTGTCGCGAATCAGGTACTGCGCGGGCGTGGACTCGTGATCAATGTCCTTCGCGTCGATGTTCGCGCCGTGGTCGAGTAGATACGTCGCGATCCGGATGCTGCCGGCAACGTGCAGCGGTGTCTGGCCGTCGCCACCGCGCGCGTGCACGAGATCCGGATTCGCCGAGATGAGCGCCTCCAGGCGATCCATCAGGTCGAGCCGCGCGGCGGCGTGCGCGTTGACGGTGGCGCCGCGTTCAATGAGAAACGGAGCGAGGTCGAACGCACAGTGATCGAGCACGCCGAAGCTTCCCGCCCACCAGTCCGATCGGCCGTTGATGTCGGCGCCGTGCGCGAGCAGCACGTCGATCATTTCGCGATTGCCTGCGCTGACGGCGATCAATAGTGCCGTTTGGCCGAACGCGGCGCCTGGAGCCGGGCCGTTCAGCTTCGCGCGAAGCTCGGGATGCTCACGGAGCATGGTCTCGACACCGAGAGAGTCATTCGCATGAAAGGCCTGCGCGAGCAGGGCGAACGGATCTGTCGTGCGCCGCTGCGATTCGACGTGGTCCTTGAGTGCAGCCCACGTCTCGAAGCCGTAGGTTCGCGCGACGACGTGCTGCGCGTCGGCGAGCTTCGGCTCGACGCTGTTCACGCCAACCGACGCGAATTGCCCGACAGCCTCGGCGTCACCGTCGCGCGATGCGCGCAGCAGGTTCTTCGCCTGAGACTTGAGGTGCTCGAGGCTGGCTCGAGCGGGGAGCTCAATGGACATACGACCTCCTTCTGTGCGCCCGGGGTCCGCTACGCTGGGCAGAAGGGAGGTGAGTTGTCATGACGCAGGTCCAGAGCAGGTGGGATAGTCCCTTTCCGCGGACGGGGTGCACCCTGCGTTGCGTTGGAAAGGTAGACGCGCGCCGACTTGACCGATAGCCGGTGTACCTTTGAAGTGCGGCCGCGTGTGTTGCAAGGGTATGACTCGGCACGGGTGCGGCAGCTGCACCAAAGGCACAAACGTCATGTTGGAGAACTTCATGGGTGCAATCCGTGAGAACCTGCGCGCCGCCCTGCTCGTAGCCACGGTGCTCGTCAACGCGTGCGCTGGGGGCAGTGCCGCGTCGGTATCCGGATTGCCGGCGGTACCAAATATCGACGCCTATCCGCCGCTGGCCAACGACGCGGCGCCTGGTGCGTCGGCCAGCGCCGCGGCGACCGCAACCGCAATCGGCCGCGGCGTGAACTTCGGCAACATGCTCGAGGCACCCACCGAAGGGGCATGGGGCCTGACGGTGACTGACGAATTCATCGACAAGGCCGCGGCCGCCGGCTTTGCGTCGGTGAGACTGCCGGTCCGCTGGAGCAATCATGCGAGCGCTCAAGCCCCGTTCACCATCGATGCGGCGTTCCTCGCGCGTGTCGAGTCCGTGATCGACAAGCTGTTGGCAAAGGGGCTGGTCGTCGTGCTGAACATGCATCATTACAGACAGCTCGATGGAGATCAGCTGGATCCCGGCGAGTCCGCCGTCGCGAATGCGGCCGTGGACGTGCGATTCGTGATGTTATGGGAGCAGCTGGCGCAGCACTTCGCGGGTCATAGTGGCCGGCTGGTGTTCGAGCTGTACAACGAACCGCACGGTCGCATCAACGGAGAGGGGTGGAATGTGCTGGCCGCCCGGGCGCTGCGCGTCGTCCGCAAGACCAACCCGAATCGTGTCGTCGTGATCGGGCCGACCAGTTGGAACTCTGCAAGCGACCTGCACCTGCTCAAGATGCCCAACGACGCGAATCTGATTGCCACCGTGCACAACTACGCTCCCTTTCATTTCACGCACCAGGGTGCCGAGTGGGTCAGTCCCGTCTTACCCGTTGGCGTGACCTGTTGCAGCGCCGCGCAGCAAGCCGAGATGACAGCTCCGCTGGACATCGCGAAGACGTGGTCGGCGGCGAGACACTATCCCGTGTTCGTCGGCGAATTCGGCGCGTACAGCAAGGCTGACGACGCGTCGCGAATCGACTTCAACCGCAAGATGCGCGATGCGATGGAGGCACGCGCGATGACCTGGGCGTACTGGGAATTTGCATCCGGGTTCGGGGTATTTGATCCCGTGACGCTCAGCTTCCGACAGGGGTTGCTAGACGCTTTGCTCGGGCGGTAGCTCCGGGGGCTCATGTACGAGCGAGCCCACGACTCCAGATGAAGGACTACCCGAACTGCTGCTTGAACGCCTCGAACTCCGCGCGCAGTTCCGCCAACTCCTTCCGCAACTCGGCGACCGTCGCCTCGATGGGCGCGATGCGCTCGTCGCCGTCCTCGGGGCGTACAGACGAAGTGTTCGGCGCGTCGGGCGCGTGCGTAACAGTGGTCACGGGCCCCGAGAGGAGATGCGCGTATCGCACCTCCTTCTGGCCGGGCCGCCTGGTCAACTCCGAGACAAGTTCTCGCGTTACCAGCTCGTTCAGCGTTGCTTCAACGTCCGAAAGGCTCGCGAAGTCGGCAAGCCGGTTCGTTCTCCCTTTGATCTCACCCGTTGTTTGAGGCCCGCGTAGCATCAGCGTGCACATCACGGCGAGCACGGGAGGGGCGAGACTCATTCGTTCCGTCACGAGATGCTGGTACTTCATCACGCGGGAGCCAATGCCCTGTTGCGCCCGAACGAGCGACTGCTGGCGCAGGCTGTTGAGCGCCCACCGGACAGCGTCTTCGTCGATTTCCATGATGGGATCGCGGTTCGACGTCTGGTTGCAGGCGTTCGTCAGGGCGTTCAGCGAGAGGGGATAACTGTCCGGTGTCGTGGCCTCCTTCTCGATGAGGGAGCCAAGAATCCTGACCTCGATGGCGGTAAGCTGCATGGGCGAAAGATAAGCGTCCGTACCGCGCCCCTACGGATGGCCGGCACACCCATTCCTCGCCTCCTACCGCTGTTCGCGCCAACGCGACCGCGGTGTTATGTATGCTGGCATGGCCATCCCTCCGAGCAGCGCCGCCCTGTGCGCTCCGTTGCAGCGGGTCGAGGCGATGGCGCGAGTGGCGCTGATCGGCGGCCCCACGCCGATCGAAGAACTCGTGCAATTCTCCGCCGCCATCGGCGGTCCCCGCATTCTGGTCAAGCGAGACGACGCGATCCCCTTCGCGTTCGGCGGCAATAAGACGCGAAAGATGGAGTTCGTTGCGGCAGATGCGCTGGCGGCGGGCGCTGACACGCTCGTTACGGTCGGTGGCGTACAGTCCAACCACGCGCGCGCCACGATGGCCACGGCTGCAAAGCTCGGACTCAAGGGCGTGCTGATCGCCAACGGCGAAAAGCCTGTTCGGCCCACGGCCAACGCTCTGCTCGACGAACTACTGGGAGCGGATATCGAGTACATCGCTACTCGTGCAGAGCGAGCGCAGACGATGGTCGATGTGATCGCGCGACTCCAGGCAGAGGGACGAACTCCCTACGCCGTCCCTCTGGGGGCTTCGACGCCGCTTGGTTCGCTCGGTTACGTTCGCGCCGTGGGCGAGATGCTCGCGCAAATGGACGCACCGGACGTCATTGTGCACGCGACTTCGTCGGCCGGCACGCACGCGGGGATCGTGGCCGGGTGCGCGCTGCACGGCGTGCCGACGCGCGTGATTGGTGTGAGCGCCGATGACCCATCGCGCGACATCGAGGAACGGGCGCGCGATATCGTCCGCGGCATCGCCATGCTGCTCGATTGCGATGATGAGGTCCTCCGCTCTGCTCCCGTGAGCGTGGACGAGGGGTTCATTGGCGACGGATACGGGATCCCGAGCGCGGCATCGCACGAGGCTCAACGTCTGGCCGCCCAGATCGAGGCACTCTTCGTGGATCACACGTACACCGCGAAAGCACTCGCGGCGCTGATTGCGTACGTGCGTGCCGGGCGGTTCGCGCCGACCGACACGGTGCTGTTCTGGCATACTGGCGGCCAGGTCGGACTTTTCGCGTAGCTCATGGCATCGCCAATGCCAGTGGCCCCAAGCCTCCCCCGCAGACTGGGAGTCGTCAGCGCCACTGCCGTGGTGGTCGGCACCACCATCGGGTCCGGAATCTTCCGCTCGCCCGCGTCCATCGCTGGGCGGCTGCCGTCGCCCACGGTTCTCATGGCGGTCTGGATCGTGGGCGGCGTGCTGGCGCTCTGCGGCGCGCTGACACTCGCCGAGATCGCGTCGGCATTGCCGCGCACGGGTGGCTTCTACGCGTTCCTCAAGGAAGGCTGGGGAGACCTACCGGCATTCCTGTTCGGATGGACCGAGCTGGTCATCATCCGCGCGGCGGCGCTCGGCGCCGTCGCCACGACGTTTGCGGAGTATGCGCTCCGTCTGCGCCATGGGCCGCCGATTTTCGGGAGCGCCGCCGCCGACGTGCACGACGTGGCTGCCATCGCGATCGTGGTGCTCGCAGTGGTGAACGTGATCGGCGTGCGTCTCAGTGCGATGGTGCTGGAGTTCACGGTGTTCGCGAAATATGGAGCCCTCCTTTTCATCGTCGCGATCGCGCTCCTTGTGCATCCGCCTGCCGTGGCCACCGTCACGGCGCCGGTGATTCCGGTTGCGGCGAGTACGAGCATCACCACCGGCGCCTTTGCCCTTGCGCTGGTGTCGGTGCTCTGGGCGTACGACGGGTGGGGCGACCTGACCTTCATCGCCGGCGAGGTGAAGGCGCCGTCGCGCAGTCTGCCAATCGCGCTCGTGGGCGGGACTGCCGCGGTGATTGCGATCTATCTCGCGGCAAACCTCGCGTATCTCGCGGTCGTGCCGATAGGCGACATGCCGGCGTCAAAGCTGATCGCGGCCGACGTCGCGCAGCGACTGGTAGGACAGTGGGGCGTGCTGATCGTAGGAGTCGCCGTCGTGCTCTCGACGTTCGGGACGCTCAATGGCTCGTTGCTGACGGCTCCGCGCGTCTTCTTCGCGATGGCCGAAGACGGGCTGCTGTTCCGGCAGCTCGGGCTGGTCCATCGGCGATTCAAGACCCCGTATCTGGCGATCGCACTGAGCGCGTCGCTGGGCGTGGCCTTCGTGCTGCTCCGTACCTTTGAACAGCTCGCGGACACCTTCGTGACCGCCATCGTTCCGTTCTACGCGCTCGGCGTGGCGGCGGTGTTCACGCTGCGGCGACGGGCCGACTGGGCACCGCCCTTTCGTGTGCCGGGCTATCCAGTCGTGCCGGCGCTGTTCATCCTCGCGACCGTCTATCTGCTGGGCAGTTCGCTGCTGGAGCCCTCGAGCCGTTGGCCCACCATCGCGGTGTTCGCGGTGACGCTGGCCGGAATCCCCGTCTATTGGTTCATTCGCTCGCGATGATACGGCTCGTGGTGCTCGCGTTGTTTCAGATGGTACGGGGGACGTCCGCGGGCCTGCCCCCCGTGTCATGCCCCGATGCGCGCGACGATGCGGCGATGGCATCCGCACTTGCCTGCATGTCGCTCGTGGCGGTTCCGGATCTCCCTTCCGCGTCCGGCGTAATCACGCTCCCGCAGGCGCGTTCACCCTTTGGCGTGGCGGTTACGGCGGACGGGCGACCGCGGCGACGACTGATCGCCCATGTGTCGGGACTGCCTCTACCGCGCAGGCTCGGCGCGTTCAACACGTACATCGCGTGGGCCTACACGCTGGCGCTGGACGCCGAAAGGAAGCTGGGAGTCATAACCAATGGTCGCATGGACCTGGGCGAAATCGATCGCACGCAGTTCCGCATTCTCGTCACCGCCGAGCGATCCGCCGGTGTGCGTCGGCGCTCCGGGAAACTCGTCCTTCGCGGCACGTCGCCCAGCGCGAGGCTCCTGGCGCATCGGGACCTCCTGCAACCATCGGCCCTGTCCGCGGTGTCGGCCAACGAGATCGCGGCGATGCACGGCGGGGCGCACGGCTCGCGCGAAGCTGGGCAGGGTTGGACGATGCCTCCAATGCCTGCAGGGATGCCGCTCATGCCGAGCATGGCGGGAGTGGCGCCTGGCGTCCAAGCCTTCCTGCCCGAACGCACGCCTCCCGGCAAGACTCAAGCAGCGTTGCAGCCGCACGAGGTGCTGAAGCTCCAGGACGGCGACACCCTCCAACTCGAGGCCACGATCGTCACCCGTAGCGTAGCAGGCCGCATGGTCACGGGCTACGCCTTCAATGGCCAGGTCCCTGGACCCCTGATCGAGGTGACACGCGGCACAACGATCGTGGTGCAGGTTCACAATGCCATCGACCAACCCACCGCGTTGCACTGGCATGGTCTACGACTGGACAATCGTTCCGACGGCGCCGTTGGAGTGACCCAGGAAGCGATTCGTCCCGGAGCGTCGTACACCTACACGGTTCGCTTCCCAGATGCCGGCCTGTACTGGTATCACCCGCACGTTCGTGAGGATGTGCAGCAGAGCCTCGGTCTCTACGGCAATGTGTTGGTCCGCTCCCCTTCGATGAAGCGTACACCTCGAGTGCGTCGCGAAGAAGTGCTCATGGTCGGCGACGCGTTGCTGGGGGCGGATGGGCCAAGCGCCTTCGGATCGACAGCGCCGACGCACGCGCTCATGGGGCGGTGGGGAAACGTGCTTCTCGTGAACGGCGTGCCGCGGTACACTCTGTCGGTGAACCGCGGCGCTGTGGTGCGCTTCTACCTCACGAACGTAGCGAGCGCGCGGCTGTTCAATCTGTCGTTCAGCGGCGCACGCATGAAGGTGATCGCGGCCGACGGTGGGCCGTTCGAACGCGAGGAGTGGGTGCAGAGCATCGTGATCGCGCCCGCAGAGCGCTACATCGTGGACGTGGAGTTTCCGACGGCCGGCGACATGGCGGTGGTGAACCGCGTCCAGGCGCTGGATCACATGATTGGCTCATACGTGCCCGAAGTGGACACCATGGGCACCGTACACGTCACGGCTGAAGCGGCGCTCCACTCGCGGGGCGGTGCGCCGGGTACGCTGGCGCGCAACGCCGACGTCGCCGCCGATCTCGCGCCATTCCGGCCGTATTTCGATCGGCCAGTGGATCACGAACTTGTCTTGTCGATGCGCACGCGCAGGCTCCCGGCGCCCATTTCCGCCATGCTCATCGGCGTGAACGCGGCCGTCGAATGGAACGACGGCATGCCGATGGCCAACTGGGCCGCCACCGGCAACGAGGTCACCTGGGTCATCCGCGACCCGGCGACGGGCAGAGAGAACATGGACGTGGCGTGGCAATTTCACGTCGGCGACGTCACGAAGATCCGGATCTTCAACGACCCGGCGTCGCCGCATGCGATGCAGCATCCGATCCACTTGCACGGTCAGCGGTTTCTCGTGCTGTCGCGTGACGGCGAGACGAATCGGAACCTGGCCTGGAAGGACACGGCGATCATCGCCGCGGGCGAAACGGTCGATATCCTTGTCGACATGTCCAATCCGGGACGCTGGATGTTGCACTGCCATATTGCCGAACACCTGGGATCGGGTATGATGACTACGTTCGATGTCGCTCCATAGCGTTCATCCATGCAGTGGAGAACTCTCGTGCGCATGATTCCGCGAGCCGCCGTCGCCGTCATCTGTCTCACGGCATCGCTCGGTGCCCAGTCACGGAACCTCGGTCCGGGCCTGCGCCCGTACGTCAGCGTCGACGCTCCGGTGGTCGCGCTGACGCACGCCCGACTGGTGGACGGCACGGGCGCGCCGATGAAGGCCGACCAGACCATTGTGATCCGGGGCGAGCGAATCGTCGCGGTCGGGCCCACCGGCTCCGTTGCCATTCCCGACGACGCCCGCTCGATCGACGCTACGGGCATGACCGTGATCCCGGGCATCATCGGGCTGCACGATCACATGTATTACGGCGGCATGAAGTTCATGGGCGTGAGCTATCCGCGCCTGTTTTTGTCCGCGGGCGTGACGACGATTCGCACGACCGGGAGCGTGGATGCCTATCAAGAGCTGAACCTCAAGCGGCGGATCGACTCGCTCCAAATTCCTGGGCCCTCGGTCGTCGTCACCGGACCGTACCTTCAAGGCCCCGGACCTGGTCCCGGCGCGATGCATCCGCTGTCGGGTCCCGAAGACGCACGAAGGATGGTGCGGTACTGGGCCGAGGAAGGCGTGACCTGGTTCAAGGCGTACACGCAGATCTCTCGTGCCGACCTCGCTGCCGCGATCGGCGAGGCACACAAGCACGGCGTGAAGGTCACGGCGCACCTGTGTTCCGTGGGCTTTCGCGAGGCCGTTGCTCTGGGGATCGACGCGCTGGAGCATGGCCTGCTCACGAACAGCGAGTACTTCCCCGGTAAGCAGCGCGACATTTGCCCGGCCGTGGCCGATTCGGTCATCTACTACGGGCTCGACGTGTCGGGCCCGGACGTGCGCCGCACGATCGGGGAGATGGTGAAGCACAAGGTGGCGATGACGTCCACGCTGGACGTGTTCGAGCTGTCATCCCCAAGTCGCGTGCCGTTCGACCAGCGCGTGCTCGACGCGCTCGTCCCCGAAGCGTCGCAGCAAGTGGCCTCCTACTACGCCAGTGGGAAGACGGCAAACGACGCGGCGAGTCGGACGATGTTCCGCAAGTCGATGGAGTTCGAGCGCGCCTTCGTTACGGCGGGCGGCCTGCTCGGTGCCGGTTCCGATCCCTGCTGTGCGAGCGCCATCGCCGGCTACGGCGACCAGCGCAACTTCGAGCTGCTTATCGAGGCGGGGTTCACGCCCGAGCAGGCGATTCAAGTCATGACGTCGAACGGCGCGAAGATTCTCGGATTCGAGAAGAGGCTCGGCACCATCCAGCCGGGCAAGCAGGCCGACCTGGTGCTGTTGCGGGGCGACCCGGTGCGCACGCCGGCCGACATTCGCAACGTTGAAACGGTATTCCGGCGCGGCATCGGGTTCGACGCGGCGAAGCTGAAGGAGTCGGTGAAGGGCCTCGTGGGGCTACGTTAGCGTCCCGTGACGCGCCCGCACTGCCGCGGTCACCATGCTACCTCGGGAGATCGATAGAAGTTCATGCCGAGATAGTTCCACCGCGCCGAGTGCGCGGCGACACGATCGCGAAACTCGTCAAAGTTCCGCGTGCGCTGAGACGACCACCCGACCTCGGCGAGCGCGGGCAGCCGCGGCAGCGCGAGGTAGCTCACCGCTCCGATGTTTCGCACGGTTTCGCTCCAGATCTCCGCCTCGATTCCCACAAGGTCTTTCTCCTGTACTCCCGTGAGGTACGTGGCCGGATCCCAATCGTAGGCCGTGCGGAGGTCCACGTACCCCGCCCATGTGAGGCCAAGCTCCGTGGCCGGCGTGTACTTCATGTCGAGATAGGTCCGGTTCGCGGGCGACAACAGAATCTTCGAGCCATACTGCAATGCGGCACGAACCGAGTCGCTCTTCCATTGCTGCGCGATGGTCGTGGGAAGCAGGCGTGCTTTGGTGATCTCCTCCCATCCGATCATCTGCTTGCCGTGCTTCGACACGATGTCCTGCACCCGTTCGATGAACTTCACGTACTGCGGGTGGGTGAGGATGGTGACTTCGTCACCACCCACGTGAAAATACTTGCCAGGGGTGAGCGCGGCGATCTCGCGCACGATGTCGTCCACCAGCGCGTAGGACGCTTCGCTATCCACGCAGAAGGTGCTCCAGCCCACGTCGCTGCCCGAATAGGATGCGGGCGCGCGCGAGCCGCAGCTCACGTCGGGATAACCGATGAACGCGGCGTTGGCGTGCCCCGGCATGTCGATCTCGGGCACGAC
>JANYIN010000153.1 GCA_025362035.1 Gemmatimonadaceae bacterium | reverse complement strand
CGGCCGGGCTCTCAACAGCGCGCACGTGGGGACGGGGCTGGGGCTGTCGATCAGCCGCGATCTGGTGAGGGGGATGAAGGGGGACCTCACGGTCTCGAGCGTGTTCGGCGAGGGGGCGACCTTCACCCTCTCGTTGCCTGTGTAGAATCCTCCGCGGCAAAGGAGCGGCGTCACCCATCCCATTCGCTCTCGTCGAAAGGCGCTTGCCCCCCTCGGGTCGGTTTGGGCTCCCGCCGGGCCGTCACGTCCGCGAGAAAAACACCGCCCGCGCGTAGCTTCTTCACCATCGTGTTTCTGGCGCTCGTCTTCATTGGCGGCAACTCGAATACGGTCGGGGTGATCTGACGAACCTTGTCTCCGAGCAGCGCGACAATGCGCGCGGCGGACTCTTCGTCCGCGACCTCCAACAACTCTGTCTTCCGCACGGTCGCTCGGCGCACTGCACTCATCCAGCCGGCGATCTCGCGCTGCACGTTCTTCGGGATGGGCTTGCTGGATGCACGCGTTAACGCGCCGATCACGTCCGCCACCGCCACTCCGGCCTCAGCGGCCTGCAGCACGGACGCGCGCGTGAGGCGGAATGCGTGGCCAGGTGCCCGCCCGACACGCTCGGCAAAGCGCGCAATCTCCGCCTCGATGCTGGGAGCGGCGCCCATGAACACGACATCGAAGTTCGGCTGCACGACGATGTCGGCGGCATCGTTGGATCCGTACTCGAAGCTGGACGCGGTACCGAGGAGGTAGCGGCCGATGTCGGTGAGCGCGAAGCAGACGTCACCCCTGTCGCTCAAGCCGATGCTCGCCCCTCCGAGTCCGGCGAGTCGCACCTGAAGGAACTGGAAGAGCATCGACCGCCACGTCTCGCGATAGAACTCGCGGGGATCCCCGTCCATCCCGGAGTACCCTCCGCTGTATCGGACAATCTCGTTCGGCGGCAGCGCCAGAAACGGATTCTCGCTGCGCGCGGCGTACTCCATGAATTCGTTGACGGGAATGAATTCCTGCGCGACGTCCAGGAGCAGGTGCGTGAGGTTGTCGCGTAGACGCAGCGACTTGGGCGCCTCGAAATAGGGCAGCCTGTACGGAAAGAAGCCGATGGTGTCACTGGCATCGTACGCGTTTCTGGGGTTGACCTCCTTTGACTTCCGCAACGGCTCGAGTATCGCCGCGAGACGATCGTGCGGCGACAGCGTCAGCCATTGTGTTCCGGCGGGCGTGGGGAACAGGTGCGGATTGCCGTCCAGGTCACGCAGCCTGACGAAACCGCGGACCCTGAGGTGGCCGGCGGCGGTGTCCACGCGCTCGCCGGGATAGATATCCGCCGACCATGGCGGCAACGCGACGAGACGCGTTTCGATTTCCGCGCAGGTACGCGCGAATACGGCAAAGTCGTTGGCCCGCACGCGCACGGGCGAGGCCGCCACGGCGGACAGCACGGTGGTCATGTCTTCCACGTCCACGGCCAGCGTGAACTGTTCCACGACGTGCGCCTTGACGGGCCGAGCGGCGGAAGGGGTGGTGAGGTCGCGCACGACAGTGGGCCAGAGACCGATCATCGGCTCCAGATCGTCGCCGCGCATGGCGGCGAACAACACCATGGTGCCGAGGCCCGCGTAGATTGCGTCGGCCAGCGCGGCGATGTTCTTGTTCAGCGGATCGGTGACGATCTCGCGAAGCGTCGCGCCGCGAGGATACGCGAGCAGCTGCCGCGCCAATACCTGGAGTTCGCGGAGAATGACGACAGAAACATCCACTTGCGAGGGATCGGTGCGAAGACCGCGCGCGGTGGCCCACTTGAGTAGCGCATTGTCCCCTTGGGCTTCGAGCAGGTCGCCCGTCCATCCGGCAAAGGCCACACGCTTGCCCAGCGAGTGTTTATCCGGACGCGGAAACCGGCCCATCGATCCGTCCGAACCGAGCTGGAGGAAGTCCTCGTTGGTGAAATGGTCACCCATGTACGCCGTGAGCGTGAGCTGCGTTGGGTGGTCGAACAGCGGATGGCGGCTCATGGCGCGCAGCACCTTCACCAAGCCACGCCGTGCGTCGCCGAGCCAGAGACGGTCGCGTTCATGGTCGTAGTTGGCGATGCCCGAAGAGACAATCGCGTCGAGATGCGGCGCGAAATGGTGCGCCTGCACGTAACCGCTGGGCTTCAACTCATTGAGAAGGGCGCGCCGTGCGCCGAGCGGCAGTGCCCACCAGCGCGGAAGATCGAGAAGGACGCTGAGCCAGTTGACATCGAACAGCTTCATGAGAATTCGTGCGCATCGGCGATCTGGTATTCGTAGCCCTGCTCGCAGAGGAAGAGCTGCCGCTTGAGCGCGAAGTCCTGCTCCACGGTGTCGCCCGTGACGACGCTATAGAAGTGCGCCTGATTGGCACCCGGCTTGGGGCGCAGGATCCTGCCTAGCCGCTGGGCTTCTTCCTGGCGCGAGCCGAAGGTGCCGGAGATCTGGATGGCCAGCGATGCGTCGGGAAGATCGATGGCGAAGTTCGCGACCTTGGACACGACCAGAGCGGGCACCGTGCCGGCGCGGAATTTTTCGTAGAGCGCATCGCGCCTGAGCTGCGGCGTGGTGCCGGTAATGAGCGGCGCCATCATCTCCTCGGCCAGTATTTCGAGCTGATCGACGTACATGCCAATGATGAGCGCGGGCTCTCCGGCGTGGCGCGCGATGATGTCGCGGACCACCTGCGTCTTGTCCGGATTCTCGGAGGCGATACGAAACTTGTTGCGCGCTTCGGCCACCGCGTAGTGCATGCGCAGCGGTTCGGCTAACGGGACGCGCACTTCGGTGCAGACCGCGGTGGCGATCCACCCCTGACGCTCGAGCACCTTCCAGGGGACATCGGCCTTCTTGGGCCCGATGAGCGCGAACACATCATCTTCTCGGCCATCCTCACGCACGAGTGTGGCGGTGAGCCCCAAGCGGCGGCGCGCCTGGAGCGTGGCGGTGACCTGGAATACCGGCGCCGGCAGCAAATGGACTTCGTCGTAAATGATCAGTCCCCAGTTCCGCTCGTCGAACAGCGCCAGGTGCGTGAACTCTGCGTCCTTGCGCGCACGATGCGTGAGGATCTGATAGGTGGCCACGGTAATGGGACGCACGTCCTTGATGCTCGCCGAGTATTCGCCGATCATTTCCTCGGCAATATCCGTCTTGTCCAACAATTCGGAAATCCACTGGCGAACCGCGCTGACGCTGGTGGTGAGGATGAGCGTGGACTCGCGCACCGCCGAGATGACACCCATGCCCACCACGGTCTTACCCGCGCCACATGGCAGTACGATCACGCCGGAGCCGCCACGGGCGGAGCCGAGCGCGTGGAAGGCGTGGACCGCCTGCACCTGGTAGTCGCGGAGGGCGAAGTCGTGTGCTGTCCGGGTTTGCGTGCGGAGGGCGACGTCGAGCGATTCGCCGGTAGTGTATCCCGCCACGTCCTCCGCCGGAAAGCCCGCCTTGATGAGCGCTTGCTTGATGCGTCCGCGATCGAGGTGGCGGATGCTGAATGTCGTGGGCGCTATCCGATTGGAGAGCAGCGGCGCGAGCTGCTTGCCATGCGCGAGTTCCTCGGCGAGTAATGCGTCACTGGTGTGGACGAGGAGCCTGTCGCCGTTGTGCGCATCGCGCTCGATGCGCACGCGACCGAAGCGCTGCGCGAAATCGTTGACCTGCGAGGTGACGTTTGCGGGAACCGGGAAGCGCGAATACTCGGTAAGCGCCCCCGTGATCTCGGCCGCGCTCATGCCAGCCGCGCAGGCATTCCAGATGCTGAGCGGGCTGACGCGGAACGTATGAATGTGCTCCGGCGACTTCACGAGCTCGGCGAAGCGCGCGAGCGCGTCGCGGGCCTCGGCGTAGCGTGGCGCTGCCACGTCCACCAGGACGGTGAGGTCGCTTTGGACTATGAAGGGGTTGTCGTTCATGTCGGGAAGTCGTGGGCTCAATAAACGTACGAGGGGGTGCGGCATGGTGCGAACGAGCAGTGCTGTATCGGAACTGACGACCGCGGATCACACGGATCACACGGATCAACGGCGCGAATTGGCGCGGATACTCCCCGTTGAGACGATTCGTGTGCAAGTCCCCGCGCGGCCGGCGTCTCCATGGCGAACCCCTTTCCGGGAGACTCTGCCATGCTGCACCGCTCACTTACACTGTGTTCTGTCCTTTTGATCGCAGGCGCCTCCGCCGCGCAGGGCCAGGGCATCATCATCGAACGACCGTGCCGACCATCAGTGGAATGCCCCATGCCGATCATCGCTCGACCGATGCTGGAGCGCCTCTCCAGCAACGTCCGCGTCGAGCTGGTCCATGGCGTGGCGAGATACGAGGTCACCGAGACCTTCGTGAACCGCGGGGGCCGGGTGGCCGAGGCGGACTACTTGTACCCCATGCCGCATGGCGCGGCGTTTCAGGATCTCAAGCTCTCCATCAATGGCGAGTTCGTGAGTGGCGAGACAATGAATGCGGCGCAGGCCAGGCAGATCTACGAACAGATCGTGGCTCGACTGAAGGACCCTGCCCTTGTTGAATGGATGGGATACGGACTCCTGCGGACGCGGATATTTCCTATCAATCCGGGCGAGGAGAAAAGAGTTGTCGTCCGCTTCTCGCAGGTGGCCGAGCGCGAAGGCGATGCGGTGCGGGTGGACTACTTCGGCGGCAACACCGCGCCGAACACCGCGGGTGGGCGCCAGCTCGGCGGCTCGCTGCACTTTCGGCTCGCGTACGCGAACGATGCCGGGTATGGTCGCCCGTATTCGCCCACGCACGAACTGAACGTCCGTAGTGACGGCGCTGGGCAGATCGTGGAAGTGGAAGGCGGCGCACGCGAGCTGACGGTTCTGCTGCCGGTGCATTCGCCACGCTCGGCGGCGATCAGCATGCTGTCGCAGGCGGATGGCGGCGATGCGCGGTACGCGCTCATCGCGCTGACACCACCAATTATGACGCGCGATCACACGGCGCGTGACGTGACGTTCGTTGTGGACATTTCCGGCTCGATGTCGGGTCGGAAAATGGAACAGGCCAAGGCGGCCGGGCGGCAACTGCTGGCGACGCTCTCCGGGCAGGACCGTTTTCGCATCATCGCGTTCTCCAGCGACGTACGCACCTTCCGCGATGGATGGACAGCGGCGACGACCGAAGGACTGTCAGCCGCGCGCGAATATCTCGATGGGCTGGATGCCACTGGTGGCACAAACATCATGGGCGCATTGCGCGAGGCGTTGCCGCGCAGCTCGACCACGAACAACGGCCGCCTGTCGCTCGTGCTCTTTCTCACAGACGGCGCACCGTCGGTCGGCGAGCAGCGCGCCGATGTGATTGCGGATAGCGCTCGTGCATGGCGCGGCGATCGCCGACTGTTCATCTTCGGACTCGGCAGCGACGTGAACGTCTCGCTGCTGGAACAGCTCGCGCTCAGCGGCCGCGGGACGGCGCAGTTCGCGCGGCCCGACGAGAACGTGGAGCGTATGGTCGGACTGACGGCCAGTCGGCTGATGGCACCGATCGTGACCGATCTGCGCGTGCGCGCCGAAGGGGCGCGGCTGGTGCGGACAATGCCGGCGGGCGCTCAGGACCTGTTCGCCGGACAGGACCTCGTGCTCCTGACGCAGTACGAAGGCACCGGCCGCGGCACACTGCACTTCGACGGTCGGACGCCCAGCGGCAATGTGAGCTGGACGCAGGACGTCACGTTCCCGGATCGCGAGACGGCCAATCCGTTCGTGCCGCGCCTCTGGGCCACGCAGCGCATCGGCTGGCTCGCGGCAGAGAAGCGCCGCAACAACACCAACGAACTGGACAGCGAGATCCGTATGCTCGGTGAAAAGTTCGGGATACCCACGGAATTCACGTCATATCTCGTGATGGAGCCGGGCATGGTCGCGAACAATCGCCCGCGGATCGACAACATCGCGCAGCTACAAGCCCGCCGGCAGTCCGCCGCCTCCGGCGTATCCGCCGCTGCGCCGGGAGCCTCGGAAGCGATGTTCTCGCTAGCCAAAGCCGCAAGCGCGCAGCGCGACGTGAGGTCAATGCAGTCGGTGGACGCCGCCGCGAGACCGAGTCTGAACGAGACCCGCGCCGTGGCGGGCCGGACATTCGTGAAACTTGGCGATACGTGGACGGATGTTCGGTATGCAGACGTGCGGGAGAAGGTTGCCGTCGTCAAAGTGAAGGCGTACTCGGCGGCGTACTTCGCTGTCGTACGAGAGTTGCCGCGATTGAGCAGCGCGTTTGCGCTGGGAGAGCACGTGGTGATTGCGGGGAAGCAGGTGGTGCTCGAGGTCGCGGGGGATGGCGTGGAATCGCTGTCATCGAGTGCCCTGGAGCAACTCAAGCGCGGTCTGGAGTGAGGACAGATGAGTCCCATGCAGTGGCATCTACTGCATGGACGGAAGCGGCGGCGGCCGGGCCTCCTGGCCGCTGCCGGCTTCGATACATGTAGTGGCGTACATGTAGAGATACCACTAGAATACATGTATGCCGAAGCCCCCCATTCAACGCGCTGTGCGGGAACCAGTGCAGGTCTATCTCGCTCCGGACGACAGCGAATTGCTCAATCGTCTGGTTGGGGAAACCGGCTTGTCCAAGGCCGAGGTCTTGCGTCGTGGCGTTCGAAGCTTCGCGCGCGAGCAGAGCGGCGAGAGTCCGATGCTTCGATTTGCCACGGAGGGAAGCTCGGCCTCCTGGCCTGCTGGGGTGGCAAAGGAGCATGACTCGGTTATCGCCAAGACGCATCGCACCAAGCGCACGCGCGGGTCGTGAGTTCGGCGTTTCTCGACACGTCCGGGTGGTTCGCTGCTTTGAGCCCGAAGGAATCGCAGCACCGCGCGTCGATCGCGACGTACCGCGCATGGATCGAAAGCGGGACGCACCTCATCACCACCAACCTCGTGGTGGCGGAAATGCAGATCCTGCTGAGTCGGTTTCGCGGCGCCGACGAGGGGCTCCGGTTTCTCGACAGTCTCTACCAGGATCCGACGCACTCGGTGTTCTTCGTCGATCGCGAGCTGGAGCGTGCCGCCGTCGATGGGTGGCTGCGCCGATTCCGTGACCTGAAACTCAGCTTGACCGACGCGGTCAGTTTCGAGGTGATGCGTTCGCGGCGAATTCGTCAGGCACTCGCCTTGGACGAACACTTCGAGCGCGCAGGGTTCGAGACGATGCCATAAGAAGGTCACCGGGGCCGTATCCGCGCCCATTCGCGCCGGTAATCCGCGCAAAATCCGCGGTAGTCTGTTCAGGTAGGCGCTCTCGGCACGCCGGTGGAACGCATCAACGACGTAGCGCTTTCCCCTACGGCCGCGCTGGCTTCCCACAATTCATCTGTTCATGCCTCCTGCCGATACTCAATCAACCTGTAACAGCGCACGCTCACCGCCAACGAAGCGAAGTCGATGCTTCCCAAGAACGCAGTCAAGCACGCATCCATTCCGATGGCGCGCTCGTCAGTGCTGGCGGACGCCGCGAGGTTGGGCGCGCTTTGCGACACCGCGTTGCTGGACAGCGAGTCGGAGGAAGCATTCGATCGGCTCACTCGCGTGGCCGTGACGGCGCTGAACGCCGCGAGCGCGCTGGTGAGTCTCGTGGACGTTGACCGTCAGTACTTCAAGAGCTGCTCGGGAATGAACATGGGGCGGCAGTCGACGCTGGAATATTCCTTCTGCCAGCATGTCGTGGATCGTGCCGAACCGCTCGTGGTCGCGAACGCCGCGACGCACCTGCTGGTTGCCACGAACCTGGCCCATGTGGAGCTCGGCATTCACGCATATCTCGGCGTGCCGCTCATCACGGCGGATGGGCACACCATCGGCAGCTTCTGTGTGCTCGACCACGAACCGCGCGAGTGGAACGACACGCACGTGGCGGTCATGAAGGATCTGGCGGCGGGCGTGATGACGGAGATCGAGTTGCGGGCGCAGACACGACGTCTCGATGCCTCGGAACTCAAGTTCCGCTCGATCGCTGAATCGAGCCAGGACGCGATCGTGGCGACGGACGAGAACGGGATGGTGACGTTCTGGAACGACGGCGCGTTCGCGGCATTCGGATGGACGTCGCAGGAGATGATGGGGCGGTCGTTGGCGACGATCATGCCCGCTGCACCTCGCCAGCGGCCCGAGTCGCGCATGAAGCGACTGCTCGCCAGCGCATCCGCGCGCGGCGTCGGCCACCGGGTGGAACACGCGGGGGTTCGAAAGGATGGGACGGAGTTTCCGCTGGAGTTGACGCTCGGCTCGTGGACCAGCCAGGGCCGTACGGCGTTCTGCGGCGTACTGCGCGACCTCACGTCCATTCGACGCTCGCTGGCGATAGAGCAGGAATTCGAACGACAGCACGAGTTCCTCACCGCCGTGCTCGAGAATCTGACGGAGGGCATCGTGGCGTGCGACGCGGAGGGCAACCTCACGATCTTCAACCGCGCCACCCGCGAGATGCACGGCCTGCCGGAAGCGCCGGTTCCGCGCAGCCAATGGGCGGAGCACTACGATCTGTACCTGGCCGATGGCAAGACGTTGATGACCGTGGATCAGATTCCGCTCGTCCGCGCGCTGTCGGGAGAGGTGGTGGAGAACGTGGAGTTCGTGATTGCCCCCAAGGGGCGACCGCCGCAGACCGTCATCTGCAACGGACGAGCCCTGCGGCGACCCGACGGCTCACTGCTCGGCGCAGTCGTGGCGATGTTCGACGTGACCGAGACACGACGCGTAGCCGCCGAGCGCGACCGGTTAGTTGCGATTCTCGAGTGCACGCCCGACTTCGTGGGGCAGACATCTCCCGACGGCAAACTGCATTACCTGAATCCCGCGGCGCGCCGGATGATGGGCGTAGCGCCGGATGCCAGTCTTAGCGGAATGCAGGCGCTCGCGCTGCATCCACCGAATGTGCTGACCTCGCTGGAACGGGAAGCGTATCCCGCCATGCTGCGCGACGGATCCTGGGCCGGCGACTCGGTGCTGATCGCTGACGGTGGGCGCTATGTGCCCATGTGGCAGGTACTCATTCCACATCGCGCCGCAACCGGGGGCGTGGAGTACCTGTCCACGGTGATGCGCGATATGACCGCCGCGAAGGCGAACGAGGCACAGCTGCGCGCCGCACAGCAGCAGGCCGAACGCGCCAACCTCGCCAAGTCGGCGTTTCTGTCCCGCGCGTCACACGAGCTGCGCACACCACTCAACGCGGTCATCGGGTTTGCGGGGATCCTGCTGAAGAACCGGCGGGGGACGCTCGGCTCCGAAGAGCTCGAATTTGCCGCACGCATCGCGCGAAACGGCAAGCACCTGCTCAGCCTCGTGGACGATCTCCTCGACCTCTCCAAGATCGAGGCGGAGCGCATGGATCTCGAGTTGTCGCCGGTGTCGCTGTTCGACCTGGTGTACGAGGTGCAGGACAGCCTGTCCTCGCGCGCGTTGGAGTTCGGGCTGATGCTGGCCGTGGACCTGCCCGACACCGCCGACACCGGGGCGGATCTGACCATTATCACGGACGAGAAACGGCTGCGACAGGTGCTGATCAATCTCGCTGGCAACGCCGTGAAGTACACGCGAGACGGCGCCGTGGCCATCCGCGTGATCGCGGATCCCGGCGGATGCCCCATACGCATCGACGTCGCCGATACCGGTCCCGGCATCTCGACCGAGGAGATGTCGTCCATTTTCGAGCCGTTCGTTGTAGGCGGAGCGATGGCGCGGGGCGACGTGTCCACGGGACTCGGACTCTCCATCACGCAGGCGCTGTGTATTCTGCTCGGCTATCGGCTCACGGTGCAGAGCGTGGTGGGACAGGGTACGACCTTCTCGGTGCATCTGAACAGCCTACGAGAGGCGCCTCTCCTGAAGTAGCGGGACGGGACGACAGCGGTACTTGGACTACGCTTCCCCAAATCGAGTGGGCGCGTCGGACGCCTTGTCGTCCGGGCGGAATCGCGATCAGCCCTGGCGCACCTGACGCTCCTCTTCGACATACGCCACGGCGCCCTTTTCGGGCGTGATCCCGCGGCCATACCGTTGCGCCCACAGGCGCGTGAACTCCGCGCCCAGCAGCACGACCATTGACGTGTAGTACACCCAGATGAGCACCACCGCCAGCGAGCCGGCCACGCCGTACACACTGCCGGGATTGGTGCGACCGAGATAAGCGCCGATGGCCGTCTTGCCCAGCGAGAACAGCAGGGCCGACATCACCGCGCCGGAGCGCACGTCGCGCCACGCAATGTGCGCGTCTGGCAGATAGCGATACATCACGGTGAACAGCCCCGTGGTGACCACGAAGGCCAGCAACGCCTCGAGGATCCGATATATCATCGTCGGGACGGCGCCATTCGAGAAGCGCTGGCCGGCGGCGGTGAGCGCCGTATTCAGCGCCAGCGAAACGAGCAACAGAAAGGCGACGGTGGCCACGACCCCGAAGGAGAAGACGCGCTTCCTGAGGAACACACTGAACTGGTTGCGCCGCGGATCGGGCTTCACCCCCCAGACCTTGTTGAGTGCGGCCTGTAGTTGAGCGAACGAGGTCGTCGCGCCGAACACGAGCACGGCAATGGACAGCAGCGTCGCGATGCTGCGAGAGCCCGTCGAAAGGTGCGCATTGCCGATGATCGCCGTCACCTGGTCGGCGCCACTCTTTCCGATGAGGGTGGCGACTTCCGCGACGATGGCCTGCTGCAGACGCTGCGGATCGATGACTCGGGCCAGACCAGTGAGCACCAGCGTCAGAAGCGCCGGGAGCGAGAAGAAGGTATAGAACGCCAGCGCGGCGGCCATCGAGGGGCAGTCGTCGCTGAAGAAGGCCAGCACCGTGCCGCCGAGCATGGTACCGAACCCGCGAATGGTGGCGAGCAGCCCGGGCTGCGCCATGACTACCACGGCTTCCTGGGCCTTCTCGACGCTCTCGGCTTTCTGCTCGGCTGCCTTGGAGTCGGTAATGGGGTGCTGGGGGTCAGTCATTCGTCCGCGTGCTCGAGGGGTCGGTATCTAAGGGCAGAAACCTTGCCACTCTCAGATACGGCCACTACAGACTCTCAGGTACGGCCACTGCAGAATGGAGTACTGGACTACGGCAGTATCCGGAATAGCATACGGGCTCCCAAAACGAGTGGACAGTTCCTCGCCCGTTCACGGCCACTGCAGAATGAAGTACGGGACTACCACAGTATCGGGATTGGCATACGGGCTCCGAAAACGAGTGGACAGAGGTTACGGGGTTCGTTATGCGCGGTGGAATGCGCTCCGGGGCGCGAAAGGGATGCTTTCGTTTCGTTCGCGTGCAGCATGATTCGGCATGCATGATTTTCGGCGACTCAAGGTGTGGCAGCGCTCGCGCGCACTAGCTGTCCGTATCGACGCGCTGACCCGAACGTTCCCGCGGTCGGATGGTCGCGTGGTCGGCCGCCAGCTGCGGCGGTCCGCGCTTTCCATTCCCGCCAACATTTCAGAAGGCTGCGGGTTGGGGTCGCGAAGGGAGACCATCCGCTTTTTTCAGGTGGCTTCCCGCTCCGCACTCGAAACAGAAAACCATCTCCTGATCGCTGCGGATCTGGGATACCTCGACTCGAAGACGCGAGAGGAGACGACGGGCGAGGTCAAGGAGATTCAGCGCATGCTGTCCGCGCTCATCGACCGTCTCCCGGACTAGTGGGCCAAAGCGTCGCGCAGCGACGCACCATCTCTCCACTTGTTTGGGGAGCCGTTATGCCATTCCGGATACTACCGTGGTCCAGTACTCCATTCTGCAGTGGCCGTAGGAGTACCCAAATAATGTCCACTCGTTTTGGGAACCGTTATGCCATTCCGGATACTACCGTGGTCCAGTACTCCATTCTGCAGTGGCCGTAG
>JANYIN010000146.1 GCA_025362035.1 Gemmatimonadaceae bacterium | reverse complement strand
CAGCGCGGACTGGAAGATGTCGCCCGCGAGCTCCTTCTTCAAATACGCCGCGTTGAGGCGGCTGTACGCCCGGAGATCCACCAGACGCTGTGGGCCCGAGGCAAGCAGCTCATAGCGCTTTTCATACAGCAGGGCACTGATGGCATCCGCCTTGGTGGCCGGCACGGCAATGGGCGGCAGGCCGCCGTCGATGGTGTGCACCAGGTTGATGTCAGCAGTGGCGCCCGCCAGGTCACCCAACTCGATCTTCACCTGCGCGCGGAGGAGCACCGCTTCCGCCACGGCAATGACCGCCGCGGGCTGAGTGAGGTTGGCGGGATCGGTGAGCGGCGACTTGTACTTCGACGTCACGCCGAACAGCGACTTGGAGGCCACCGTGGTGATCTTGGACGCTCGCGCATCGCCGGGCTGAATGCTGTCACCCACCGAAGGATTCAAATAGATGTTCGCATCGGCCACGGGGTAGCGCGTCTCGCCAGCGGCGGTGCTGTAGTAGTTGTAGATGCCGGTGGCGAGGTCCGCCTTGCTGGTTGGCGTAGCTCCGATGGCCGTATTGAGCGCGGTGAGCGCCGCCGCGAAGCTTCCCGCGTTGGGCTTGGCGTGCTCGAGGCCGCGATACAACTCGACCTTGCCCTTGAGCGCCTGATTTATCCGCAGCATAGCTGCGGGCGTGGTGAAGTTGCCGTTGGACGAGAAACCGGGCGGCAGCGAGAACGGGAACGCCGCTCCCCCCGCTGCGAGGTCCGTGGCGGCGCTGTCGAGCGACGCCGAGATGGACGCGAGGGCGTTCGCCTTGCAGACGAAGGGCGCCGGTGGATCATCGATGGGATGGTTCACGTCGAGGGCGATGCCGACCGAGTCGCGGAACTCCAGCGCGCGGTACAGAGCCAACGCGTTGAAGGTGCGCACGAACCCGCGCGTGGCCGAGACTTCGGCAGTGGAGAGTCCCGTCGCGCTCGGCAACGCGTTCAGGATGGTGTTGCCGGCGCGCACCGTGATGTAGAACTGCGAGAATACGCCGGCGCCGAGGAAGCCGGAGTAGTCCGACGGCCCACCGATGGTTTCGGTGATGTAGCGGTTCTCGGCGTTGTCCAGGCGGTACATATCGCGCGCGAGGGTTTCCCCGAAGACGATGTAGCCGGAGCTGAGATCGCCTCGCGTGGAGTTGAGCATGCCCGTCACCAGCAGCCCGGTGGAGGACCGAGTCAGGCCTCCCGAGAGGGCTTCCGCCGAGACGTTGTTGAGGTCTGTGACCGAGGTCGAGTCCTTGCACGCCGTGCTGGCGATGAGGGCGAGACCGGCCAACAGGCCGAAAGATCTCATGTTCATTATGGGCTTCATCCCGAGTGGATGGGTCATGTTAGAAGTTGGCGATCAGCGAGAAGAACACGCTGCGGCTGGGCGGATATGGCGTCACGTCCTGGAAGCGGCCGATGTTCTGGTTCGAGAAGTTCGAGACTTCCGGATCGTAGCCAGTGTACGGAGTCCACGTCTTGAGATTCCGGCCGCTCACTTCGAGGCGAACGTCCTGCGTCAGCGACGAGAAGAGCCCCTGCGTGAGCGCGTGGGGCAACGTGTACGACACCGAGATTTCACGAATCTTCAGGAAGCCGGCATTTTCGAGGTACGAAGCGCCGTTGGTGTTGACGGCGGTGTTGCGCGCGTGGCTCGCGGCGGTATCCGCCAGGAAGCCCGTGCCGTCGTTGGTGAACGGGTCGAAGTACGCGTTGGTGAGATTGGCCACCTTGCCGCCGCTCCGCCAATCGAGCAGCCCGTACAGCCGGAAGGAGCCGAGGGTGAACTCGTTGGAGAAGCCCATGTTGAAATTCGGGGCGCTTTCGTATGCGGTGATGTGACGCGCGCGGCCGGTATATGCGCCGGTCGCCGAGAACGTGCTGTCGAATCCGTTGCGGGCCTGCACCGTGGACGGTGAATACCCCTTACAGACGTACGGCGCGCCGTATTTGGTCGAGAAGAATGAACCACCATTGAAGCACGGCAGCCCGCCGAGATCAGTGATCTGACCCTTCACGTTCGCGAACGTGGTGCGGGACACCCAGGTGAGCTTGGCGGTCTGAATCGGCGTGATATTCAAGCCGATTTCCGTTCCGGTGTTCTGGAGCGCGCCCGCATTCACCAACTTCGTAGTGAAGCCCGAGGTGTTGGCGACGGAGGCCGACAGGATCAGGTCGGTGACGTTCTTCTTGAAGAAGCTGACGTCCACCGCGGCACGGCCGCCGAGGAACTGCGCGTCGAATCCGCCTTCGATCTCGGTGGAGGTTTCCGGCTTGATGTTCGGCGAGCCGGCCGTGGTAGACGGGCGGGCGCCGAGCTGGCCGCCGTATACCGAGATCGGCAGCGACGTGAACTTGAAGCCGTACGGCGGCTGGTTGCCGGCCTTGCCGTAGGCGAGGCGGAGCTTGAGCTCGTCGGTGAACTTCGGGAGGAACGGGAGACGATAGGAGACCGCCGCCTTGGGGTAGCGGTAGAACTTCTGGTCGTCGCCATTCACGCTCGACCGTTCCGCGTTGACAGCCGCGGTGAGCAGCAGGCGCTCGTTCAACGCCAGCACCTCTTCCTGCGCGTAGTACGAGAAATCCTTGACCAGGAACTGGTTCTCGTTGACCTGCTGCACGACGCCGAAATTGACGTCGGTGACCCCGGACGGAATGTTGCGCCCCTGGTTCACGACGGCGTCGAATTGGCGGCGATCCTGGCGGAGGCCGAACGAGGTGGACGCCGTGAACATGTCCGCGATGAGCTTGTGCGCGCCGGACAGGTTCAGGTTGGCGTTGACGTTCTGGGACTTGTTGTTCACGATCGTGCCCGGCAGGCCGTCGTTCGACTCGAAGTACGCTTCCGGCGGTGAAATGACCTTGGAATTGTACGAGAAGGCGTCAACGCCGCCGATGAAGGTGAAGTCGAGCGTCTGACGCTGCGAGCTGTACGCCGACAGCGTGGTGTTGATGCTGCCGATGTAGCGATAGACGTCTTCCGGCTGCTTGACCAGATCCGCGTTCTGGAACGGGTTGGAGCCCGACGGCAGCCACGGATTGACCAGACGGGACTTCAGGTTGATCCAGGTGGGCGTGGACGCGAAGATGTCACCCGGCGACACGATGTCGTTGTTGTCGTTGCCAGAAATGCCGCGATCCGTGAGCGAGTGGACGAACTCGTTGTTGGAGCGCAGCGTGAGGCGCGAGCCGATCAGCTGGCTGACATTGGCCGAGAGCGACTGCTTCTGGTAGTACGAGTTGAGCTGGATGGCGTTGTCGCGCTTGGCGAGACCGCTCACGAAGTACGTGGTGCCGTCGTTGCCACCACGCAGGGACAGATCCGTCTCATACGACAACGGATTGCCACTGTAGAATTCCTGCTCGAAATCGTGGCAAGCGCCGCCGTTGGCGGTGTATTCCGCCGCGGAGGGCGCGTCGAGGGCCGTGGTGACTTCCGCCGCCGAACCGAAGCAGCGAAGACCGAGCTTGTGTCCGAGCGTGAACTGCCCGGTGCGCTGCGTGATGCTGGCGCTGGGCTTGCCGGTGGAGCCACGCTTGGTGGTGATGATGATCACGCCGTTGGACGCGAGCGAGCCATAGATGGCTCCGGCCGATGCGCCCTTGAGCACTTCGATGTTCTCGATGTCCGCGGGGTTCAGGTCGGCGATGCGGTTGACCTGCTGGTCCTGGCTGCTCGTGATACCGGCGCCCGCCGACGTGATGGAGTTCAAGCCGCTCGAGATCGCCGCGTTGCTGACGATGACGCCGTCAACCACGTACAGCGGCGACGACGACGCGTTGATGGAAGTGACGCCGCGGAGCTGGACCTGCATTCCGCCGCCGGGTGCGCCGGAGTTCTGCGAGACGACCGCGCCGGGGATCTTGCCCTGCAGGGCGTTTTCGACCGTGGGGGTCGGCGTCTTGTTCAACTGATCGCCCGTGACCGAAGCCACCGCGTTGGCGGAGTTGGCCGACGAAATCGACGTCGTGGTACCGGTGACGACCTGGCGCTCGAGTTCCAGCACGTCCTTTTCGAGGCGCACTTCGACGTTGTCGGAGGTGGCCGACAGCGGCTGATTGACCCGCTTGTATCCGATGCGGCGCACGACGAGGACCTGCCCGCCACCCGGGACATTCAGGAGCGTGAAGCGGCCGTCTTCCGCCGTATACGCACCGGTTGTCGTTCCCTGCACATTGATGCTGGCGCTGGCCACCGGCTCACCGGACGCGCCGATGACGCGACCCGTTACGCGACGTTGCGCTGACGCTTCCGCACTGGCGAGCACCGTCAGCAAGAGCGCGCTAACCCACAATCCGAACTTCCTCACATCGCCTCCGAAAGCTGTAAAAAAAAGGGTCCGGACCGAAATGTCCGGACGCCGATGCTCACTATGACCCCGGCAGTTCGGGGTTGGCCACAACTCTCTTTCTTACTAACCTGCTGGGCAACTGATTACCCGCACCGCGAATCGGCCTGGAGCAACAGCTTGAATCGGCGCGGATCGGCTCGGTAAGGATCGACGCCGCAGTATCAGGGCTTGGCGCGAACGGCTTCGACGTTGATCTCGATCTTCACCTCGTCGCCGAGCATCACTCCGCCACCCTCCACCGCCCGGTTCCACACCACCCCGTAGTCGAGCCGATTGATGGCAGTGGTCGCGTCGAAACCAATGCGATCACCTCGCACCGCCTTCTGCATACCGTTGTAACGACCCACGAGCACGACGGACTTCGTGACGCCGCGGATGGTGAGATCGCCGGTGATCCTGGCGTCATCGCCCTGCCGTTCGATCCGCCGACTCTTGAACGTGATGGTGGGGAAACTGTCCACGGCGAAGAAGTTGCTCGAGCGGAGATCCTTGTCGCGGGGTTCGCTGTTGGTATTGATGCTCGTCGTGCTGATCTCGACGTCGATCTGTGCGTTCTGCCACGCGTCATCGTCGGCGGTGATCACTCCTTTGAAGTCTGCGAACACGCCATGAACCTTGCTCACGAAATGGCGAATCTGAAAGGTGACGCTGGAGTGCGTTCGGTCGATGTTCCAGACCGACGGTACGACGGGTGCGGGATGCCGATGTGTTGTGGGCGCGGTGACGACGGGGACGAGCATGGCACAGGCAAGCAGACGGACGAACAACGGAACCTCCAAGAGAACGAGTTACGGCTCAATCCAGTACTTCATTCTGCCGTGGCTTTCTCGACCTACCTTCATGTGCTGCGCTTCACCAGTGTGAGGATGGTGTAAACCGCCACCGGCTCCGCATCCTGGTTGGTCACCTCGACGTCCCAGTGCACGACGCCCTGCGGTACCTGTCCCTCGCGATCCTCCTTGGCGGTCTTCTGCTTGCAGGTGAGCCGCGCCTGGATAGTGTCGCGGACGTACACCGGCTTGACGAAGCGCAGCCCCTCGAGTCCGTAGTTGGCCAGCACCGGGCCGGGCGCGGGGTCCACGAAGAGTCCGGCCGCCGCGGACAACACGAAGTAACCGTGCGCAACTCGCTTCTCGAACAACGACTCCCTGGCCGCGATATCGTCCATGTGCGCGTAAAAAAAATCGCCCGAGACGCCCGCGAAGTTCACGACGTCGGCTTCGGTGACGGTGCGGCGGTGCGTGATGAACGTTTCGCCGATGCGCAACTCGTCGAAGAACTTGCGGAAGGGATGGATTCGGTCGAGCAGTTCGTTCGCGCCCTTGCTCCATTCGCGTGTTACCGCCGACACGGTTTGCGGGGAGCCCTGGAGCGCGGTGCGCTGCATGTAATGCATGACGCCGCGCACTCCGCCCATCTCTTCGCCGCCACCGGCGCGACCCGGGCCTCCGTGCACGAGCCCCGGCATGGGCGAACCGTGTCCGGTGGATTCCCTGGCGCTATGGCGGTTGATGAGCATGAGCCGACCGTGATACGCGGCCGTGCCGAGTGCCACGTCGCGGGCGACGCTATCCCTGGCCGTGAACAGCGAGCCCACGAGACTTCCCTTGCCCATGCGGGCCAGCGCGATGGCCTCGTCCACACTGGCGTACGGCATGATGGTATTGACCGGCCCGAACGCCTCGACGTCGTGCGGTTGCAGGCGCTCGAACGGCCGGTCACTATACAGGAGCATGGTGGGAAAGAATGCCCCCTGCTCGGCGTCTGCCCCGATGACATCCAGCGTGCCGGGGCCACCGAACACCAGCTCCGTGCCTTCGCGCAGCAGCGCCACGCTCTTCTCGACTTCGCGAACCTGGCCCTTCCCGGCGAGAGGACCCATGCGCACGCCGTCCACGGCGGGATCGCCGACCTTTACGCCGGCGAGACGCTTCCTGAGCGCGTCCGTGACGTCTGCCACCATGCTCTCGTGCACGAGCGTGCGGCGAATGGCGGTACACTTCTGCCCGGCCTTCACCGTCATCTCCCTCGCGACTTCCTTGATGAACAGGTCGAACTCCTCGGTGCCGGGTGACGCGTCGGGGCCGAGCATGGAGTAGTTCAGCGAATCAGCCTCCTGATTGAACCGGACGCTGTGTTCCAGGATCGCCCGGTTGCTCCGAAGCATCAGACCGGTGGACGCGGACCCGGTGAACGCCACGGAGTCCTGGCAGTCGAGATGGTCCAGTAGATCACCCGCGCTTCCGCACACGAGCTGCAGCGTTCCAGCCGGAAGCAGGCCGGAGTCAACCATGGACTTCACGACCGCTTCGGTGAGATAGCTGGTGACGGTGGCGGGCTTCACGATGCTCGGCACACCAGCCAGGAACGACGTGGCGAACTTTTCGAGCATTCCCCAAACGGGGAAGTTGAAGGCATTGATCTGCACTGCCACGCCTTCCATCGGCACGCAGATGTGGCGACCGATGAAGGTGCCGCCCTTGCTCAGCGATTCGACGCCGCCGTCCACATAGTACGTCTCATCCGGGAATTCTCGACGGCCGCGGCTCGCATACGCGAACAACGTTCCGAATCCCCCATCCACGTCGATCCAGCTGTCACCTCGAGTGGCGCCCGTCCACGCCGACACGCGATAGAAATCGTCCTTGCGAGCCGTGAGGTGCTGGGCCAGCGCCTTCAGGATCCTGGCGCGCTGATGGAATGTCATGGCGCGGAGCGCTGGTCCGCCCACGGAGCGCGCGTAGTCGCGCATCGCCTTGAAGTCGAGCCCTTCACTGGACGCGACGGCCACCTCGGCCCCTGTCACGGCGTGATGGAGCGGCGTGCCGGTCCCAGTGCCGGCAACCCACTGGCCGAGTGCGTAGTTCTCCAAGCGCATCATGCTCGTGTCTGTCTCCATGTCATATAGCTCGACTGTTGCAGCGCCCGATGTTCCGGTATGCTCCGCAACGGCTCGCACGGCTCGAGATCCGCCCGCAGCCGCGCCGGAAGCGCCTGATACAGCTCGGTTCCCTGGGTCTTCCAGGCCAGCATCTCGTCGCTGACGTCCTTCACGATTTTGGCCGGATTTCCCACGACCACCTTTCGGGGGGGAATCTGCATGTCCGCCGGCACGAAACAGAGCGCGCCGACGATACAGCCCGCGCCGACAACCGCGTTGTCCATGACCACGGCGTTCATACCCACCAACGCGTTCTGGCCGATTCGCGCGCCGTGCACGACGGCGCCGTGTCCGATGTGGGCGCTTCGCTCCAGGACCACGATGACGCCGGGGAACATGTGGACGGTGCAGTTTTCCTGCACGTTGCAGCCGTCCTCGACGATGACGCCGCCCCAGTCGCCGCGAATGGCAGCGCCCGGCCCGATATAGACGTCTCGCCCGATAATGACGTTGCCGGTGATTGTCGCATTCGGGTGGACGAACGCGCTCTCGTGCACGACGGGGATGAACCCGTCAAACGAATAGACGTTGGCCACTAGACCCGCTCCAGCACCGTTGCCATGCCCTGCCCTACGCCGATGCACATGGTAGCGAGCGCGTAGCGCGATCCCGTCCGCTGCAGTTCCAGCGCGGCCGTCAGCAGGAGCCGCGCGCCGCTCATCCCCAGGGGATGACCGAGCGCGATAGCTCCGCCGTTGGGGTTCACGCGCGCATCGTCGTCGTCGATGCCCAGTTCGCGCAAACAGGCGAGCGACTGCGCCGCGAAGGCCTCGTTGAGTTCGACGACGGCCATGTCCTTGACCGCGAGCCCGGCTCGCGCCAGTGCGCGCTGCGACGCCGGCACCGGTCCCATTCCCATGAATCGCGGCTCGACACCGGCGACGGCGGTCGCGACGATCCGAGCCAGCGGCGCGACACCGATGTCGACGGCCCCCTTCTCGGACGCGATGAGCAGCGCGGCGGCGCCGTCATTCAAGCCGGACGCGTTTCCCGCCGTGACCGAGCCCTTACCGTCGGTGCGGAATGCGGGACGCAATCGGGCGAGAATTTCGAGGGTGGTATCCGCGCGGATGAACTCGTCCTGATCGACGATCCTGGGCGGACCTTTCTTCTGCGGTATCTCCACGGCAACGATTTCCGGCGCGAAGCGGCCGGAAGCGCGCGCGGCCGCCGCCTTCTGCTGAGACCGCAGCGCGAACGCGTCCTGGTCGCTCCGCGTCACACCATGCCGTTCCGCGACGTTTTCGGCGGTCTGGCCCATGGAGTCAGATCCGTATCTCTGCAGCATGGCGGAGTTGACGAACCGCCAGCCAAGGCTGGTGTCGAACATCTCGACATCGCGGGCGAATGGCTTGGTGGCCTTGCTCACGACGTACGGCGCGCGCGTCATGCTCTCGACGCCGCCGGCGACATAAAAATCACCCTCGCCGAGCATCACGCCGCGGGCCGCGTTCGCCGCGGCACTCATGCCGGAGGCGCACAGGCGATTCACGGTCTCGCCGGGTACGGTCACGGGGAGGCCGGCAAGCAGCAACGCCATGCGCGCCACGTTGCGGTTGTCCTCGCCGGCCTGGTTGGCGCAGCCAAGGATGACGTCCGTGATTCGCGCCGGGTCGAGCAACGCGTGCCGCGTCAGCAGGCTCGCGATGGCGTGCGCAGCAAGATCGTCGGCACGCACGTCGCTCAGCTGTCCGCCGATATTGCCAATGGCCGTGCGCACGCCGTCGAGGATGTATGCGTCCATCATGAACCGGAAAAAGGGGGATGCGGGCGTCTGGTGCGGTACACGGTACCACGGAACAGGGCCACGACGGTTCCATGCTGATTGCGCACGGTCGCCCGATAGAAGCCGAGCCGTCCGGTAGTGGTTTCCTCGTCGGCCGTTGCGACGAGCTCGTCATTCTCGTGCACCGCAGCCGGATACGTCATCTGGTTGTCCACCGCCACGGTCACATTCGTCCCGGCGTTGCAGGCGAATGCCATGGCGCTGTCGGCCAACGAATACGCGACGCCGCCGTGGGATACGCCAAAGCCGTTCATCATGTCGGCTCGAACGTGCATTCGCAGGGTGCAGTGGCCTGGACGCACGGCGACAAGATCGATGCCGAGCCATCTGCTGAAGGCGTCACGTTCGAGCATCGCGGCCACGGTGTCCGACGTGCGCGGTGAGTCGTGTGGAGTGATGTGGGTCATCCGAGCAGCGAGCGCCCTTCGCGCACGCGCCGGCGCAGCAGCATGCTGGCGCGATACCGATCGTCGCCGTAGTCGGCGTGCAACTGCTCGAGTTTTTCCAGGATCCGGACGGGGCCGATTTCGTCGCCCCACGCCAGCAACCCCTTGGGATAGTTGACGCCCTTGGTCATTGCCGTTTCGATGTCCGTGGCTGATGCGACGCGCATGTACACCGCGTCCACCGCTTCGTTCACGAGCATGGCCAGGACGCGCTCCAGGATCTCGCGTCCCAGGGCCGCATCCCGCGTGGGCTCAGGCCGCTCCGCGCCGTCACGATAGTCGTAGTATCCGCGATCGCGTTTGCGACCCCACAAGCCGGCGTCTACCAGACGCCGCTGGGTGAGCGCGGGCCGGTAGCGCGGATCGAAGAAGAAGCCTTCGTAGACGCTCTGGGTCACGGCGAAGTTGATATCATTGCCGATGAAGTCCATCAGTTCGAACGGCCCCATCCGGAATCCGCCCAGCTCGCGCATCGCCCAATCGATGGTGGGTGCGTCCGCAATGTCCTCCTCGAGCATACGGAGCGATTCGCCGTAGAACGGCCGGGCCACTCGGTTCACGATGAAGCCTGGCGTGTCGGCGGCGATGACAGTGGTCTTGTTCCATCCCTGGATGAGCGTGCGCATGCGTTCCGCGAGGCCGCCGTCCGTGATGATGGCCGGGATGAGTTCGACCAGTGGCATCACTGCGGCGGGATTGAAGAAATGGATGCCAATGACGCGGCCAGGCACGCGACACGCCCCCGCGATGGCGGCCACCGACAGCGACGACGTATTCGTGCCGAGGACGCAATCGTCGCGTACTTCCTTTTCGAGCTCGCGAAAGAGCGTGACCTTGACGGGCAACACTTCGGCGACGGCCTCGATGACGATGGCGCACTCGCTGAACGCACCGTAGCCCATCGCGAGATCACCACCGTTGACGATGCGGCCGAGAGTGTGGTCTGCGGTGGCGCCGTCGATGCGGCCCTTCGATACCTCGCGAGCCAGTGCATTGGCGATCGACGTGCGCGCACGCAGCACAGCGTCCGCGTGCGCGTCCCCGAGCACCACCCGATGTCCGGCGCGGGCGGCCACCTGCGCGATGCCGGTTCCCATCGCGCCCGCGCCCACCACGCCGACCACCATGTCGAGATCGACGGCCATCAGCGCCCTTGAAAGGAGGGCTTCCGCTTCTCCATAAAGGCGCGCACGCCTTCGGCATAATCGTCCGTCCGTCCCGCTTCACGCTGCAACTGCTCTTCGAGCGCGAGCTGGGCATCCAGCCCGTTGCCGAACGACGCGTTGAAGCCGCGTTTCGTCAGTCCGATGCCGCGGGTGGGCATGGCCGCCAGCCGGTGGGCGATGTCAAAGCTCACATCCGCGAGCGCGGCGTCGGGGAACACGTCGAAGACAAGTCCCCACTCCCGGGCACGCGAGGCGGAGAGCTTCTCGCACAGCATCGTGAGGGCCGCGGCGCGTTGCAGCCCGATGATGCGTGGCAGGATGAACGTGCCACCGCTGTCGGGAATGAGGCCGATTTTTCCGAATGACTGGATGAACGTGGCGCCCTCCGCGGCCAGCGTGATGTCGCACGCGAAGGCGATGTTGGCGCCGGCGCCGGCGGCGACACCGTTGACCGCGCAGACCACGGGCTTTTCCAACGTGCGGATGGCGCGGATGATCGGATTGTACTGCCGTTGCACCACATCACCGAGATCGGGCATGGGCGCTGCGTCTACCGGCAGCACCTCGGCCAGGTCCTGGCCCGCGCAGAACGCTCGCCCGGCACCGGTCAGAAGCACGGCGCGCACGGCCGGATCATCGGCGGCTCGGCGGAGCGCCACAATGAGCCCGTCGGCCATGGCGCGGTTGACGCTGTTCAGCACGTCGGGACGATTGAGCGCCACGGTCAGGACGTTGTCCTTCAGCTGCGTCAGAACCGGTTCGGATTCCATTGGGGGCGAAAGTGCGTGGATCGTTGGGGCTCGCGCCGGACGTCAGCGTCCGCTTGGTCACTTCCGTCGGCCTGCCTCGCCGCATCTGCTAATATACCGCGCGAGCGATGAAGGAACCGGGCGCGGCGCTCCCGCTTGCGCCGTTCATGCGCCAAATTCCTGCGTGTCGCGGCCGTCGCCGCCAATTCCCGCTCCGATGACCCACGCTGCCGCGCCCAAGGGCCGACATTCCTCCGCCCGCGCCACCGTCGATCCGCGCTTCGACTGGCGCCGCATTGCGTACACCGTGTTGGTGTCCCGCGCGTTGGACGACCTGGAAGAAACGACCAACAAGAACCGGACGAGCGTGCCGCGGGAGCATCTGGTACTCTACCAATTCTCCGCGCGCGGACATGACGTGGGCCAGAGTATCCTTGGCTCGCTGCTCGTCCATCCGCACGACGGTGTAGGCGCGTACTACCGATCGCGGCCGCTGCTGCTGGCGCTCGGTCTGTCGATCGAGGATGCACACGGTAGTCCGCTTGGACGCGCCGGCGGGTTCAGCGACGGCAGGGACATCGGGGTCGTGTGCAACATGCCCGGGTGGAATGGCGCCACGGTGCTGCCCATGTCAGGCGACGTCGGTTCGCAGTACACCCCCGCCGCGGGATGGGCGCAGTCCCTGACCTACCGCCGGAGCGCGCTGGACGAGCACGGGTTTGCCGGCGCCATCGCGGTCGCACTCGGCGGCGAGGCGAGTGTGGCGACGAACGGTTTCTGGTCGGCACTCACGGTGGCCACGACGCTGAAGCTTCCGATGCTCTTCTATATCGAGGACAACGGCCTCGGCATTTCGGTGAAGGGCGAAATGCAAACGCCGGGCGGCAACATCGCAGCGAATCTGGCGTCGTTCCAGCATCTGTTTCTTCGCGACGGCGACGGCTGCGATCCCGCGGCGGCCGCGGCCTTGATTGCCGAATGCGTGGACCATGTTCGCAGCGGCGCGGGCCCCGCGCTCGTCCATCTGACGGTCCCACGACTCTGCAGCCACTCGGGCCCCGATAACCAGAAGGGCTATCGCACCGACGCCGAGATCGAGGCGGATGCCGCGCGCGATCCATTGCCGCGTCTCCGGTCTCATCTGGTGCCCGAGTTCATGAGTGACGCGCAGTGGGCTGAGGTGGAGCGACAGGCGGCGGCGGACGTGGAGGCGGGTGTCACCCTGGCCCGCGCACGCGCCGGTCCGCGTGCCGAGGACGTGAAGCGGTTTGTGTATGAAGAAACACCGCGAAGCGATGACGTCGCCGCGTTCGGCGGGCTGTCACGAGAGGAACGGGCGACGCTGGGCGGCACCGACGTGCCCGATGGAAACGGCGAGATGGTGCGGCTGGCAGAGGCAATACGCCGGACTCTGGCCTCGGAGCTGAAATCGAATCGCAAGCTGCTGGTGTTCGGCGAGGACGTGGGCCGGAAGGGAGGAGTTCACCTCGTCACGGAAGGGCTGCAGAAGCGGTTCGGCGCGGAGCGTGTGTTCGACACCAGCCTTTCCGAGGAAGGGATCATCGGACGCGCCGTCGGCATGGCCGTAAACGGACTGATGCCCGTGGCAGAGATTCAATTCCGCAAGTATGCGGATCCGGCGCACGAGCAGCTCAACAACTGCGGCACGATGCGGTGGCGAACGGCGAACCGGTTCGCGGCGCCGCTGGTGGTGCGCATGCCGGGCGGATTCGGGAAGGACGTCGGTGATCCATGGCATTCGCTTTCCGGCGAGGTGACGTGGGCGCACGCGCTGGGATGGCAGGTGGCGATCCCGTCCAACGCGGCGGATGCCGTGGGCCTGCTTCGCGCCGCGATGCGCTGCGGCAACCCCACGATCTTTTTCGAGCACCGTTCCCTGCTCATGACCAGCGACGGCAGCGCGCGCTATCCCGGTGACGACTACGTCCTTCCGTTCGGTCGCGCGAACGTGCTGCGCGACGGCGACGGCGTGACGGTCGTGACATGGGGAGCGATGGTGCACCGCTGCGTCGAGGCATCGGAGCAATTCAGCGGCGACGTGGACCTGCTCGACCTTCGCACGATCATGCCGTGGGATCGGGAGGCGGTGCTGGCATCGGTGCGGCGGACGGGCAAGTGTCTCATCGTGCACGAGGACACGCTGACGGCGGGATTCGGCGCCGAGATCGCGGCCGTGCTCGCGCGCGAGGCCTTTTGGCATCTCGATGCGCCCGTGGAGCGCCTGACCGTGGAGGACGTGCCCATGCCGTACCACCCCGTCCTACTGGACGCTGTGCTGCCCGATGCGGCCCGTATCGCCGCCCGTATCGGGACGCTCTTGCGCACATGACGCCACGACTTGACGGACCGCACGGACCCCCCTAGAATCGGGGTGCCCACTCCTCCTTCCCTGGAGCAACCCGATGGCCTTGCCTGTCTCAGTCAGCACGTTGGCCCGCCCGTCCAACCGCTTGCGGTTCGGTACCGGCGTGCGCGTGACCGACTTCACCGACAGCGCAGACATCGGTCCGATGTAGCGAGCCCCATCGCCATCGGCCTGAAGCGAATCCTTCGCCTCGTCTGCGCAGCCCCGCGGACGGGGCGATCTGATTTTCAACTTCGTGAGCCTCAGGGGCGCGCGACACCCAGGATGCGTATCCAATGAGTACGAGTTCGGACACAGTCAGTTCACAAGGGCAATCCCCGCCGTCGGTCTGGGCGGCCATTCGCGAGGCACTCGCCGGCGCGCACGGTCGCGACTTCACCGAAGGGCCGATTGGGCGGTCCATCTTCATCCTCGCCGTGCCGATGGTGCTGGAGATGGTGATGGAAAGCATCTTCGCCGTGGTGGACGTTTTTGTCGTGGCGCACCTGGGCTCGGACGCCGTGGCCACCGTGGGCCTGACGGAGTCGTTCATGACGCTGATCTATGCGCTCGCCATGGGCGTGAGCATCGGCGCGGGCGCGATGATCTCACGGCGCATCGGCGAGAAGGACGCCGACGGGGCAGCGCATACGGCGGCGCAGGTGCTCCTGTTCGGATTTTGTATGGCCGTGGCGCTCGGGGCGATCGGCGCCGTGTTCGCGCCGCAGTTGTTGAGCGTGATGGGCGCGTCGGCCGGCGTGCTCCGCAACACCCTGTTCACGCGCATCATGCTCGGCTGCTGCGCCAGCGTGGTGATGTTGTTTCTGGTGAATGCCGTGTTCCGTAGCGCGGGCGACGCGGCCATCGCGATGCGCGTGTTGTGGCTGGCGAACGCGATCAACATCGTGCTCGCACCGACGCTGGTATTCGGCTGGGGGCCGTTTCCGCGGATGGGCATCGTGGGGGCGGCGCTCGCCACGACGATCGGCCGCAGCAGCGGAGCACTCTTCGCCATGAGCCGTCTGTTCACCGGCAATTCGCGCATCAGGATTCGCCGCGAGCACTTCGCGCTCGACCCCGCGCTCATCGCACGCGTGCTGCGCCTGTCGTCGGCCGCGACGTTTCAGGTGTTCATCGGAATGGCGAGCTGGATCGGGCTGGTGCGCATCCTGGCGGGTTTCGGCAGTGACGCGCTGGCGGGTTACACCATCGGCATGCGCATCGTGATTTTCGCGCTGCTGCCGTCTTATGGTCTCGCGAATGCGGCAGCGACGATGGTGGGCCAGGCGCTTGGTGCGCGCAAGCCCGCGCGCGCGGAGGCGGCGGTCTGGACGGCGGGCAAGTACAGCGCCGTCTTTCTGGGACTGGTGGGCCTGGCGTTCGTGATCTATGCGCGGCAGGTCGTGTCACTGTTCACGCCGGACGCAGCGGTGGCAGCATACGGTACGGCCACCCTCCGCACGGTGGCGTGCGGGTTCATGTTCTACGCGTACGGCATGGTCCTCACGCAGTCATTCAACGGCGCGGGCGACACCCGCACGCCCACGTTGATCAATCTCGGAGTATTCTGGGCATTCGAGATCCCACTGGCCTGGCTCCTGGCGCACGTGTTCGGGCTGGGTCCGCAGGGGGTTTTCTATGCGGCGACGGCGGCATTCAGCTCGCTCGCGGTGGTGAGCGCGGTGCTCTTTCGACGAGGGGGGTGGAAGGAGAAGACAGTGTAGGTGGCGGGCACACATGGCTGGTTTCCACTGCAGAATGAAGTACTGGATTACTGCAGTATCTGGAGTGGCATACCGGCTCCTAAAACGAGTGGAGAGAATTCTCTCCAGGCTTTTGGGGAGGTTGGACGCCAGTCCAGATACCTGGTTCAATCCAGTACTTCATTCTGCCGTGGCAGTTTTCGCTGCGGACGTGAGTACGGGACAACGACAGTATCGTACTTCATTCTGCAGTGGCTTTAATTCCTGCACGCCTGCGCCCGGGACGACACCCTGCGTCCGTCCTTTAGATCGCCTTGAATTCCTCGAAGGGCTGCCGGCAACTGCGGCACCAGCACAGCGACTTGCACGCCGTGGTGCCGAACTCGCTGCGGATTTCCGTTTCGTGCGAATCGCAGTGCGGACACTGCACGGCCGCACGCGAGCGCATGAGTTGCACTAATCTACCCGATTCCGCGCGCTCGGGCGGCGCAATGCCGTAAGCCTTGAGTCGCGCGCGCGCCTGCGCGGACATCCAGTCGGTGGTCCACGCGGGCGCCAGCGCGGTTTTCACGTGCACGGGCGAGAAGCCGCGCGCCTGGATGGCGTCGGTAATGTCGCGCTCGATCACGGTGATGGCGGGACAGCCGGAGTACGTGGGCGTCACCGTCACGGTCACCGCACCGGCCGCATCGATCTCCACGTCGCGCACGATGCCGAGGTCGCGCACGCTCAACGCGGGAACCTCGGGGTCCTTCACGTCATCGAGGATCGCGAGGATTTCGTCCCGCGACGGGATCGTCGCCCGGAGGTGTGCTACCACTTGGCCCCTGGATGGGACCGGGCCACGATCTGCATCTCCGCCAGCAGGTGGCCCAGGTGCTCGGTGTGGAAGCCTTGTCGGCCACCGCGGACGCCGGGTGCGCTTGGCACGTCGTGCGGGAGCGTGAGCGTGGCGCGGTCGATCACATCGCGCACGAGCGCCTCCCATTGCTCATGCAGCACGCCGAGATCCGGAGCGATATTCGCCTGGCGCATGGCGTGGTCGATGTCGTCCGTGGCGAACAGTTCCGGCGTGAAGCGCCAGAGCTCGTCGAGCGCGCGCTGGACGCGGCGGTGGCTCTCCTCTGTGCCGTCACCGAGCTTGAGCATCCAGTCGCCACTGTGACGCACGTGGTACCGGGCTTCCTTCAGTGCCTTGGCCGCAATGGCGGCGAGTTCCTCATGTGCGCTATGCGTCAGCGCGTCGAGCAGCACCACGGAGTAGACGTCGAAGAGGAACTGTCGCGCAATGGTGAACCCGAAGTCGCCGTTGGGCAACTCCACCATCCGGCAGTTGCGAAAGTCAACGGCTTCGCGCAGATACGCGAGCGCGTCTTCGTCGCGCCCCTGGCCTTCGACCTGGCCGGCGAGCCGCAGGAGCATTGTTGCCTCCCCGATGAGATCGAGGGCGATGTTCGCGAGCGCGATGTCTTCTTCGAGGATGGGCCCGTGACCACACCACTCGCTCAGGCGGTGACCGAGCACCAAGCGGTCGTCGCCGAGCCGCTGCAGCAACTCGAACAGGGCGTTCGGTGCTTCAGGAGGCGCGGGAACCACAGACGGTGCGGTCATAACCCGCGTACGCCCCGCGGCACCTTGTAGAACTGAGGATGCCGATAGGCCTTGTCGGCGCCGGGATCGAAGAACGGACCGCTTTCGCCAGGACTGGACGCGGTGATTGCGCCAGAGGGAACGACCCACAGCGAGATCACGCCCCCGCGCCGAGCGTAGACATCGCGCGCATTTTGCAGTGCTTGTTCGGCGTCGGCGGCGTGCAGTGACCCCGCGTGCTCGTGTGGGGCTCCCTGCCCACTCTGCGTGAACACCTCCCACAGCGGCCAATCGCCGCCGGGGAGATCGCGCACCTGTTCCGCGGCTTCGCGGTCGGCGTTCGTCATCGTGCCGGTCATGCGCTACGCCGCCGCGGTGGCCTGCTTCGCCCGCTGCCTGGCCGCATACGCGCTGGCCGCCTCCCGCACCCACGTGCCTTCGTCATGCGCCGCGCGGCGCGCCTGGAGACGCTCGCGATTGCACGGTCCGTTACCGCGCACCACTTCGTGGAATTCGTCCCAATCGATGGGTCCCGAGATCCAGGCGTCGGTAGCCTCGTCATGGCGCAGGGCCGGATCGGGCAACGTCAGCGCAACGGCAATGGCCTGCGGCACGGTCAGATTCACGAACCGCTGGCGGAGCTCATCGTTCGATTTCCGCTTCACCTTCCACCGTAACAGTTCCGCCGAATTCGGCGACTCCGTATCACTCGGTCCGAACATCATGAGCGAGGGCCACCACCACCGATTGACCGCATCCTGTACCATTGCTTTTTGCGCCGGAGTGCCCGCCGCGAGCGTGGAAACGATTTCGTATCCCTGACGCTTGTGGAAGTTCTCCTCCTTGCAGATGCGTATCATGGCCCGCGCATAGGGGCCGTAGGACGCCTTCGCGAGCACCGTCTGATTCACGATCGCCGCGCCATCCACGAGCCAGCCGATGACACCGATGTCGGCCCAGGACAAGGTCGGATAATTGAAGATGCTCGAGTATTTTGCACGACCATCGAGCAATTGCTGGACGAGCTCGGCGCGGTCGACGCCCAGGGTTTCGGCGCCACAATAGATGTACAAGCCATGCCCCGCTTCGTCCTGCACCTTGGCGAGCAGCCCCACCTTGCGGCGCAACGACGGTGCGCGCGTGATCCAGTTGGCTTCGGGCAACATGCCGACGACCTCGGAATGCGCGTGTTGCGACATCATGCGCACGAGCTGGCGGCGGTACCGCTCGGGCATCCAGTCCTTGGGCTCGATACTCTCACCCGCGGCGATGCGCGCCTCGAAGGCGGCAGTCATGGCGGGATCTTCGGTGGAGCCAGGGGCGCGCGTCTGAGGCATGAAGAAATCTACACCGGGCACGCGACAACGGACAATCGACGGACGACCCGCCGCCGGTGTATCTTGGCATCATGCTTACGCGGCCAGCGACACAGGGAACCGCCGTTGCCGGTGGTGACGTGTCCGTCACCATTGCCGATGGAATCGGCACCATTCGATTCTCTCACCCGAAGGGAAATTCCCTGCCCGGTGGGCTGCTGCACCACCTCGCGGACGCGATCGGCTGGCTGGGCCGGGATCAGGCAGCGCGTGTAATCCTGCTGCGGAGCGAGGGTACCGGAGCGTTCTGCGCGGGCGCCTCGTTCGATGAACTCGTCGCAATCAGCGACGCGACGTCCGGCGAAGCGTTCTTCAGCGGGTTCGCGAGAGTGGTGCTCGCGATGATCCGCGCGCCGAAGTTCGTGCTGGTGCGCGTGCACGGTCGGACAGCCGGGGGAGGTGTGGGGATCGCTGCCGCCGGCGACTACTCGTTTGCCGTGCGCGGCGCCTCCGCGAAACTCAGCGAGCTTGCCGTGGGGATCGGTCCGTTCGTCGTGGGCCCGGTCATCGCGCGCCGCATCGGCAAGGGGCCGTTCCTGGCCATGTCGGTGGACGCCGATTGGCGAGACGCCGAATGGGGGGAACGGCACGGACTCTACGCGAGGGTGTTCGACGACATCGCCACCATGGACGCGGCCATCAACGGACTGGCGGGCACTCTGTCGGCGTCGAATCCCGACGCCATGACGCTGATGAAGAAGGTGTCGTGGTCCGGCACCGAGGATTGGGAGGCGCTCCTGGCGCAACGAGCGAAGATGAGCGGCACGCTCGTGCTATCCGAATTCACGCGATCGGCCATCGCGAAGTTCAAGGGGCGATGACGGAAGCCTCGGAGGCACGCGGATCAACGGCGCCGTGTCGCGGATGGCCGCGCACGGAAGTATCGCGATCTGTCCCCGTTCCGACTCACGCCACGCGGCATACCGCTTTCATGGCGGACTCGAACCCAATCGCGTAGTCCTGATCGCGTAGATGTCGAGTGGCGGCATACGCCGACAGTTCCAAGCGCTTGGCCGCGTCGAACATGGTGGCCATCTCGAATGGCACGCCGTCCATGCGGGCGAGGTATTCCTCCACCGCCGTGAGGAATCCCATCATGCCGCCGAGCGCGGTTGGCGCGTACGCCTTTCGAGCGAACCGCAGCGCTTCCGAGCCCGCGGCATGATCAGCCATCACAAGGTTTTCCGATCCGCATACAACACGCAGGCGGTCATTCAGCGCGATTGCCGCAACAGCATCCGGCTCGAGCGAACCGCCCGACGCGTTCACGACGATCGCATCGAGTGGCCTACGTAGCAACTCACCCCGCTCATCCGGCGCGAACACCGGAATGCCCATCGCTGCAATGTCCTCGCGGCGCTGCGCGCTGGGATCGAGCGCGAGCAATGCCGTCCCCCGCTCGTGCAGCCGCTTGAGGACGTGCATGCCAACGTTGCCGCAGCCGATGAGTCCCACCGTGGCGCGCTCGACCGGAATGTCCATGCCGCGGAGCATCCCCGCGAGCACGTAAAAGTTGCCCTCTCCGGTCGGCTTGGACGTATCCGCCACGACGCTGCCATTGAAACGGGCATTCAGATATTCGAGCGAACTCGTGCGCCCGTCGGCCATGATGCCGTGTCCGAGATCCTGGCCGGTCGTGATGCAGAATCCGCCACGCTCCTCGGCGTCCTGGAAACACGCGATGGCAAACTCCAGCATGTCCCGATCACGGCGTTGCCCGATGCGCGCGTCGGGTGTGGGATGCAGCACGCACTTCCCGCCCACGACCCGATTCGCGTCACGGAGGGCGAGCGGGCCGCCGATGCCGATGAGGCGCGACCAGAATACCTTCTCTTCCATGCCGATAGCCAGACCGATCGCTTCGCGATCGCTGTCGAACGAGGGAGACGAGGTGCGATCCTCGGGCGCGATGCGAAAACCGCCGAGTGACAGCTGTCCGGAATGCGGCTCGGCGCACGTGGCGATGCTGAGGCGCCAGCCCGTTGACGGGTCGACATATCGGTACACCCACACACCGGGGGTCTCGAACGTGCCGAGGTCTGGGCATAGCACCGCGGTGTCGAGTGGGCGAAGAACAGTGGGCTCGGGCGCCCTGACGGTGAACGACGTCGCAGTCACGTCAATTCAGCGTCGATGACCAGGGGTTCTGACAGGCACGAAACCGACGGGACGTTGAGTGCCGAATGAACGAGTGGCATGAGCGGAACCTAACACTCCACCATTCGGCACCATAGGGGAGCGCTGTCGAGGTCATCCTCAATCATTCAAGTCGGGCAGATTCCGAAACAATTCGAGGGACTCGGGATTCGCCAGCGCATCCACGTTCCTGACTGTCCGACCGTGAATGACGTCGCGCACGGCGATTTCGGTGATCTTTCCGCTGATGGTGCGCGGAATGTCGGCGACCTGCACGATTTTTTTTGGAACGTGGTGCGGTGTGGCGTTGTCACGTATGCGCTGCTTGAGTCGAGCGCGCAAGGCGTCATCGAGTACGACGCCGGGCTGCAGGCGCACGAAGAGCACGACGCGCACATCTGCGCCGCGCTTGTCGGAGTACTGCTGGCCGATGACCAGGCTCTCCAACACTTCGGGCAACTGATCGACCTGCCGATAGATCTCCGCCGTGCCGATGCGCACGCCACCAGGGTTCAACGTGGCATCGCTGCGACCATGAATGAGGAGGCCGCCGCGCTCGGTTAGCTCAGCCCAATCGCCATGACGCCATACGCCGGGGTACGTGTCGAAATACGCCGCGTGATACTTGGCGCCATCCCCATCGTTCCAGAAGTACACGGGCATGCTCGGGAACGGCGCCGTGCAGACCAGTTCACCGGGCTCGCCAACCACAGGGTGACCGGTGTCGTTCCAGACCTGCACGTTCATCCCGAATCCGCGCGTCTGCAGCTCGCCGCGATAGACCGGCAGCGTGGGATCGCCGAGCGCGAAGCAGGACAGGATGTCGGTGCCGCCGGAGATACTGCTCAACCGCACGTCCGGCTTCACGCGCGTGTACACATAGTCGAAACTGTGGGCCGCGAGCGGACTGCCGGTGGACAGGATCGCCCGCAGCGCGGAAAGATCGTGCGTCGCCGCCGGCGTGGCGCCCTCCTTTTCGGTGAGTGCCAACCACCTCGCGCTCGTGCCGAAGACGCTCACGCGTTCAGCCGCGGCCATGTCCCACAGTACGTTGCGGCCGCGAAGAATGGGCGCGCCGTCGTACAGCATCACGGTTGCGCCGACGGCCAATGACGAGACCAGCCAGTTCCACATCATCCACCCACAGGTGGTGAAGTAGAAGATCCGGTCGCCCGCGGAGAGGTCGGTGTGCAGGACGAGCTCTTTGAGGTGCTGGAGCAGCGTGCCGCCGGCGCCGTGCACCATGCACTTGGGCAGACCGGTAGTGCCCGATGAATACATGATGTACAGCGGATGATCGAACGGAAGCCGTTCGAATCGGAGCGGCGCACCCTCGCCGCCGCGCAGCGCGTCTGCCCATCCGAGCGCGCGTGCATCCTCGAGTTCCGGCGAACGATCCTTCGCCGGCCCCGAAAGGTGCGGCACGACGACGACCCGCGCGACGCTCGGCAGCTCGGGGAGGAACGCGCGGACGCGAGGGAGCGAGTCGATCGTCTTGCCGCCGTAGCGGTAGCCATCGGCGATCACGAGCACCTTGGGGGCGATCTGACCGAACCGGTCGATCACACCGAGCGGTCCGAAGTCGGGCGAGCATGAAGACCACACGGCTCCGATCGAGGCCGTGGCCAGCATCGCGATCACCGCCTCGGGGATGTTGGGCAGGAACGCGGCAACGCGATCGCCCGATCGGACGCCGGCACGTCGCAGAAACTCGGCGAAGCATGCGACAGCGCGCGCGAGCGCCGCGTAGGTCACGCGTCGTGAGAGACCCTGCTCCGTCCAGAGCACCAGCGCTTCACGCTGTTCACTTCCTCCATCGGCACTGCATCGGAGCAGATTTTCAGCGAAGTTCAGCTCGGCGCCCGTGAACCACTGTGGTCCACGTTCTGGATCCCGGGGCGCCATGCGCTCGCCGCCGACCAGTACCCTGTCCCACGGGTGGCGACCGGGACGCGGGCTGGCAACGACATCGCAGAAACTCCAGACCGCGGACCAGAACCGCTCCGGATCGCGAATGGACCATTCGTACAGCGAGGGGCTGTCATGTACTGCTGCGGCCGAACCGCCGAGCGGCTGCACGGCGTCACGAATGAACCTGGTGACGTTGGCGGCCGCGATCTGTGCGGCGCTCGGCGTCCAGATGGGATCGGATTCACTCACGCCATCAATGTGGACGCGGAGCACCGCGCGCGGAAGCAGACCTGCCGCTACCTGGTCCGCACCACCACGAATTGCATCGGCGCGGCGGGAAGCCCGCCGCCGGAACTGAACGTGATGAGCGCGTCGCGTACCGCCGGCACCGAGAAGCGTGCATAGCTGGCCGATCCGCCACGAATGGAGAAGTCGGTCTTGATGTTGTCCGACAAGCCCGTGACGCGAAGCGGATAGAACGCGTTGCGAAGGAAGGTGACCGTCAGGATGTTCCGGAAATTCCAACTCGGCTGCTGGAAGTTGGGATCGCTGGCCACGCCGAAGTCATCCATGAAGTTGGCTACGGTCCAATCTCGAAAGAACGGCGTGGGATCAGTGCCCAGGACACTCGTGAGCGTGGCGAGTCCGGTGGTGACGGAGTTGTCGAACTTGCGCCAGACGACCGTATCGGCGGTGTTGAGGCGATCCACCGCGTAGCGAAGGAATGACCAGGTGGCACCGCGTGTCGCGAGCTGGTCGTCATTCGCGTACGGTGAGTTGGCTCCGGGACTGATGAGGTATTCCTGGAATCGCGTGAAGTTGTTGGCGGCGTCGTCCTTCCACAGCGGATACGTGGGCGCGTTGACGATCCGGATGGTGGAATCCGAGAGGTTGCTCCGCGGCGCCAGTCCGCTTTCGCGGTAGTAGAGCAGCTCTTCGGCAATGTGGCTCAGCCCTTCGTTGAGCCACACCGCCTCCGATTCGTTGCCGATCGGCGCGTTGTTCACGTACAGGCGGCGTGACGCATTGATGAGATGCTGCATCTCGTGCGCGATGGTGCCGGTGGTGAGGCTGTCCACGAAGCCGAGTGTGTGCGTGTTGTTGTTCACCACACCCGCTGGGTCGGGCGCAAGCAGGTACAACATCTCGCCCGCATTGCTTCCGGGACAGTCGTCGGCCGACGTCGCACCCTTTTGTTGGTACAGATCGCGCGGATTGAAGAAGCCGCCCACGAAGGAGTGGGAGTTGGCGGGCGTCAGTTCGTTCACGGCGCGCGTGAAGATGATCGCGACCTTGCCATTCGCGTCGATGTCGGATGGCGTGCCGAACGCGCCAACATCGAGCGGATACACCAGGGTGTCGAAGCGCGCGGCGAACCGCTGATAATCCGCCGTGACGAATCCGTTGGCAGGATTGAGCGTGTCGGCGAGCACGATGGACCTGCTGCCGATAGCCCCGACTCGTAGCGCGTGGTTGGTGGGCGCGGTGCAGAAGTTGGGGGCGACGTTGAGCGTGATGAGGTCGCCCACGCTGATCGTGGACGGAATGGCGGCGTAGGATGGCGACTGCGGCACGCCGACCACGGACTTGCTGACGCTGAAGCGCGCGGACAGTGCGCTGCGAGCTCGCGCGGCGCGGCCATGGAAGAATGTCGTCGCCTGGCGCAGCAGCCGGAGGTGGAACGTTTCGTCGAGCGTGGGGGTGGAGGATCGCACCGGTCCGCCCACGGCCGACCGAAGCAGCGACACACCGCTGGGCTGCAAGTTGAACAGCGCCGGCACGGCTCCCAGTCCGCTGCCGGTGACTGATGCGCTGATCGAGTTGATCTGATCGGTGGCACTATTGAACATCGTCACCTCGAACTCGGCACCGGAGGCGGTACCGGAGAGGCATCCATACTGGACGCCGCTGAACGTACGTGTCTCCCCCACGGCCATCGTGATCGCCGTCGCGAGACCGGTGCACTGCGACGCGCCAGCGGCCAGCACCGTGACGACGGTGGTGTCCGCTTTACCGGCCGACGCGGTGATGACCAGTGTTATTCCGCTGAGCCGGAGCACACGCACGAGTCCCGTCGAATCCACGCTCACGAGCGTCGGATCGAGCGACGTGAACGTGAGCGAAGAGGGCGGTGCGACATTGCCGTACTGGTCCTGGGCCACGGACGTCACTCGGCCCGTATCGCCGACCGATAGAAATCGCATCGTTTTCGGCGACACGGCGATGCTGAGCACGGGTCCGGCAACAGCGGTCACCTGCGCGGTGGCGGCAGCGGCGACGCCGCTGGCGGCGGCGCGCACGGTGGAAACGCCGGCGATGGTTCCGAGCGTCACTTGACTGGAGGCCGTACCCGCGGCGTCGGTCAACGCCGTTGGAGGCGCCAGCGTAGCGGGGCCAATAACGGTGAAGGTCACGCCAACGCCAGGCACGGGCGCGCCCGCGGCATCGAGGACGCGGATCGCAAAGGCGCCGGCGGACGTACCAGCCGCCGCTCGCGCCGCGGGCGCCGTGACGACGTCGACCCGTGCGGGAACACCACCCTTCGACCCCGTGGCTGAATCAGACCCGCATGCCACGACTGACGACACCGTGGCCACCAGCGCGGCACGCGCCACTCGCGATGACTTGATCATCAGCGCGTCCGAACGGCGATGAGTTGCAAGTTGGAACTCTGCGCGCCGGCGGGCGCGCTAAGCGAGACGGTCACGGAGCCGTTCGCGGGGACGGTGACAGAGTAGAACCCCGCCCCGCCCGCGACGGCGGCGCTCCTGATGGTGGTGGTGGTGGGCAACGTCAGTATCCTCAGCGGATACCCGCTGCCGAAATAGGGATAGATGCTGTGATAGTTCCAGCTGCGCTGCTGGTACTCCGTCCTGGGAGCCGCAACGTCGTCCACAGCGTGGGAGACCGACCAATCGCGCACGAATGCCGCGAGATTTCCGCCCACGAGGGTCTGGAGATTCTTCGTACCCGTGTCCGGGCTGTTGACCAGCCGGAACCAGAGCGCCGCGTCCGCGTCCGCCGGCGACGATACCGAGCGGGCCAGACTGCGCCTGACGGTGGCGGGCGCAGGCACGTTCCGCGTGGCATACCACGCTCGCGCCGACGACATCAAAGGCGTGAGCACGGCTCGTTCACGTGAGCGCATGCGCCCTTCGAACTCCGCGTCCGCTTGCAGCACACCGTGTTCGGACGTCTCGGCTACCCGCAGCATGGGCACGGCGTCAGGGGTCCTGGGAGCGGACCCCGGTAGTACGCTGCTCGACGGACCGACAGCGGTGCTCAGGGTATAGGCAATGGACGCCGTGCTCTCCAGTGTGGTGTTTACCACCGTCAGCGAGTAGTCGCCGATGGTGGCGCCCGGCGTGAGCGTGACGCTCCCTGATCCGGACAGCGTCTGGCCCGGACCCGCTGTGAATCCGTCTGCGGCGTTCAGGCGGTCCACCGAATAGCGAAGCAGCGACCAGATGGCGCCACGCGTGGAGAGCGAATCGTTGGCCGCATACGGCGAACTCGTGGGAGGCGAGCTGAGATAGCTGCGATAGCGTCCCTGATTACCCGACATGGCGGCGTTGTATGCTGCGATCGTCGTGGACGACGCGCGGATAGCGTTGAGGTCCAGATTCATTCGCGGCGACAAGCCGCTCTCCGTATAGAACAGCAGTTCCTCGGCGATATGCGCGAGCCCTTCGTCCAGCCACTTCGCCTCGAACGCCACCGTGTTGTTGACGTACAGGCGGCGCGATGCATTGATGAGGTGCTGGAATTCGTGCGCCAGTACGCCGGTGGTGACCGAATCGACGAAGCCCGCCGTGCGGACGTTTCCGTTCACTTCACCCGCGGGATCGGGTGTGAGCAGGTAGAAGTACTCGCCCTGGTTGCTGCCCGCGCACGCCGACGCGCGCGTGGTGGCGACCGTGGGAAAGAGATCGCGCGAGAAGGTGAAGCCACCCACGTACTGCGTGGACCTCTGCGGCGTCAACTCGTTGACGGCGCGCGTGAAGATGATGCCGATATGACCGTTCTTGTCGATGTCGGTGGGGTCGCCAAAGTTGCCGACGTCCAGCGGATACACGAGTGTGTCGAATCGGGCGGCGACGCGCTGAAAGTCTGCGGTGGTGAAGCCGTTTTTCGGGTTCAGCGTGTCATTCAGGATCATGGCGTGCGTGCCGATGGCCACGACCTTCACGGCGTGGAAGGTCGGATTGTTGCATGGGTCGATGCTGTTCACGTTGCGCGACACGACGTCCCCAACGTTGAGGGGACCGGAGGGCGTGCCGATGGGGTCGCTCGATGTGGGGGCAGCCGTGGAATCACTGCACGCACCGAGCGCGACAACGGAGAGCATCACCGCGGGCAGGAGCGCGCGTCGTAAACGAACAGGCATTCGCGGAGTAATTCCGGGGTTTTGTGCGGGACCGCGAGCGAAACGGCGGAGGGAGGCTACATGCATTCTACTTGAGTCTAGACACGAACGGTGGACTGTACCCACCGCCGAACTGTTAAGCAGCGCCCACAGGGCGCTTCCCACGGTCGGACGGATGGGCATCGATCTTCACCGATGGAGCGCACACCTCGTCACGCCACCGCCCTTGACGCGGACGGCAGGCGGGCCGCCATACCCGCGGGGCAGAATAGCAGCTCCTCGCATGCCTGTGCCGTGACGGGCCGCACAAGCAGGTAACCCTGCCATTCGGCGCACCGCTGCTCGACGAAAAAGGCGAGCTGTTCGGGACGTTCGATGCCTTCGGCGATGACGTTCACGCCAAGCGTGAGGCCCAGTGTGATTACGGCAGCGGCAATCGCGCTGTCATCCGTGCTTCCGGGGACGCCCTGCACAAAGCTGCGGTCGATCTTCAAGGAGTCGATCGGAAACAGGCGCAGCGCACTCAACGACGAATAGCCCGTGCCCAGATCGTCGATGGACACCCGGACACCCATGCCCTTGAGCGCGCGGAGGTTGTCCACCGCGCGGCCGTGGGATCGCATCGCGATACTCTCGGTGATTTCGAGCTCCAGAAATTCCGCCGGCAATCCCGTTTCCGCGAGAATGTGTTCGACGTGGCTGCACAGATCGCCGTGCTGCAGCTGTCGGACGGACAGGTTTACTGCCGCGCGAAGCTGGGTCTGTCCCCTTGACCGCCATTCCTGCACCTGCTCGCACGCCGTTCGCAACACCCAGCTACCCATCGGGACGATGGCACCGGTGGCTTCCGCCAGCGGGATGAACTCGGCGGGCATGATCAGTCCGCGCTTCGGATGGTTCCAGCGCAGCAGCGCTTCCACACCGGTGATCAGGCCGCTGGCCGAGCTCACGATCGGCTGATAGTGGAGCACGAGTTGATCGTGCTCCAGCGCCCGCTGCAGGTTGCTTTCGAGGCCGAGCTGTTCCAGTGCGGCGACACCGACTTCGGGCTGGTAGCGCTCCGCAATGTCGCGACCCTGCGCCTTCGCTTTGTACATCGCGGCGTCAGCGGTCTTGAGCAGGTCTTCGGGTGTGTCCGCATCCAGCGGGTAGAGGCTGATGCCGAGGCTGGTCGTGACGAACAGTTCCTGCCCGTCCACAACGATGGGCCGCTTGACGGCGGCGATGATCCGCTCAGCCAGCAGCGCGGCGTCGGCCGGCGCGTGAACCTCCATGGCCAGCACGGCAAACTCATCGCCCCCGAGCCGAGTGACTGAATCCTCGGCGCGTATGGTGTGCGTGAGTCGCTCGGCGATGGTCTGGAGCAGCGCATCGCCTGCTGCGTGACCGAGCGAATCGTTCACGACCTTGAAGCGGTCGAGATCGAGGAACAACACCGCAATCATGTGATTCCCGCGGCGTGCATGGTGCAGCGCCATGCCCAGCTGATTGAGAAAGAGTTGTCGGTTCGGAAGCCCGGTGAGCGAATCGTGATACGCGATCTGCTCGATCTTCTGCGCGGCGTCCATGGCCGCCTGCCGCTCCTCTTCCAGCAGCCAGATGACCAGGCCAATGGCCAGTGCGAAGTACAGCACCACGTCGACCAACCCGAGGCTGGCGAGGTAGAACGACAGCTGGCGACGGAGTTGGGGCGTGGTGGAGAGCAGGAGAAAGTGCAGTTGCTGCGCCGCCAGCCCGAAGAACGCCGCCATGACGACGCGCCGGCCGACGCCGCGGGCGATGAGCGGCGCGCGACGGATGGCGAGTCCGCCGGCGACGAATGCGATGCCCACGGCAAACCGACGAACGCTCACGCGCAGCACGAACAGCAGTTCGGTCCGGCTTGGGTCCCACGAGTACGCAATCACGAGCACCGCGCCGAGCAGGGCAACCACGGCCACCAGCCGCGATGTCCACCGCTCGGGAAAAGACCGGCCCCGACTCAGCTCCGCGGTGCCCAGCAGAAGCCACGCGATCTGGAGATAGCCGGCGATGCCAGCGACGAGCGCGAGTGCAAAGCGCACCGGCGCATCGATGGGATACCATGCGGCGAGCGCAACGGCGCTCGCCCCGGCCCCCGCGTGAACGGCGAGCGCGCTCCAGCTCCATGTCCAGTGCTGAAGGAATGGACGCCAGTAGCGCCGCTGCAGCCCGCCAAAAACGAAGGCGGTCACAACCGCGGCGCCGGACTGCGCAAACAGTCCGACAATGGTGAAGACGACTGGCACAGCCATTCTGTTGGCGCTCCGAAGTAATGACCACGTTCGGCACGACGTGTGGTCCCATATGACGAGTGCCGCGATCGAAGGTCAATCGTCTAATGAGTGTCGGCTGCGACCGCGACATCGATGAACGCTTCGGCAACGGACTTCTTCGGAATGCCCATCTCGGGTCGCTACGACGACCCCCTTCTCGAGCAATTGGCGCGCGACACGTTTGCCCTCTTCCCGCATTGCTGCGTGTGCGGGCAGCACATCGACGCGTTCGAGCAGGCCGACGTTCGTGTCCACGTACAGCGCGTGGTACACCGGGGCGGATGCCCCGGCCCGCGGACCATCGAGCGCATCATGCCGCCGGAGCGCCCAGGCGGATAGCGCTACATCTGCCGGTACGCGCCGAACAGGCCCGGCAGCGCGCCGAGGAACCACACGAGAACGGCGGCGATCGCAGCGCGCTGGCGTGGAATCTTCCCAGTGACGGAGAGGCCAATGGCCAGCAGGATCGTGAGCCAGATCGTGAAGACGTCAATCCGACCCACGAGCGCCAGGACAAGCGGATTCGCGGTATCCGGGTCAAGGAACCGCCCAATGCCCAGCGAGATGCTGTATCGGCCGTTGAGGGATGCCGGGTCCATCAACAGTCCTTGCACGCCGCCGGCGATGGCCTCGATGACTTTCGCGATATAGGAATAGGTCGTCACCATCAAGGCGGCGCCGAAGGTCTGTCGGGCATCCACGAACTTGCCCACCACCCAGAGCGCGAGGCCAGTGAAGAAGATGCCGATGGGGGGAAAGATGAACCCGCCCAACTTGATGAACTTCTCGGAGAACGCGCGGGTCTGGTCCATCATCGCGGCGGTGATGCGCGGATCCTTCTTCATCGCAAGGACAGTGGCGCGAGAGAACTCTGCGTCGATGATCGGCTGCATGACACCGCTGTTCGCCACGCCGATGAGCCCCAGGATCAGCGTGATGATCAGCATCGGCACGAAGAAGCCCGATTCCGCGCGGCGCGCGAACACTGCGGACGGCGCATAGAAGATGTCGACGTAATCCTCCCACCAGGACGACGGCGGCGTGGATGGCACCGGCGGGCGCTCGAGGGCGTCCCCGGTGATGGATGAGTTGGACATGAGGAGTCGGGTGCGGGTAGGAAAGGCGTGCCGGAGCGAGTGGAACACATCATCCTGTTCCAGCCTGAAGCCGCGCGCGCAACGGCGCGCGGGACGACTATTGGATCGGCTCGATGTAGACGGCGGTGCCGTATGCGAGCACCTCGGTAATGCCAGGCATCAACTCCGTGGCGTCGTATCGCATGGCGACAATCGCATTACCTCCCATCTCGGCGCCATGCGCGACCATGATCTGGAACGCCTCAGCGCGTGCCTGTTCGCACAGGTTTACCAGCAAGGTGATGTTCCCACCAAAAAACGCCTGAAACCCCACGCCGATGCGCCCAAGCACCGAGCGGGATCGCACGGTGATACCGCGCACGACACCGAGCGTGCGTACGACGCGATAGCCGGGGAATTCCAGGGCCGACGTGACATACGGCGTTTCGAATTGATGGACCGGGCTCATGGACTACCTCTTGTCGGAGGGGGGCGTTGGAGGTGAAATACACTGCGGGCGTGGGTTTGACAAACGGGGCGGACGCGGCCACTGCAGGATGGAGTACTGGACCACTGCAGTACTCAGGTTTGCGGTGGTCTCTCTTCCACTGCAGAATGAAGTACTCGACTACTGCAGTACCTGGAATGGCATACGGGGTCCCAAAACGAGTGGACAGACTCTCTTGGCTTTCTGGAGGCTGGATGCCAGTCCAGATGCTGTTCCTGTCCAGTACTTCATTCTGCGGTGGTCCTTATTGCCGGCTACCGAGCCCGGGACAACCGGAGGGAGTGATGTGACCCATTCAGCATCTCGAGGGTTGAGCGAGTCCCGCACCTCGTGACCCAATGAATCGTCTCGCCATCGCGCGGTCCATACGTTTGCGGGCCACCAGCGTGCTCGCCATCGGAATAGTTGGCTGCTCCTCCGCTGAGACGAACCTGCCGCTATCGGACGGGAACGTGGCCATCGGGAAGTGGGGCGGCGACTCGGCCGGACTTATCGTCGGCGACACGGCGGCGCACCTCCACATCGGGTGCACCTTTGGCGATGTGAGTGGCCGCATTCCGCTCGGTACTGATGGGCAGT
>JANYIN010000136.1 GCA_025362035.1 Gemmatimonadaceae bacterium | reverse complement strand
GTCGTGGCGGCGGAGGCGGACGCGACCCATGCGGAGCGGGCGCTCCTGAACGGCGTGTTCTCGCTGGGGGACACGACGGTGCGAGAGGTCATGGTGCCCCGCGTGGACATTGTTGGCATCGAGCAGACGACGCCGTGGAGCGAGGCCGTCGATCGCGTGCGCAGCAGTGAGCACGCCCGCTTTCCGGTGTTCGACGAAACGCTCGACAACGTGACCGGTATTCTCTACGCCAAGGATCTACTGCCTTTCATCATTGACGACGACGAGCCAATGCTGGGCTGGCAAACGCTGGTGAGAGCGGCGCGCTTCATCCCAACCTCCAAGCCGATCGACGCGCAACTGCGTGACTTCAAGTCCAGCCACGCGCACATCGCAATCGTCAGCGACGAATTCGGCGGTACCGCGGGGCTTGTCACGATCGAGGACATCTTGGAAGAGATCGTCGGCGAGATCCACGACGAGTACGACGTCGAAGAACCCGAAGTGGAGCAGGAACACGGCGGCCGCTTCTGGGTGAGCGGACGTCTGGCACTCGACGAGCTGAGCGAACTGCTCGGTCAGGACTTCGTGCGGGACGACGTCAACACCGTGGGGGGACTGGTCTACGAGACGTTCGAGCGCGTGCCGCTGGCCGGTGAATCGGCGACGATCGGCGCGTACCGTATGGTGGTGGAACGCGTCCGGCGGCGAGCCATCGAGCGTGTTTATTTCGAGCGGGTCAAGCCCCACGGACCGGTCACGGTCGAATGAGCTCCACCGACATTCTGCTCATCGCGGCCGTGCTGATGGTGGCGCTCATGACGGCGGGAGGGATGGCCATGCGCTCGGTCAGTCGCATCTGGCTCCGCCACTGGGTGGAACAGCGCCTTCGCGGCTCACGGGCAGCCGTCGCCTACCTCGAGCGGCCACAACGCCTCATCATCGCCGCGAGCGCCGCGGTCGCGCTCATTCTCGTGTTGAGCGGGGAACTGATCGCCAGCAATAACGCCGACGACCTGACGGCCCTGGTGTGGGCACTCGCGCTGTTCGCGGTCGCCGTGATCGTACTCGGCCAGTTGCTGCCGCGGGCGGTCGCACGCCGGTTCGCCCCGCAGGTTGCGTCGATGCTCTCGCCGCTCTTGGAAGCCGCCGCAGTGATCGCCTCGCCGGTCGTGATCGCCGGACGCGCGGTGACCCGCCCGTTCGAGCGACGGCGGACAGTGCGCCCGTCGGACGACCGGGATGCCATTCAGGACCTGCTGCGCGAGGGGGAACTGGAAGGCGTCGGGGAGCGTCAGGAGATGGAGATCATCACGGGCGTCATGGAATTCGGTGAGAAGACCTTGGGCAGCGTCATGATCCCTCGTGAGGACATCTTTGCCGTGAGCCGGGCGGCCGGTGCACGTCAACTCGCGGAGGAGTTCGCGACATCGGCGTTCAGCCGCGTTCCGGTCTATGACGGGACACTGGATAACGTCGTCGGGATGGTGCACGCGTTCGACGTGCTCAAGTTGCGTGGCGAACGGATGCCCAAACTGCGTCCGGTCGCCACGGCTCTCGAGAGCACGCCGTGTAGCGAGCTGCTGTTCCGCATGCTGCGCACCCGATCGCACCTGGCCATTGTGCAGGACGCGGAGCATCGCACCGCGGGACTGGTCACGCTGGAGGATCTGCTGGAAGAGCTGGTGGGCGACATCCGTGACGAACATGACGAGCCCGCGCAGGGTGCGACCTCATGACCACCTTCACGCACCAGCGTCTGCTGTCGGACTTTGCCGCCGGAAAGAAGGCGGCCCTTGCCAGGGCCATCAGCATCGTCGAAAACCATCGCGCAGGGTTCGAGGAGCTACTTGCCACGTGGCACCCGCTTCTTGGCCACGCGCGCCGGATCGGTCTCACCGGCCCACCGGGGGCCGGCAAGAGCACGCTGGCGACGTGCATTACGCGAGCATTTCGGGCGCGGGGGCTCACGGTCGGCATCATCGCGGTCGACCCAACCTCGCCGTTCACGGGCGGAGCGTTACTTGGCGATCGGATCCGGATGGAGGACATCGCACTCGATCCCGGCGTGTACATCCGCTCGCTGGCCACGCGCGGATCATTGGGCGGATTGTCCGCGGCGACACGCGAAACGTGCGACGTGCTGGATGCGTTTGGCGTCGATCGAATACTCATCGAGACCGTGGGCGTGGGCCAGAGCGAACTGGACGTCGCGCGTACCGCGGACACGAATCTCGTCGTGCTGGTGCCCGAGTCCGGCGACTCCATTCAGACACTCAAGGCCGGACTGATGGAGATCGCGGACATCTTTACGGTGAACAAAGCCGATCGGCCCGGCGCCGACCGCCTGCGAAATGAACTGGAAGTGATGCTGGGCATGCGCGGCGGCGCGGCAATGCGCAACATGCCGGCGCATCACGGCGTTGACCTCTCACGGAACACCAGTGCCAGACAGGTGCGGGCAGCAGCTGCCGTGCTCGAATCGGAGCAGTGGACCCCTCCGGTGCTGCGCACCGTAGCGGCGAAGGACGAGGGGACCGACGCGCTCATCGAGGCGTTCGATCGCCACTTCGGCTATCTTGAGGCAAGCGGCACGCTGCGCGACCGCCGGCGCATGCGGCTTCGCGAGCGCGTCGTGGAGGTAGTGGAGGACAAGGTGCGCCGCCGATTGTGGACCGACACCGCAACGAACCAGTGGCTGGAGGGGCGCTTGGCGGATCTGGAGAGCGGAGTCAGTACTCCGTTCTCGATCGCCAGCGAGCTCCTCGCCCGAAGCACGAACCTTCTGACCGGGACGTCGTGATGACATTCATGCGAGAGCTGTCGGAGACCATCACCGAACAACAGGCGGAAATTGCCCGTCTCCGGGAGGAGGTCGCCGCGTGGCGTCAGGCGTACGACCGGGGTCGCAGGCGCGACATCACCTTCGCGAATTCCGAATCGGAAGTCGAGCCGCTCTACACGGCGCTCGACGTCGACCAGCACGACGCCGACAAGCTCGGTGTGCCAGGCGTGTATCCGTTCACGCGCGGCATTCATCCCACAGGTTATCGCGGCAAGCTGTGGACGATGCGTCAGTTCGCCGGGTTCGGGAGCGCGCGCGACACAAACTTGCGCTTCAAGTTCCTGCTGGCGCACGGACAGACCGGGCTCTCGACCGCGTTCGATTTCCCCACGCTCATGGGCTACGACTCGGATCACCCGCGGTCCGAGGGCGAAGTAGGCAAGACGGGGGTAGCGATTTCGAGTCTTGCCGACATGGAGGTGCTTTTCGACGGCATCCCGATGGGTGACGTGTCCACATCCATGACCATCAACGGACCCGCGATCATCCTCTGGGCGTTCTATATCGCGGCCGCCGAACGGCAGGGTGTGAGCAGTGACAAGCTTCAGGGCACCATTCAGAACGACATCCTGAAGGAGTACATGGCGCAGCACGCCTGGTGCTTCCCCATCGAGCCTGCGCTCCGCTTGATCGTGGACTGCTTTGAGTGGGGCGCGACGCACGCTCCGAAGTGGAACACTGTGTCCATCTCGGGCTACCATATCCGCGAAGCCGGTGCGACCGCCGCGCAGGAACTGGCCTTCACGCTCGCGGACGGCTTCACCTACGTGGAGCGCGGTATCGCGAGGGGCCTTGACGTGGATGACTTTGCGCCGAGGCTGTCGTTCTTCTGGGACATCCACAACGATTTCTTCGAGGAGATCGCCAAGTTGCGCGCGGCACGCCGCATCTGGGCGCGGCACATGAAGGAGCGCTACGGTGCGAAGAGCCCCAAGTCGTTGCTCATGCGGTTCCACTCCCAGACGGCGGGCGTGACGCTCACCGCGCAGCAACCGATGAACAACGTCGTGCGGGTCGCCTATCAGGCCCTCGCGGCCGTGCTCGGCGGGACGCAGTCGCTGCACACGAACTCCATGGACGAAACGCTCGCGCTACCAACGGAAGCGGCGGTGCAGGTGGCGCTGCGGACCCAGCAGGTGTTGGCGTTCGAAACCGGCGTGCCGAACGTCATGGATCCACTGGGCGGCTCGTACTACGTCGAGGCGCTCACGGACCGGATGGAAGCCGAGGCCGAAGCGATGTTCGCGGAGATCGAAACGCAGGGCGGCGTGGTACAGGGACTGGAACAGGGCTGGTTCCAGCGGAAGATCCACGAGTCCGCCGCGCGGCAGCAATGGGAGATCGAGCAGCATCGTCGCGTGATCGTCGGCGTCAACGAGTTCGTTTCGGACGGCGACGCGCTCGACATTCCCACGTTGAAGATTGGAGCGGAGGTGGATCGCGAACAGCGCGCGCGCCTCGCGAAGGTTCGCGCGGAGCGGGACAACGACCTGTGCACCGAGCGGTTGGAGAGGCTGCGCCAGGCCGCGCGCGGGACGGACAACGTGTTCCCGCACATTCTCGACTGCGCCAGGTCGTATTGCACGCTGTTCGAGATCCGTCGGGCGCTGGAGGATGTCTTCGGCGCGTACCGCGAGCCGGTGTTTTTCTGAAGAACCAGAAGCAAGCGAACGTCGCCGACTGGTGGGCCACGTATTTCGACGCGCACTATCTGCTGGAGTACCAACCGATCTTCAGGGAACGGCGCGATCGGCGTGAGGTCGCGCGCCTGGTGGACATCCTGGCGCTTCCCACCCGTTCGCGCGTACTCGACGTCCCGTGCGGCCAGGGCCGGCACGCTCACCCGCTGGCGGAAGCGGGGTTCAGAGTAGAGGGCCTCGACTACTCGCAGCACCTCATCGACATCGCCCGCGAACGTGGAACCGGACCAACGCTCAAGTACGCGCGGGGCGACATGCGCAAGTTGCCGATGCGCTGGACGGCGCGATTCGATGCGGTGCTGAACTTGTTCACCTCGTTCGGCTTCTTCACCGACGCGGCGGACGACGCGGACGTGATCAGGGAATTCGCGAGAGTGCTCAAACCGGGTGGCACGCTGGTATGGCACGGCGGCAGCCGCGACGGGGTGATGGCCAAGTTTCTTTCGCGGGACTGGTGGAAGTCTGACGACGGCACGATGATTGGCCACGAGCGGTCGTTCGACCCGCTGTCGGGGCTCCTCACGATCGACACGGCGTGGGAGGGCCCGTCCGGACGCGGGACTCGGCAGCACCGCATTCGCCTGTATACAGCCTCGCGTCTCGCGGACCTTTGCCTGGATGCGGGACTGGTTGTGGAGGAGGCGTACGACGGATTCCACGATCGTCCCCTGACACGGCGCTCCGGTGAGATGTTGCTCGTGGCGCGAAAGCGCGAGCTGCCGCGCCCGCGGTCCCGGCCGGGACCGATTCGCCGAGATTCGCGCGCTCGCCGTGCGAATGCGTCGTGAGTCGGTTGCCGCCCCGCCCACGCGCAGACTAACTTTCGCATCTGGCACGTATTAGCGGCCGCATCCTTCGGTCTGCCCACGCTGTTTCGCCAAACCTGCCGTAGAGCCGCCCACCCATGCGACCCATTCGCGTTTTGGTAGCCAAACCGGGCCTCGACGGCCACGACCGCGGGGCAAAGGTCGTTGCCGCCTCGCTCCGCGACGCAGGCATGGAAGTGATTTATACGGGACTGCACCAGACGCCGGAGATGATCGCGACTGCCGCCGTCCAGGAAGACGTCGATGTGGTCGGCCTTTCGATCCTCAGCGGCGCGCACATGACCCTGTTTCCGCGCGTACTGGACCTGCTCAAGGAGCAGGGCCGCGACGACATCCTCGTCACCGGGGGCGGCATCATTCCCAAGGAGGACATGGACGCGTTGCACGCGCTTGGTACCGGCAAGCTGTTCGGTCCGGGAACCAAGACGTCCGACCTGGTGCAGTACATCCAGGACTGGTTCGCCGAGCGGTCGCGCCAGGAAGCTTGAGCCGCTTGTGACGACCCGCCTGCGCGAGCTGAGCGCCGAGCTCCGCGCGCTCGAGGAACGCCTCCGGACGGGCGGCGGACCCGACAAGATCCGGAAGCAGCACGCTCAAGGAAAACTCACCGCGCGCGAACGCGTGACGAAGTTGTGCGACCCCGGTGCGCGATTCATCGAGCTCGGTCTGCTGGTGGCGTACGACAAGTACGATGGACAGGCACCAGGAGCCGGTGTGGTGACCGGCGTGGGCATCGTGCACGGACGGCCCACGGTTGTCGTCGCGAACGACGCTACAGTGAAAGCCGGCTCATGGTGGCCGGAGACGATCACGAAGATCCTGCGGGCCCAGGAGGTCGCGATGCGCTGCCGCATTCCGATCATCTATCTCGTCGATTCGGCCGGCGTGAATCTCCCGTATCAGGGGGGCGTGTTCCCCGGGCAGTACGGCGCGAGCCGCATCTTCTATTACAACTCCATCATGCGGCGGTATCTGCGTATTCCGCAGTTCGCCGCCGTGATGGGGCAGTGCATTGCCGGCGGCGCGTATCTGCCCGCGTTGTCCGACCTCATCGTGATGGTCAAGGGGTCGTCGTTCATGGGCCTGGGCGGTCCGAATCTCGTGAAGGGTGCCACCGGCCAGGTGATTGACGGCGAGACACTGGGCGGTGCGGTGACGCACACGCAGGTGAGTGGTGTGGCGCACTTTGCCGTGGACGACGACGACGCCTGTCTGCTCAAGCTGCGCGACCTCGTGGCGCAATTGCCGCACGAGCGGAACTCGGCCCACGTGGAGCCAGCTGAAGGCGGCGCGCCCGCGGACGCGCTGTACGAGCTGCTGCCCACCGATCATCGCATGTCGTACGACATGCATCGCATTCTCACCGTGCTGGTGGACCACGGGCGCATCGACGAGTTCCAGGGGGCGCTGGCGAAGGAAATGATCTGTGCTGACGCGCGCATCAATGGGATCGCCGTAG
>JANYIN010000130.1 GCA_025362035.1 Gemmatimonadaceae bacterium | reverse complement strand
CGTCTACCAATTCCGCCACCCGGGCAAGGACTTCGATTGCAACAGCTTACAGCGTTCTACAGACGAGACAACGGCGACTGTTCAATAGAGACAGAAAAAGTGCTAGATGCGGTTGGAGCGACTTCCGGTTGAGCGCGCGAGAACTCTATCGGATCCATCCCGACCCATCGACACCGCGGTGGTGCCTTACTCAATCGCGCGGTCTGTACCGGAAGATGAAGCTAACCACGACGCGTTGGACTCGCTACGCGAGTCGGCTCTGTTAGCTCAAGAACGGCGACATCACCCAGATCACGGCGATTGAGCCAAGGGCGGCGCATGTCATCGTGACGATGCCCATCCGCTTTGATCTCGTGAAGCCGCTTACGGCGAAGCTCGTCAGCAAGACGACAATCGCCCCGAGAAAGAGTACGGAGAGCGACCGGTGTTGTCGTGCGACCGCCGCCGGAACCGTAGCGCCCGCGGGGAGCGTCGCGACCACTGCCGCACTGAAAGTCGAGCCGAGCGCCACGACCACGAATGCGATGGCTGCGGCAAGGGCGGTCGCCGCTGCCCAGGGAGCGAGGCGACGGTCTGCGGGCGTCGTCAACATCACGCCAAAGAAGCTGATCGCAAAACCGCCGAGGACGGAGCTCACGAACGCAAGTTGTCGGTACACTTCGCCCATCGACCGCTCCTGGCAACGTGCCGCGTGGGCGGGACGGCCAATACCGTTCGTCGCCCGCGTTCTCATGGAACATCCCCAACCATACTAAGCGCACGAGCCGAACAAATCACTGGAGACAGCGAGAGTCTCGGTGCGATCGCAGCACTTGCTCACTCGATGATTTCGACCGTGGCAAGTTGCCGCGTCGAGCGCTCGAACAGGAACAACCGCGCTCCCGCCACCAGACGCTCGTGCGCTGCCGCCGGCCCAAGAAATGACACGCGGGCAACCGACGGCGTACCTTGTTCCCTCGGCGACGCATGAAACCGACACACGAGCGTCGATCCCTCGTCTGCGCTCTCGAACCATGCCGGATCACTCGTCCGCGTGAATGCCGGCAGTCCGCGCCGCACTTGCTCATCGGACCAGAAGATGCGCGCGAGATGCTCGCCCAAGCTATCTCTCAGACGAGATCACCAACAGGAACCCGTCCGGATCGCGCACTCGAAACACTCGCGGGCCCCACGGCATATCGGCCGGCTCGGACTCGAGCGTGCCGCCGCTCGCCTTGATCTGCTTCGCGAGGTCGTCGACGTTCTGCGCCGTAGTGAACATGAAGGAGCACCCTTGCCCCTTCGCACGGTCCAGTCCCTTCGCGCCGTCGTCCTGCGCGATCAGAAGGTGTGCCGATCCGGCCTTCAGCGAAACCGCCCTGAGCGTTCCTTCGCGTTCGTAGCGTTGCTCGAGGGTAAAGCCTACCACCTCGCAGTACCATGCCTGGCTCGCGGCGAGATCCTTGACTGACAGCGACAAGCTGAGAGTGCGGGCACGGAAGGACTCGGGCTGCATCCGCTCAGTGCCGCCCTCCTGCTTTTTTGGACTGCTATTCATGAAATCTCCCGCATACGTGGTTTCGCTGGTCACGCGCTGCCACCATCGTTCGCTCTGCCCTGCAACTCGGCTGCCCGAATACGACGATGGTCGAACATCCACCTTCCGTCACGTCGTTACGGGACGGCAACCCAGTATTCGCTCTGCACTATCCCGCTCGCGTACGACCGGGTGGCCAGATGTTCGAACCGGATGTCTTGCGGCAGTGGGCCAAACAGCGGAATGCCGCTCCCGAGCAGCACAGGGATTCGCGTGATGATCACGCGCTGGATCAGCCCGGCCCGCAGAAACCCCTGAATGGTCACTCCCACGTCGACGTACAGATGGGACATGCCGCGTTGAGCGAGTTGCGTCGCGATCGCCAGTGCCCTGCCCCCATCACCTCACGCACGGCGCCTTCCGGCGCGGCATCGAGCGACGCCCGCGTGGTCAGCACAACCACGGGCTTCTTCCCATACGGCCATGCGCCGAATGCCAACACCGTTTCGTACGTCTTTCGTCCGATGACGAGCGCATCCACCGTAGCCATGAACTCGTCGTCGCCGTGTGCTTCGCCACCGCCCGTCGGAAGCCAGTCAAGGGCACCGTCCTCACGTGCGATAAAGCCGTCGAGGCTGGTGGCAACGAATACGGATCCCTTCATGATTTTCCGAACACGAGGATGCTCCGGTCCGCGTTACCCATTGCTCTCCTCGAGAAAGGCGCCTCGTCCCAGACTCTTCCACCTACCACGCATCGATTTAGCCAGTACGACGACTTGCTCCAGAAGATATTCGCGGGATACTGACGCAACAGGTCCCGCGCGCCGCCGCGGAAGTCATCCACTCCGGGCACAGGCTGAAAGGGTTTGGAAGTTTCGCGCGACCGCTCCATATTCCGGCAGGGCAGCGAAGCCGGGCGTTACGCTGCCTTCCTCGTGCGCCGCCGTATTGCCGTTCGCCGCCCGCGTGGCCCGGGATTCGCTGGACGAGCGGTCGGGTCCGACATCGATTAGTGCGCCATCCGTCACAAGGGAACGGAAGGAGGCAGGAACAATGTCGCTTCGTGAAGTCGTCGATTCGAGGGGAACCTCTTGGGTGGTCTTCGAGGTACATCCCGATCAGCTGAGCAACGCGCACCCAGGCAGCATGTCGATGGACGGGTGGTTGTGCATGTACAGTGACAGCGAGCGACGCATCATCCGACCCATTCCAGATGCTTGGGCGAATCTGCCCGATGACGCCTTGCGCAAGCTGGGTGAGTCTGTGCCGTCGACGCCACGCCTCCTCTCGGCGCTCAATTCGTACGACCGGAGGAGCGACTCACGGATGCAGTCGGTCGTCGAAGAGTCGCCCACCCCATCCGTGAGTGCTGCGGCGAAAGAGGGACTCCCGCAATAGGAGCCCCTTCCCTCGTTCACGCGGACCGATCGACTGCATCAGGGCAGGTTGGGTGGCACGACAGGCACGGGGAGTGAATCCGGTCGACCACGAGCAATGTCCGCCACGCGCTTCCTCACCTGGTCCTGCAAGGCGAGGTACTTCGCCCGCTGTATGGGCGTCATGAACTCCGCGAATTCCTTTTGCTCGTCCTCCTGCAGGTTGATTCGCTCGTGCTGCAGTGCCGTCAAACGCTCGAGCACCGACGCGACCGTGGACTGGTTCGCGGCGGAATCAGCGAGTGCTTCGTTGCGAAGCGTCATGCGTAGCGATCGTTCCTCCTGACCCAATGCGCGCCGCCGCTGGTCGAACCGCTGGCTCGTCTGCTCCACGCGCGTCATCTGTTCGTCAGTAAATCCGATCCGTTGCTTGGCCGCCTTCCAGAACTCCTGCCGAATCTGTCGCTGCAACTCCATGCGCTGTGCCATTGCCGGATCGACCGGCGCTTGTCGGCGCACCACGGGCGCCGGACCCCGGGCCGGCGGATGCGGAGTCCTGATCGCCTGCGCAGGCAGGGCACCCGCCGCGATCGCGACGCACAATCCGCCACGCAACAGGACGGCGCGGATCATGGTCTGCTCCGTGCCGGCGCGATCGGCGAGATCGCGCTGCTTTCGACGTCGGCTGTCGGCACCGCGTCCAACGATTGTATCTCCGTCAACAGCCTCGCAAGCTCCCGCTCACTGAGTTCTGTGAGCGGTCCGGTGGCAAGGGTCAACTCACGCACGCGATTGCCGGACACGCGGTCTCCATCCGCCGACACGCCTGGTCGCGGCATTGTCGACGCGGATGTTTGCGCGTCCACCGCAGCCGGTACGGCGCGCTTCGGCAATACCGTCGGGGCGCTTACGGTGGGCACACTCACTTCCGCCACAGCCGCCGGCAACATGACCGAATCGGCAACCGGAGACACGTCGCGGCGCAGTACGACCACTGAGGATCCGCCGGCTACCATGAGTGTTATGGCCGCGGCCGTCCGCCAACCTACCCACGAGCGCCGTGCGGCCGGACGGTACGCCGGCACAGCTGCCGCAATCGCGGCGCCGTTCAACCGCGGCACTCGCCGCATGGTACTCGCCAGGTCGCGCAGGAGTTGGAACTCCGCGCGGCAATCGGCACAGCTCTGCAAATGCGCCTCGACCATCGCACGAGCGTCGGATGCCAATTGGCCGTGCAATAGGTCGGGCAGCAGATCGCGAACATCAGCGTTCGGACAATCAGTCATCGAGATACTCCTTTATGGCGCGCATCGCATTGTGATAGTGCACCCGAGCCGCGCCTTCGGTCGTGCTTGCCACATCGGCAATTTCCTTATACGACAATCCTTCACTCACTCGCAACATGAACACTTCCCGTTGCGTCCTGGACAACCGCGCCACCGCGGCGTGCATGCGTGTCCGCGTTTCCTCCGCGACCACCGAATCCAGCGCATCGTACTCGGTGGTTGCATCGCCGTCCTGCACTTCCACTTCTTCGCCCCTCCGCCGCTCGGACCGCCTCCGATCCAGTAATAGCCGGCGTGCGATGGTGAACAACCAGGTCCTGAGCGAGCTTTCGCCACGGAAGCTGTCGAGCGAGGCGAATGCCCGAACGAAGGTATCCTGTACGACCTCCTGCGCGTCTCCGCGCGCACCCAGACTGGATGCAAACCGCGCTAACGCCTCCGAGTGCCGCGCCACGAGTTGCGACGCAGCGCGCTCGTCCCCCGCCTTCCATCGCATGATGAGGTCGAGGTCGGTTCGTTCGTCGGCGCCCTGAGCGACATCAGTCATGCGATCCGGCAAGTTGGACGTACCCCCCCGCTCCGCGTTAAGACACGGCGTGACATTGTCTTCCCGGGAGATAACATAGGCGAACACTCCCCAATCGGCCTCATGCGACCTGCCCTCGTTCCCCTGCACATCGCCCACCGCGGAATGCCGCTCCGGGCCCCGGAAAACACCCTGGCGAGCTTTGCGCTGGCATTGGCCTCCGGTGCCGACGGCATTGAGTTGGATGTTCACATGACGGCCGACGGCGCCGTGGTGGTGCACCATGATCCCGAATTGGCCGACGGCACTGCGCTGGCGCTCGTCACCCTGACTGAGCTACCGGAGCACGAACCGTCGGCCGCTCGAGGCATACCCACACTCCAACACGTCTGCGGGCTCGTGAAGGGGCGTGCCGAGCTGTTCGTTGAAATCAAGGGACTCGGCATCGAGCGCGAGGTGGTGGCGGTACTCTCTTCTTATGACGGGCCGTTTGCGATTCACAGCTTCGACCACGACCTCATCCGTCGAGTATCGACCATGAACACCGGCTTCCGCTTAGGCATCCTGGTGGACGACGTCGAGACCGACGTGCGCGCGGCAATGGCGGCCGCGGGCGCCCTGGATGCCTGGCCGCACTACCCCCTCGTCACGCCCAGTATGGTTGGCGCCGTCCATTCTGAAGGTGGAAGGGTTCTGCCATGGACTGTGAACGATCCCGAGGAAGCACGTCGTCTGGTGGCCCTTGGGGTGGACGGCATCTGCACAGACGATGTGACGATATTGCGCTAGCTGGCGCTCCAGCGCGCGATCGCGCAGACTCACGCCCACACGCACCTCCATCATTCCGCGGACCACCAAGCAACTCACGATGCCAACTGCCTCCCACGCGCGCCTTGCCGGCGTCATCGGCGCCCTTGTCGTCGCGGCGCTCCACGCAGGCGGCGCGCAGGCGACAACTGCCGCAGCCCCTCGGAAGGCGCCGACTGACACCACGTCCCCCGCGCCGATGCGCGGAGGTACGTCGCTGCCGAATGCGGATCCGTTTCCCAGTACCTATCGACCTTTCGCATCTCGTCCAACGCTCATCACGAACGTGACGATCCTGACGGCAGCCGGCCCGACGATCCGTAACGGAAGCGTACTGCTCAGCGAGGGCCGTATCGGGGCCGTCGGACAGAACGTACCGACGCCGCCGGACGCGCTCGTGATCGACGGGACTGGCAAGTTCGTCACACCGGGTATCATCGACACGCACTCGCACATCGGCGCCGGCGCCGCGCCCGGCGATGAGGGCACCCAGACTGACGACGTCAATGAAGCCACAAGTCCCGTGACCGCCAATGTCTGGGTGGAGCACTCCGTCTGGCCGCAGGATCCACATTTTCCGCGTACGCTCGCGGGCGGAGTTACGACCATCCAGGTGCTGCCGGGTTCGGCGAATCTCATCGGCGGCCGGAGCGTGGTGCTCAAGGTCGTTCCGGCTCGCACGGCGCAGGGCATGAAATTTCCCGGCGCAAAGTACGGGCTCAAGATGGCGTGCGGCGAGAACCCGAAGCGGGTGTATGCCACGCGCGGCCCGTCCACGCGCATGGGCAACGTGGCGGGATACCGCGCGGCGTGGATTCAGGCCGAGGCGTATCGAAGGAAGTGGGACAGCTGGAACGCGAAGCACGAAGGCGAGGCGCCCTCACGCGATCTCGGGCTCGAGACACTGGCCGAGGTGTTGCGAGGGAACATCCTGGTGCACAACCACTGCTATCGTGCCGACGAGATGGCGCAGATGATCGACGTCGCGCATGAATTCGGCTACAGCATTCGCTCGTTCCACCATGGCGTGGAAGCGTACAAGATCGCTGATCTGCTGGCGCGAGACACGATCAGCGCTTCCGTGTGGGCGGATTGGGGCGTCTTCAAGCTGGAGGCGGCCGACGCCATTCGCGGAAACATGGCGTTGCTCAGCCGGGCCGGCGTCCGCACCATCATGCATTCCGACGACCCGAGCGGCGAACAGCGCCTCAACCAGGAAGCTGCAAAGGCGATGGCGGAGGGCAACCGTATCGGCGTACCCGTCAGCGAGGACGACGCAATCAAGTGGATGACGATCAACCCCGCGTGGGCGCTGGGTCTCGACGACCGGATCGGCTCCATTCAGCTGGGGAAGAGCGCGGACGTGGTGTTGTGGTCGGGGAATCCCTTCAGCGTCTATTCAAGGGCCGAGAAGGTCTGGATCGATGGTGCGATGTTGTACGACCGGCTGGACCCGGCGTCGCAATGGCGCACCGACTTCGAGTTGGGGTTCGTGCCGGCCAACCGCGGAGGCGCACGATGATGCGTCATTTCTTCATCTGCGCGGCTCTTGCGTCGCTGGGGACAGCGGTCGCCTCCGGGCAGACGATCGCCATTACGGGCGGAAAGGTATACCCAGTGAGCGGCCCGGTCATCGAAGGCGGCACGGTACTGATTCGCGACGGGCGAATTGTGGCGGTGGGCGCGGACGTCGCCATTCCTGCCGGCGCGCAACGCGTCGACGCGACCGGCAAGGTGGTCACGCCAGGCCTTGTAAACGGCGCGTCGCAGCTCGGTCTGATGGAAATCGGCGCGGTTGGCAGTACGCGCGAGATGCGCGCTCGGGGCAAGGACGGCATCGCGGCAGCATTCATGCCGTGGGAGGGATTCAACCCGTCATCCGTGCTGCTTGGCCCGGCCCGCGACGGGGGCATCACGAGCGCGGTCATCCTGCCGCAGGGCGGACTGATTTCAGGACAGGCCGCCGTCATCCATCTCGTTGTCGGCACGGCGACCGACATGATCATGCGCGCACCAGTCGCCATGCTCGCGTCACTTGGCCAGGTGGCGGGCAATCGGGCGGAGACGATCATGCGGTTGCGCGAAGTGCTGTTCGATGCCCGGGCCTTTCGGACGCACCGAGCCGATTATGAGCGATCGCAGACGCGTACGTTCTCAGCGAGCCGTCTCGACCTCGAGGCGCTCGCGCCTGTCCTGGATGGAAAGCTTCCGTTGCTCGTGGCCGTGGACAAGGCAAGCGACATCGAGGCTGCGCTCAGGTTGTCCAAGGAGTTCGGCTTCAGGCTCATCATCGCCGGCGGCGCAGAAGGCTGGCAGGTGGCGAACGCGCTCGCGTCGGCGAAGGTGACCGTGTTGACCGGGGCCATGAATAACGTTCCCGATGACTTTTCGTCGCTCGGGCAGCGTCAGGAAAATGCCGGACTGCTCGCGAAGGCGGGTGTGCCGGTGGTCATCATCGGCAATGCTGGCGGCGGCGACGAGGACGTGTTCAACGTGCGCAACGTCCGCTTCGAGGCAGGCAATGCGGTTGCGTACGGCATGGAGTGGAACGCAGCGCTCCGCGCCATCACGCTCACGCCGGCGGAAACTTTTGGCGTGGGCGATCGCGTCGGATCTTTGCAGGCCGGGAAGCTGGCTGACGTGGTGATCTGGAGCGGGGATCCGTTCGAATTCGCCACACAGCCGGAACGTGTCTACGTTGGCGGCGTCCAGATTTCCACGCCCTCTCGTCAGGACCTGCTGGAGCAGCGATACAAGACGCTACCGCCGGAGTACCGTAAGCCCGACTAGCCGATCGTTTCCCGCGTGGCTGCCCGGCGGCGGCGCCGCAGCCCGACGCCGGAAATGGCGAGTAGCCCCGAACCGAGCAATGCGGCGGTGGATGGCTCAGGCGTGGAGAGAATGTGCGCCGTCGGGTCATCCACGACGAATTCCTGCACACTGGCCGCGTCGTTGGGGCCCCGTGCATTCACGTCCGTGACCACGTACCAATCCGTGAAGTCGAACGATGGTACGTGCGTTTGGGCGTCGGCGAGCAGCGTGGGATCGGACGTCCAGTTCGCCCCCGGGCTCGCGAAGAGATTCCAGATGGTCGCCTGCGTGGTCTGAACGTTGGTGGTGCTGTAATTGGAAATCAGCCACGCCGCTTCGCGATACTTGTCGAGCGACTGTGGATGGCGCGTGGCGCTGACGTCGCCGCTTGCGAGGCTGCTGATGTTGGCGTCCCACTGCTGATTCCAGTTGACTTCGTGAAAGAAGTCCACGCAGTTGAAGCCGACATGGTGCGGTTGGTTACCGAGATAGTCCCACGTGCCGCCGTAGGTACCGATATAGACCCCGAAGGCGTTGTAGCCGGCGCCCGCATCGGTGAACTGGAAATGAACGGCTTGCGCCCTGGAGGGCGCGGGCAGAAGAAGCAGCAGACCTGAAGCCAGGGATGCCAGCCGCAAGCGCGGGATATCGAAGATGGGTCTCATACAGTGGGTATCGGCCGAGCGGGGCGGAAACTTGAGCTCGTTCCGCCCCGCTTGACCGATCACCAATGAGCCACGCCGATCAGCCCGTTGGGGGGCCGTCCTTCGCTGCCAGTTCGTTCTCCAGCCGGGAGATGTCGGCCTCAGCGCTCGCGAGGTTGGCGGCGAGGACGTCGTAGCGCGGCTGTTCGAGATCCGCGCCGGCCGAGCGGGCGCGATACACCGCGAATCCGAGTGAGGCCGCAGCCGCCTCGGCGCGCT
>JANYIN010000125.1 GCA_025362035.1 Gemmatimonadaceae bacterium | reverse complement strand
CGACCGCCGCGAGGCGCGCTGCCTTGCGGAGGAGGACCGCCTTGCGCGGAGACGATGGAAAGCGACGCGCCTCCCGCCAGGAGGGCGACGCCGAGCGCCACTATACGGATTGCCTTCATGCTACGACCCCTTGAGTAAGATGATGGATAGACGTTCTTAAAGCGTTCAATGACCACTACTTACGACTGCCCCACTAGCGGCCCGGGGGCGTTTGCCGCCATACTTACCCGCCTTCCCCGGAGCGATCCGTCCATCGCCGCTGTGCGTCGAGTGGACTTGTCGCGAGTTCTGTGAGCCTCACGTGACCCTGCCGTCGCCCTCAAGTTCCACTCCTGCCGCAGCCGCCTCGGCCACTACGCCGACAGCCACCGCTCCGGTTCCCACGACCGCGACGCCAGCGTCTCCTCCAGGTCCGGTGCGGTTCCCGCTTGATTGGCTGATGGCCCACGCAGCAGCGCCAATCCGCTACCGGTCCCTGCTCGAAGTGGCGCGACTCAACGCGACGGATGCCGAGAAGGTATCCGCTCTACCCTTTACACATCGTCCCGCGTTGCTGTTGGCTACGCTGCAGGCACCGGACGGTACATGGGAAGGGGGCATGCTGTCCGTACCATCATCCCGCGCGGAGCACTTCGAGGGGATCGGTACGATCCCCGCTGTCAGGCGATTGATGGAGTACGGCTGGAACAAGGACACGCCGCCACTCGTGCATGCGCGTCGTATTCTCTTCCGGCTGCTCGCGGAGGACGACGATCCGGCGTTCCTGTTTGAGCTCGGCGGAAAGCACGCACCGGATGAAGAAGGGGTGAAGCGTGGACGAGCGCTGCTCCGCGAGGCGGCCGCCGCGACGCTTGCACAAGCGGGGTACGAGGGCGATCCGCGGCTCCGCGGCGCGGCCCGTCGCATCCTGAACCGCATCGCGGACTACTTGCGTTCGCCACTTGCACAGAAACCGTTTATCCGCCAAGGCAATCAGCACATGCTCGCGGCGGAGGCATGTCCTCCGTCTATCTACGTCATCGCGATGCTCGCCTACATGCCCCTGTTCCGCGCCGAGCATCATCGAGAAATGGACGCGCTGTATTCGCACCTCACGCAGGCACATCCGCGACAGGAGGCGGTCCAGCTCTGCGGCGGAAAGGTCCTGCCGGTGCCGCACCTGATCCTCGGCGACGTCATTCCGCACCGAAACGCCGTAGACGCCGACGTGCCGTTCGCGCTCTACTGGATGGAGCTCATGGCCCGCCTGGGCTACCTGAAGCGGAACGATACCTGGGCCAAGCTGTACGAGCGGTTCGTGGAGGACCGCGACCGCGAAGGCGTGTGGCATCCGCACAAGGGAATGGCCGCGGCAAAGTCGGCGAACACGCACGCGTGGCCCACGTATCCGCTCGAGACGCAGTCGGCGGGCGAGGAGCGATGGACTGACATCACCTTCCGGATCGGTCTCATCGCGCGGCTGTCCGGACGCACGATCGAGATCGCCTGACCGAGTCACCGGGCGGCGAGGAGCCGCGCCTCATCGGCCGACTGGCGCCGGCGCGCATGTTCCCCGCCGGCGTCGACACCATCCGCGTGCGGTGGGCGACGATGTCGGGCGGCATTCGATTGCGCGTCGCCGAATCCGGTGGGACGAACGACCCAGCGGTCCTGCTGCTGCACGGATGGGCCGCCTCCATTTACATGTGGCGTGACTGGTTCGCGCCGCTGTCCGCTGCGGGTTGCCGCGTCATCGCGATCGACCTGCCCGGACATGGCCTGTCGGACAAGCCAGTGGCCGCCGAGGTGTATCGTCTCGACTCGATGGTTGGCATGGTGTTGGAGTTCCTGGCGCTCGAACGACTGGACCGCGTCGATCTCGTCGCCCAGTCGATGGCGGGCACGATCGGCGTGGAGGTCGCGCTCGCACCAGGCTCGCCGGTGCGACGCATGGCGTTGGTGAACCCCGCGTGTTTCGGTCGTGTACGCATGCAGCGGTTCGCGAAACTCGTGAGCAGCCATCCCATGACGGACGTCATCCTGCCACGCCTCGTCGCGCGCTGGCTCGTGGTACGCACCCATCGCATGGTCTACGGCGATCCGTCGCGACTCACGCGTCGTGATGAAGACGAGTATTGGGCGCCATCGCAGTTCCCGCCATTTGCGCGCGCGATGCGCCGGCTGCTGCATGAGTTCCAATGGAGTCGCCCGCCCGCCTCCGAGATGGCGGCGAGGCTGCGCCGGCTCGCCCAGCCGGTGCAGGTGATTCTCGGCACGCGGGACACACTCGTGCGGGACGCCGCACTCTACGTCGCCGAACTGAAGAGCGCCGGCGCGCCGATCGAGGTGCACGAGGTCCGCGATGGCGGTCACTCGGTGAACGAAGAGCGGCCCGAGGAGGTGATCCCGCTGGTCGTGCGTCACTTGGCGCAACGGACCGGTGCGCCTGGCTGAGCGACAGGGCGTGCGCAATGTCGCCTGACCAGCTACCTTTACCAGGGACAGACTGAAGATTGTGAAGGACACGCGCAACGGGCGCGTGAGGCTGCGGACTCCTTCACGACCGTTCGGCATTGGGCCGAACGACACATTCCGTGCGCGATCGCGATACGATCGCATCCTTTCTCCACCGCATCGGCCAGACACGTGGCAACGCGCCACGGCAGTCCGATGCATGCGCCGGTCCCGGAAGTGCCGGGATCGCGGCCCCGGCGCGACGCATCAGGACGCATGATCCACCAAATGAAGACCAGCAGTGCGGACGCGCCGTCCATTGAGCCGAGCGCGATTCCGACGCTCACATTCGAGGACCTGGACCTGCACCCGTCCATCCTCGACGCCATTCGCGACGCCGGCTACACCACGCCGACCCCGATTCAGCGCGACGCCATTCCACTGGCACGGAACGGCCGAGACATCATGGGCCTGGCACAGACTGGCACGGGCAAGACCGCGGCCTTTACCCTACCCATCATCGATCGGCTGATCGGCGGGCCCCGCCGCACCAGAGCGCTGATTCTCACGCCGACCCGTGAACTCTGCGTGCAGGTCGAGGAGAGCTTCAAGAAGTACGCGCGTCATGCGGACATCGCCGTCGTTGCCGTCTACGGCGGCGTCCCGGTAGATCCGCAGGAGAAAATGCTACGCAGCGGCGTGGACGTGGTGGTCGCGACGCCAGGACGTCTCATCGACCATCTCGATCGCCAGAACGTGGTGTTCGACGATCTCGAGGTGCTGGTGCTCGATGAGGCGGACCGCATGCTCGACATGGGCTTTGCACCGCAGATCAACAAGATCGTCGATCAAATTCCCGTGTATCGCCAGACACTGTTGTTCAGCGCCACGATGCCGCCCGAGGTAGAGGCGCTGGCGCGCAAGTACTTGCGCAAGCCGATCGTGGTGCAAGTCGGTGTCCGGTCGGCCGCAGCGAGCACCGTCACGCACGCCGTGTATCCGGTACCGCGTGAAAAGAAGAACGCGCTGCTGGTCGAACTGCTCACGGGCAAAAAGCACGAGTCGGTGCTGATCTTTTCCCGCACGAAGCACGGTGCGGACCGCATCGTGCGCGATCTCGAGCAGGCGGGCGTGAGCGCCACGGCGATGCATGCCGACAAGTCGCAGTCGCAGCGCACGCGCGCATTACAGGACTTCAAGGACGGCACGACGTCAGTGCTGGTCGCCACGGACATCGCGCAACGGGGACTCGACATTTCCGGTATTACGCACGTCATCAACTATGACGTGCCGCAGCAGGCGGAGGACTACGTGCACCGCATCGGGCGTACGGGACGCGCCGCCAAGGAAGGTGATGCATACACGTTCATGTCGCCGGACGAGATCGGCATGGTTCGCACCATCGAGCGGATGATCGGCCAGCCGATTCCGCGCATCTCCGTGCCCGGCTTCGACTTTGGCACCGTCGCGGCCGATTGACGAGTTCCATCAGTATCGGACGCGCCCCAGCCGCGACACGACGAGCGTGTCCGCCGCCGCCCCACGTCGCGCGACGAACGTCAGATTCGCCGCGCCGAGACCGAGTCCCCGCGCGTCAAGCGTGATGGAATCGCGGTTGGAGGAAATCGACACGCCATGTACCTCCCGCAGCGCGACCTCGCCAAACGCGGTTCCCCCCGCGACAAGGGTCAGCGTGGCCGCTACGGTGTCGATTCGCACGCTGACTAGTGTTCGCGACGCGATGGCCTCGTCGCGCGCTCGCGCAATCGCGCCGCCCGCCGCCCGCACCGCGTCTCGGGTGGCGATGCGGTCCAGGAAATGGCGTATGCCGCCGATGCCAACGAACGTGACGAGACCGATGATCGTCGCGACGGCCACCACCTCGACCAGAGTGAAAGCACGCCGGCCGAGCGCACGAGTAGAAGGGGGGGTCAGCGACATGCGCGGAAGGTCGGGCCCGGGCCCCGCCACCGCGTCATCGGAATGTCGCGTATCGTGACGAAACTCCGCGACGGCGTCGATGGAGTACTCCGCAGTGCCGCGGTGCTGGGGCTTTGACGACGACGACCTATATTACAGCATGAAGATTACTATCGAGTATTGCACGGTCTGAAACTACGAGCCCCGGGCCGCCAGGTTGGCGGCCGAGCTCGCGGACCAGGTTCCCGACTCGGAGATCGCGCTGGTTCCGAGTTCGGGCGGTCGATTCGAAGTGTTGAAGGACGGAGTTCCCGTGTTTCAGAAGTCGAAGGTGGGGCGCCACGCCGAGCCCGGCGAAATCGTCGCCTTGTTGCGTTCGTCCTGATGGCCCCGCCACAATTTTTCCCGATCCAAATCACCAGATGCGCATCGCCATTTCGACGGGCGGCGGCGACGCCCCCGGTCTCAACGCGGTCATTCGAGCCGTGGTGCTCAGTGCCATCAACCGTGGATGGGAAGTCGTTGGGATCAAGCGAGGGTTCTCCGGCCTGTTGGGCGAGGACGAAGTTGTCACGCTGACCAAGGAATCGGTGCGCGGCATCGCGCACCTTGGCGGAACCATCCTGCGATCCACCAATCGAGGCAATCCGTTTTCGTATCCTCGTCGCCAGCCAGACGGGACCTTCCTGCCCGAAGACCGCTCGGACGAACTGATCGAGAACGCGCGGCAAATGGGGATCGACGCGCTCATTTCCATCGGCGGAGACGGGTCGCTCGAAATCGCTCTCAAACTCTGCAACAAAGGCATGCGCATCATCGGCGTGCCCAAGACCATCGACAACGACGTGAGCGGCACGGTCACGACGTTCGGCTTCGATACCGCCGTGAATACCGCCATCGAAGCCATCGATAAGCTTCACACGACCGCCGAGAGCCACGATCGCGTGATCGTGATGGAGGTCATGGGCCGCGACGCGGGCTTCATCGCGTTGCACTCGGGCGTCGCCGGGACAGCCGACGTGATCCTGCTCCCCGAAATTCCGTATGATATCCGGAAGGTCTGCGACAAGATCATGGCGCGCGACGCGGCGGGCCGACACTTCTCCATCGTCGTCGTCGCTGAAGGTGCGTTCCCGCTCGGTGGAGCGGTTCACCAACTCGGCGAGTCGCTGCCTGGACAGGCGCGCCGCGTGGGCGGCGTCGCCGAACTGATCGCCCGGGAGATCCAGGACCTCACGGGAAAGGAGACGCGTTCGCTCGTGCTCGGCCACTTGCAGCGCGGCGGCATGCCGACAGGCTACGATCGACTGCTGGCGACACGGTTCGGCGGGGCCGCTGTACGGGCGGTGGCCGAGGAGAAATGGGGGTACATGGTAGCGCTACAGACGCCGCACATCGTCGCCATTCCAATCGAAGAGGCCCTGCGCGAGCTCAAGCGCGTGGACATCACGCACGACCTCGTACAAACAGCGCGCGCGTCGGGGATCAGTTTTGGAGACTGAGGGTAGTCCTTCACGTCCGGTCCAGAGTCGCCGCGCCTGAGACGTAACATGTCTCGAACTGGTGACACAAATGTTTCGGCACCACCCAGGACAGCGACGGGCTCTGCTGCGGTAACTACAGCGCGGCAAACAACTTGGATAGTTGTTGGCTGATGCCGCCCGATTGGTATCCACCGTGCGCTGTGAATGAGTCACGCCCGATGTCCGCGCGTCACTCGAGAGACGAGACGATGAAGCTTCGCACCACACTCATGACCATCGTATGCACGGCCGGACTGGCTAGCATGGCGCAAGCCCAGAAGTCCCAGGCGAGCGACACGGTGGCGAAGGAATACAGGCCGCCCAAAGGCATGTGCCGCATCTGGCTCGACCGCGTGCCCCCCAAACAGCAGCCGGCGCCCACCGACTGCCCTACGGCGGTGCGCAACAAGCCGTCCAACGCCAAGGTAATTTTCGGTGACGACTACAAGGAGAAGGGTGACAAGGATCCAAAGCGGGAACTCCCTTTCTTCAAAAAGTTCATCGATTCCGGAAAACCGTAGCGCGGGGTCCGGCCGCACTCGACCCTCACACAGCGCGACGTCATGCGCGACGTAACAGACCGGTACCTGCCCCCAGACCACGACGCGTTCGTGGGGGCGGAGCCCCCCACGGGGAGGGTGATCGTCATCGCGCCCACCCGCGCCGCCTGCGAAACCATCGAGCTCGCCGTCGGGCTTCACATCGACACCTACCTCGAACAGCACTTCGGTGCGCGCGTGCGCGAGCTGGCACGCGCTCGCCGCGGCTTCGGGATCGTCGCGGGCACTGGCTCGGGAAAGACGCTGGCCATCCGGCCGATAGCGGAAGAACTGCTGGGCACCACCGAGCTGCGCGTCGGGGTGATCAACCGCGAACGGGAAGCGACGCCTGACACGCCAAGCTGGAACGTCATCATCGTGACCACCGGCATCGCGCGACGCTGGTTTCAGGACGGCGATATCCTGGCGAGCGACACGCTCATCGTTGACGAGATCCATCAGACATCGGCCGAGCTGGAACTATGCCTGGCGCTCGGCAAGCGGGTTGGCTGCCGCTTCATCTGGCTCTCGGCCACCGTCGACCCAACGTTTTACCGCCGCTATCTGTCCAGCGCGGATGTGCTCGAGGTGTACGCATTCGACCCGGCCAAGGCGGCAAAGGTGGAGGTGCTGCGCAAGGACGTCGGCGAGTTTCTGGACGACAAGTTCCTGCAACGCGTCTACAAGGAAAAGCGCGGCGTCGCCGTGTTCGTCCCGACGCGCAAGGGTGTGGAGCAGGCCGCGGAAAACGTTCGCGTCCGCGCTCCGCGCATCAACACGGCACACTACCACGGCGGCGAGCCGATCCGCGTGTTGCGACCCTTTCTGGAGGGACAGGAGTCGAAGCCGTACTTCCTCGCGATGACCGCCGCGGGACAGAGCGCACTGAATGTGCACGGACTGGACACCGTCATCATCGATGACACGCGGTTCACCTCCATCGTCGAGCGCGGAAAGAATGTGCTCACCAAGCTGCATCTGGGGGCAAACGAGATTCTCCAAATGGCGGGCCGCGTCCACGGCCGTGTTGCCGGCGGACGCGTGTTCATCCTCAGCGACCGCGACATCGATTTCGCGTCCCTCAGGCCCACGGCGCCCGAATTCCAGCTCGCGGGCGATTCGGAACGGGTGGCTATCACATGTGCAGATCTCGGCGTCGCGGCCGATGAGCTCGACCTTCCCGTGCCGCTGGACCGGATTGCCTATCGGCGCGCCGTGGAGTTCCTGGAAGGCCGCGGCATCATCGAGAAGGGACGGTTGACGCGCTATGGCCGCGCCGTGGAAGCCATGCCGGTGGAACGCGAATGGGCGGAACTGCTGGTCAACTCGGACGACGCGACGGTCCCGTTTCTCGCGGTCATGGCCGGCATCGAAAGCCTGCACCGAATGACGCGCGAGGAGCGCGATCTCGAAGGCCTGATCCTGCCGGGCAGCGACCACCTGACCGCATACAATGTGTACGCCGAGGCGTATCGGGTGGCGGGTTTCGTGGGCGAGGTGTATGGACTGCCGCGCCACCTGTTCCATGAAGAAGCCATCGGCGAGTGGGCGGAACGTCGAGGTGTGCTGGTGAAGTCCATCGAGGATGCAGCGCTCGGCATGGCCAGCGTCTTTCGTGGGCTCGGCATGCCACTGCCCGCAGAAATGCCGATGGCCCACGAGGGCACGCGCCGGCTCTTCGCGCAGTTGCTCAGCCAATACATGCCGTTCGACCTCGTGATCGATGAGCAGACTGCGTGGGGCGAAGAAGCGCGCGTGAGCAAGACGAGCGTGTGCGGTAGCTGGGGAGCCATCGCGGGGGAACTGCGCTATTTCGCCGACCGCTCGGGAAATCCGCGCGCCTCGATCGAAGGCACACAGCTTCCGATGGACCTCCTCCGGCGCTACGCCACGGGTGGTGAGGCCGCCATCGTATACGACGGCGAGCGCAGGAAATCGCCGCTGGTCCTGCAGCGAAAGCTGGATTACTTCGGCTTCGAGCTGGAACGTGAGGTCGAGCCCATCGAGGACTTCCCGCCGGGCCGCGAGGATCAGGCGCGCAGGGTGCTTGCGGACGCGCTGGCGCGCGGCGAAGCGCGGCACTTCGCGGTGAAGAACAACCTCAATCGCATCGACGCCGTGCGCGAGGCCTGGCGCCGGTCCGGCGGCCAGCTGCCACGCCTGGCACAGACCGACTTGGCCGCGCTCTACGAGCGAAAAATGGCGTCTGTCAACTCGCTCATGCAGTTCAAGCAGGCCGATCTCGATCTGGCGTCGGATCTGGAAACGTTGAGCCCGCGGCTCGAGCGCGCGAAGTACGACGCGCTTCCGTCACACGTGGGCGTGCGCGATCGCGACGTGGAAATCCAGTACGACGTCGAAGAAGTGAATGGGGCGACGATTGGCGTGGCGAGGCTCCAGTTGCCGGAAAAGCTCGCGCGGACGCTCACCGAACTCGAGGTGCCCGTGCTCGATCGTCCGGTCCGGTTCGTGGTGTATCGTGGCCAGCGCGGTCAAGTGCGCGCCGCGACGATCGACCAGCTGCTCACCCTTCTGGACGCGCCGTGGACGGACGACGAAATCGCGCGGTTCAATCGGAAGCGCGACGAGCAGCGCGAGGCCGCACGCGGAAATCGACGCGAGGTGGCGATGCATCAGGCGACGCGCGGCCTGCGTGATCGCGGCAGATCGTCGCGGCCCGGCAAGAGTGAACGCGATGCGCGGCGCGATGGAGCCGGCGGCGGGCGTGACGATCGTCCGCGCGCGGGCAGCCGTCCAGGTGAGCGCGGAGGGAGCAGACCGGACGGCGGCCGTCCTGGCGGCGGTCGTCCTGGCGGCGGTCGTCCCGGCGGCGGTCGTCCCGGCGGCGGACGTAGCGGCGGGCGAGCGCGCTGAACCATCATCGCGTCGCGCGCCCAACGGCACGCGAGTCGCCTCGCGGCATCTAGTCGTTAACGGCCGGAAGCTCGACCGTGTACCGCTCTTCCCGAACGATCCTGAAGCCGCGCGCGATGTAGTTCGGGAGAGCCTGCGGCGCGTCCAATGTGCACGTGTCGAGAATCACGCGCGCGGCGCCGAGCGCGAACGCCTCCTCCACCGCGCGCGTCAGTAGCCAGCCGCCCAGCCCCCGGCCCACGAAGGCCGGCACGAGGCCGAAATACATGATCTCGACGTGCTCCTCCGCATGCTGCCGCAGCTCGAAGAAACCGGCCGTCTCGGCGCCCGCTCGGAGCACCCAGACCTGCACCCACGGCGAACCGAGATAGGCATCCAGCTCCGACGCGCTCCACCCGAGCCGGTCGGTCCAATGGAATCGGCCTCCGACATCGCTGTACAGTCGGAGAAAGTCCGCGGCAGTGATTCCCAGGGCGCGGTCGAGCTGAACGGGTGATTCCGGCCGCCGGGCCGGCGAAAGGGCGGCTCGGGTGGACAGCTCGAGGTGGGTTCGGACGACCTCGGTGAGACCGGTCGGGGCTGGCGACATGGGGTGGAAAGTACTCGGGACGGCCAGGAAAACGACGGCCCTTGAAATTAGGACCGATCGGTCCTATTATGCGTGTGTGCAACCTAGGCGAACCGCAATCATCGACGCCGCAGCGCGCCTGATCAACGAGCGGGGATTCTCCCATACCTCCGTTGACGAGCTCATCGTCGCTGCCGGTCTGAGCGGCAAGAGTCATTTCTACCACTATTTCAAGTCGAAGGAGGAACTGGGCTTCGAGGTCCTCGAACGACAGTTCTCGCGTTTCGCCGACCGCGGTCTGGCCATCCTGCGCGAACCGATGATCGAGCCGCTCGACCGGTTGTCGCTCTTCATCGACACGATTGTCGCACTGCAGCGTGAACGCGATGCGCGCAATGGATCACCCTTCGGAAACCTCGCGGGCGAACTGGCCGACTCGCACGAGGGATTCCGCAAGCGTCTCGACGAAGTCTTTCGTCAATGGGCAGGACAACTGGAGACGCTGTTGAAGGAGGCAGTGAGTCAGTTTCGGGAAGGCGTTCACCCGGGGCGTCTCGCGCTGTTCATCGTCGCGGCGCTGGAGGGAGGCATGCTGCTGACGCGCGTGACGCGCGATGCGGTGGTGATGGCGGGAATCGGTGAGGATCTCAAGGGGTTCGTTGCGACGCATCTGCGCAATCGACACCCCGAGCGGCAAATCGCTGGTCCGTTCGAGACGGAGGGGGCGCAGTAGGCGCTTGGGCGACGGAGAAGAGATGCGCATTGCGAGGCATGGGGCCTCCAAGTCACGGGTGGGGAGGGGTGGATGACGACGATCATGAGCGAGGCGACGCCGCGCGCGCGCTTCGAGGCGGAAGCACTGGTACACTTGGATGCGATGTACAGTTTTGCGCTGAAGCTGGCTCGCGCACGCGACGATGCCGAGGACCTCGTTTCGGAGACCGTCCTGCGCGCGTTCGAGCGGTGGGATCAGTACCGGCTCGGCACGAACATCCGTGCGTGGCTCTTCACGATTCTCTATCACCTGTTCGTCAGCCGAAAGCGGCGCATCGACGCGCGCGAAGTGCCGGAAGGGGATGGCGAGTCGGGATGGTCGCCGCAGGACGAAGTGGGAGAGGCGGATCCGGAAGGGCGGTTCTACGATTCATTCCTGGATGACGAGATCATCAGAGCCATCCATGCGCTGCCGGACGACTACCGCACGGCGGTGGTGCTCAGCGACATTCAGGATTTCCGCTACGCGGAGATCGCGCAGATGCTCGGCATACCGGAGGGTACGGTGAAGTCGCGGCTCTTTCGCGGCCGCCGCCTGCTGCAGGGCAAGCTGCGCGGGTATGCCGAAGAAATGGGGTACTTGAAGGGAGCGCTCGCACTCGCAGGTTGAGCTCGACCAGAAGCGTCTGGACGGTCCGCGCTACCGGTGCAACTTCACGCGGTGGCGCGCCGCTTTCGCCCGGTTGCCGCACGTGGCCATGTCGCACCACCGACGGCGTCCGTTCTTCGTTTCGTCCAGGAACACGCGACCGCACCGGGGATCAGCGCACCGCCGCACGCGGTGCAGCTCGCCGAGGATGAGCGCATCGGCGGCGCTCTCCACCACGGGGATGAGCAATCCCGCAAACGCGTCCCCCACGGGCACGAACGCCCGCGCGAACGTACCGTCGTCACGAAGTTCCAGGCGTCTCGTGCCGGCGCTGCGGCCCAGAACGCGATTGATTTCACAGAGCGCCTCGGCGCGGATTTCGCGCGAGGCGACGCCGCGCTCGGCAAGCCCGCGAAACACGCTGCGGACACGACGCGCGTCGCCGAGTACCGCGAGCGCTCCGGCCGGCTGTTGATTTGCCCGTCGTCGCATGCCGCTTCCTCGCTCGGCGTCGAGTAGCCGCGCGGACTCCAGCCAGTGCACGAACCGCTCGAAGTCGTACAACGCATCGCGGCCGCGCAGCGCGTTATCGGAATTCACGAAGTCGAGCCACAGCCGTTCCGCGATGAACGGGAAGGACTGACGCTCGCGTTCATCGAATGACGGAAGCAGGGACGTGAGCTCGAGCGGGGGAGACATTTGCCTAGCATATCCCGCGGTCCAGGGAGCGGCAACCGCCGTCGCGCCCGCGCCCGACACGACTACCTTTGAAACTGGCCTTCACCGGAGCATGGCTTCATGTCCGTCCCCCTCTCCTCTCTGCGTCACGTCGCCGTCGGCTCGATGAATCCGGTGAAGATCGGAGCGGTGCGGGTGACCATGTCACGACTCGGTACCGCTGCGCACATCGAGGGCATTTCGGTGCCGAGCGGAGTTGCCGATCAGCCATGGGGCGACGACGAAACCATTCGCGGCGCCGTGGCCCGGGCGCGTGCGGCCCGGGAGGCACTGGATGCGGACTGGGGCGTCGGCATCGAGGGCGGCGTCGTCGCCGCGCCAGACGGAACGGTGCGCACGTGCGCATGGGCGGCCATCGTCACACGCGGGGGAAGAACGGGTGTCGGCGGGTCGCTGTCGTTGGAATTGCCGACGCACGTCGCGACCCTGGTGCGCGGCGGGATGGAACTGGGACACGCCATGGATGCCGTGACCGGGGAACGGAACGTGAAGCAGGGCGTCGGCGCGGTGGGAATACTCACGCACGGGCTGGTGACGAGGCAGGCCGCCTACGAAGCGCTCGTGGCGTACGCGATCTCGCCGATGTTGTCAGTCGACGGCTGACAGACGATTGGCCTACTGCGTTGCCGACAGCTAATCAGTGACGCCAGCGCTTACGATCGCCGGAAGTCCCGCCTGCCGCGAGTGGCGCCGCCGTAGCCGCTGCAGTCCATCGTACGCCGCGTACTTGTACGCGTCGGACAACGACGGGAAGTTGAACGCCGCCTGGATGAAGTAATCGAGCGTTCCGCCGAACGCGATCACGGTCATGCCGACATGAATGAGTTCGCACGCATTCTCCCCCACGATGGCCACGCCCAACACCCGCTGGTCTTCGGGATGGAACACGAGCTTTACGAAGCCATCGGTGTCGCCAAGAATCTGACCGCGGGGGTTCAACCGATAGCTCGCACGACCGATCTCGTACGGGACGCCGCGCGCATGCAGCATGTCCTCGCTTTCGCCCACGGTGGCAATTTCAGGGATCGTCCAGACGCCGTACGGCATCACGCTCGACACCGCGCGCTTGTATTTGAGGTCGAACGCATGACATACGGCCACGCGAGCCTGCTCCATCGACGCGGACGCCAGCGCCGGGAAACCGATGACATCCCCCGCCGCATAGACGCGCGAAACGGCCGTGCGATAGTTGGCATCCACTTGAATGAATCCGCGATCGTTCAGCCGCACGCCGACGTCCGCAAGACCCAGGCTGCCCGAGTTTCCGATGCGGCCGGTGCTCACGAGCAGGCAGTCCGCGTGCAGGACCATGTCGTCCGACAACGTCACACGCGCGCGGCCATCGTGCACGACGACATCGCGCACTTCGATGTTGCCGAGCACGGTGATGCCGAGCCGTGCGGTCATTGACTGGCGCAGCGCGTCGCTGACATCGGCGTCGAGATGCGCCAGCAGTCGCCCGCGCGCATTGATGACCGTCACGCGCACGCCCAGCGCGGCGAAGATGCACGCGTACTCGCAACCGATCACGCCGCCCCCGACCACCACCATCGTCTCCGGGATGCGCTGCAGGGTCAACAGTGAATCGCTGTCCACGATGACTTCGCCGTCCACATCGTACCCCACCGGCGCCATGGGCGTCGATCCCGTCGCCACGAGGATCACGTCGGCCGTCACGTGGCGCGTCGGCAGGCCGTAGCGCGTCACCTCCACCGTTCGTTCGTCCAGGAACCGCGCCGCCCCCTGAATGGTCGTGATGCCGTGCTTGTCGATGTTCTCCGCAATGAGCGCCCACTGCGCCTCGATCACGGCGCGCTCGCGATGCATGAAGTCACTGATCGTGATGTCCTGCTTCACGCGCAGGTCCACGCCGTACAGTCCGCGCTGGCGAAGGCCGGAAAAATAGAGCGCCGTTTCGCGCAGTGTCTTGCTCGGGATGGTGCCGGTGTTCACGGCGGCGCCACCCGGCTTCGGCGCACGTTCGATCAGGCAGACACGCTTGCCGAAGTAGGCGGCCTGCGCAGCGCCTTTCTCGCCGGCCGGTCCGGATCCAATTACGACGAGGTCGAACTGTTCCGAGGCGCTCACGACGGGAGGGCTGAAGGAATGGGCGGGGCTGCCAGCGCGTCTTCGCGATACACCAGCCAGCCGGTCGCATCTTCGGCGACCAACTCGACCTCGGTGCCGAGGGGCAGGGTCAAGTTAGGATTGTCGTGGCCAGCCGGAAAGTCCATGATGACCGGAACTCCCAGATCGGACACCAGATCGAGCACGAAATCCTCGAATTCGTCCTCCTCGGACCGGTCAAGGGCGAGGTGGCCGAACACGATGCCCCGCACCCGCGCCAGCAGGCCGGTGGCGCGCAACTGCACAAGCCGCTCGTCCACAAACGACATCGGATCGCGTACTTCTTCCAGAAAGAGAATCGCGTCGGTCGTGTCGATCTCGTACGGCGTGCCGATGGTCTGCTGCACCAACGCGAGATTGCCGCCCACCAGCCGCCCGGTTGCACGGCCCGGCTTCACGGTGCGGGCGACGTCGCGCCCCATCCGGGTACTGGGGCGCGGATTGGTGAGAGCCGACAACAGCGATGCGGTGGTGGCATCGCGCGCGCTCGGAATGAGATCGTCCACGGTGGGGCCGTGAAACGCCCGCAGTCCCGCCAGGCGCATCAGCCACTGATGCAGCACCGTGACGTCGGAGTAGCCGACGAACGCCTTGGGATGCGCGCGAAAAAGCGAGGCATCCAGATACGGCAGCATGCGCACCGCGCCATACCCACCGGTGCCGGAAATGACCGCTTTCACGCGTGGGTCCATCCACATCTCCGTGAAGCTCGCGGCGCGCCGCTCGTCCTCGGCGCGTTGGTAGCGCCGGGTGGTGAGCAACTCGGGATCGACGTGGACACCGTAACCCGCGCGCTCCAGGGCGCGAACGCCACGAGCGAGCCAGCTCGCACGAGGTGAGTAGGACGACGCCACCACGCCAATCGTGTCGCCTTTCAGCAAGGGGGCGGGGCACAGCAGCGGCAGAAGGTCAGCCACGGGCGCCCGTCACTCCGTCCACCGGAGTATCGGAGTCACCGCTGCCGCGATCGTCCAGGTGCTCGCCCACGGGCACGTCTCGCGGGACGTCGTCGCCTCGCGCCGCGCTGCCGGACGCGAGTTGCGCATCGAACTCGCTCGTCGCCGAGCGACGGCGAGCCAGGATGCGCTCCACCTCCCCGCGCGCGTGTACCGCCTCGCTGATCTGGTTGCCGACAAGCTGAGCGGCCTCGAGCGACGCTGTGACGGAAGCAACGCCCGCGCTGCCCATCTGGAGCCTGAGCAGGTCGAGCCGAATGCCCTCGAGGGCCGCCACCGTCGAGGCCATTCGCTCCGCGGTCCTCTCGCGTGCGTCCCGCAGGTCCCGTTCGACGCCGGCGCTCTCACTGTCGGTCACGAGCGAACTGGCGTTCGCGCGATCGAAAGCGGCGAGCTGATTGTCCAGGCCATCGATGGCGGCCCGCAGAGCGGTGGCGTCGGCTTCGAGGCGCCTGACGATCGCGGGCAGGCTGGCAAGCTCCTTTCGCGCCGCCTTGGGTAGCGCCTCGAACAGGTGGTCCGTGGCGCGGCCGAGGGCGACCTCCGTGAGCAACGGCATGCCCAGCGCGGGCCGCTCCGATCGCTTCAGCCCGATCGAGGCCAGTCGCGCCAGTCGTTGGCCCCATTTCCCCTTCCAAAAGGAAATGGAGGCCGATGTCAAGCGGTTTGCGAGACGAAGCCGCACGAACTCGCCGCCCAGAGCCACGCCGGACACCGTGAGCGCGACGAGCGACGGAAAGAGCACCGCGATTTCGGTGACTTCCGCTTCCCACATCGCCGTGAAGTTCATTGGCCGTAGGTCGTACATCGGCGCCAGCCGCCACATCATGTATGAGGCCACCCCGACACCCCCCAGCGCCGCACCGAACATCACCCGCATGATGCGCTTGAACAGCGGCGAACTCTGGCGACGCTCGTACTCGATCTCCTCGCTGCGGGCCAGCTGGTGTTCGCGCATCGCCGCGTGCAGGTCGTCCACGACGTACCCATCCCCGAGAATGCGCCGCAAGCGGAACCAGCTCGGCACATAGCTCAACGCCACGAGCGGGACGAACGGCGCGAGAAACAGAAGCGGAAGGGATGAAGCGAAGGCCAGCGTGATGCCTGAAATCGCCCCGATGCCGAGGAATCCAAGTCGCGCCGGCAGTTCCTTTTCGCCCTGACTGAGCCAGACCCGAAGCGGAGTCGGAATCTCCTTCGCGTGCTCGAAGGCGAGATCGATTGCCTCCGCGAAGCTTTCCGCATTGCGATAGCGCCTCAGGGGCATCTTGTGCAGGCATCGCTCCACGGCCGCGGCGAGGCGCGGCGGCACCGAGGGGGCCACGCTCGTGATGGCCGGCGCGGTTGCGGTCAGGTGCTGGTTGACCACCGCGGCGGCGGTCTCCCCATCGAATGGAAGCTGGCCGGTGAGCGCGTAATAGCCCGCGACGCCCAGCGAGTACAGGTCGCTGCGAGCATCGACTGGCTCGCCGGTGGCCTGTTCCGGACTCACGTAATGCGCGTTACCCATCACGCGGCCGTCGTGGGACAGCGCGTTCGTCTCCATCGCGCTGGCGATGCCGAAATCCGTCACGAGGGCGCGCTCGCTGCCGCGCTCCAGCAGAATGTTCTCGGCGGTCACGTCGCGGTGGACCAGCCCGGCGCCGTGCGCGTAGGCCAGCGCCCAGGCCACCTCGCGCAGCACGCGCGCGGCCTGACCCGGCAGCAGCGGTCCGCGGGAGCGAATTCGTTCGCCCAGCGTGGTACCCTCCACGAAGGCCATGACCATGTACACGAATCCGCCCAGATCGCCCGTGGCGTAGACCGGCACGATGTTCGGGTGGTTGAGCCCCGCGGCGATTCGCGCCTCCCGGAGGAACGCGTCGCGAAGTTCGGTCCGGTCGGCCAGCGCGGGCGGCAGCACCTTGATGGCCACCGGCCGTGCCAACCGCACTTCGCGCGCGAGATAGACGACGCCCATGCCGCCGCGTCCCAACTCCCGGTCCAGAGAGTACTCGCCGGCGAGTGCGGCCTGCAGAGCGATGAAATCGGCGTCGGGCTGCTGGGACATCGTCGTAAAGGTACGGGGCAATTGCCGCGGAGCGCCAGCGGAAACAAATACCCGTCCCAGCGGCGTTGGAGGCGTGGTGACCGAACAGCGAGGTCGTCGATGGCCGCGTTCTCCCGCAGCACGCCGTACGCTAGATTGGAACTCATGGCAGCTCCGCTCCCCGATGAGCCCGCGACGTACTTCCGCAAAGGCTTTGGCCTCAAGACCGACGTACAGGGAATCCTCGCCTCCGACTACAATGGCCGGTTGGTGGATCTGCTGCGCGAACAGGACTACACGCTCGTGGTGGACGACGTCACCATCCGCCTGGCGCGCGAATTCGGGTTCTGCTACGGCGTGGAGCGGGCGGTCGAGTACGCCTACCAGACGCGGAAGAAATTCCCCGATCGACGACTGCTCCTCGTTGGCGAGATCATTCACAACCCGCATGTCAACGCCAAGCTGCGCGGTATGGGGATCGAGATCCTCGAGCCGGCGTCGGGAGCATTCGATTTCAGCGACATCCATCCGGACGACGTGGTGATCCTGCCGGCGTTCGGCGTATCGATCGCCGATTTCGAAGCGCTGCGCACCATCGGATGTGTGCTCGTCGATACCACGTGCGGATCGGTGCTGAACGTCTGGAAGCGCGTGGAGACGTACGCACGCGACGGATTTACAGCGCTCATTCACGGCAAGCACTACCACGAGGAAACGCGCGCCACGGCATCGCAGGTGATGAAGTATCCCGAGGGTCGATACCTGGTCGTGCGGCACATGGACGAAGCGCGCATGGTGTGCGACTACATCGAAGGGCGCGGATCGCGCGACGCGTTCATGGCCCACTTCGCCGATGCGACCGCGAGGGGATTCGACCCCGATCTTCACCTGCGGCGGATCGGCGTCGCCAACCAGACCACCATGCTCGCGAAGGAATCGCTGGCCATCGGCGAAGAAGTGGGACGGTCCATCGCGCGCGCGAGGGGGGCCGATGCGCGCGCCACCGATTTCCGCACCTTCGACACCATCTGCAGCGCAACTCAGGAGCGCCAGGACGCTGTGATCGCACTGCTCGACGAGCCCCTCGACGCGATGATCGTGGTGGGCGGCTTCAACTCGAGCAACACGATCTCGCTTGCGGCACTCTGCGCGGAGCGCGTCCCCACGTATCACATCGAGGATGCGGAGGGCATCGATGCCGAATCGGGGACCGTGCACTTCCGTCCCGCGGGCGTACATCACGCCGAGGAAGCCCGCGCCGGCTGGATGCCCGTGGGAAGGCCGGTGCGCATCGGCATTACTGCCGGCGCGAGCACGCCCAACAACAAGATCGGCGAAACCGTGGCGCGGATCCTGGCCACGCGCGGCCTGGCGATCGATACGTTCTGACCACCGGCGCCCACTCGGCCCCACGCGTACGCGATGCTCGCCTACTTCACGCAGTACGTCGCCCTGGGCGACTCGATGTCCATCGATCTCTATCCCGCGCTCGACGCGGGCGAGTTCGACGTCGCCGTGGCGCTCGAGCGCGATCCCGCTGCCGGCAGCGTCGCCCCATTGGGCGCGGCGTCGCTGCTCTACCAGAACGACAATGCGCGCTGGCCGGAAGACCAGGGCGATGATCTCGCTGCGCGCTACCCGGGCATCACGTACCGCAATCTCGCATCGGACGGCGCGACGATCGGGGACGTGTTCGGAGAACAGCTCGCCCAGCTCGATGAGGGCGACGAGAATACGCTCGTCACCTTGACCGTCGGCGGCAACGATCTTCTGAGCGCCTTCGCGAACAAGCCGCGTGCGGGCGTGCTCGACGCGATCGCGCGCGACGTCGCCGAGGCCTACGACTTCCTGCTGGATGCCATTCGGCGGACACTCCCCAATGCGCTCATCCTGCTCACGACGATCTACGACCCCTCTGACCGCACGGGGCGAATTCCGGGTGTGCTCGAGGCGGCGGGTGCACTGCCACTGTCCGTGCTCGATGGCATGAACGCGCACATCCGCATGCTGTGCGGCGGGACGCCGAATGTCGTGCTCGCGGATGTCTACACGCGCTTCCTCAACCACGGCGCAGGCGTGCCGGACGAGGAACGCTGGTACTGGCGTCGCTCGCTCATGGAGCCCAACGCGACGGGCGCGCACGAAATCCGTCGCGTGTGGCGCGAGGCGCTCGATGCCGCGGATCTCGACACGTGATCGCGGGTCTCCTGCTCGCCGCCGGCCGTGCCAGGCGCTTCGGCGCGGACAAGCTGGCGGCGAAGCTGAACGGGCGGTCGGTCATTCGCTGGAGCGCGGAGGCGGTCGCACCCGAAGTGGGCGCGCTGTATGTCGTCGTTCCGCTCGGGTCGAACGACACCACGCGGTCGCTGTCATGCCTCGAGGTGTGCTTTGTGGAGAACTGGGCACGCGACGAAGGCATGGCGAGTTCCATCCGCGCCGGTATTGAGGCGCTGCCGGCCGCCGTGGAGGCCGTCGTGGTCACCCTGGCGGATCAACCGCTCGTGTCCCCCACGGTCGTTCGTGCGCTGATCGAACGCTGGCGGGTGGGAGACGCCGCCGCGGTCGCACCGGTGTACAGCGACGGGCGGGGGCACCCCGTACTGTTCGGCCGCGAGTGCTTTTCGTCGCTGGCTGCGCTGCGCGGCGACGTTGGTGCGCGGTCCGTGCTCGACTCGCTGGGCCCGCGGCTCGCGCTGATCCCCGTGGATGCAGACGCGCCGGCAGACGTTGACACCGCCGAGGATCTGCGCGCCATCCAGCGCCGACTGACTGAACCAACGCGCTGACGTATTTCGGATCGTCGCGCGCGATCTGTACGATATTGACCAGGCAGTATCGCTTGCCGCGTGCAGTCCGCGTGGCGAGCTTCCCGTGATGATCGCCTACGCACTCGCCGCGCTCGCCGCGTTCGTGCCTCCACCCCACCCGCCGACGCGCCAGTTGGCGCGCACCGTATACAACGGTCGCGCCAATCAGCTCCGCGTCCAGGCGCCTCGGCTCGACGAGAGTGGCGCAGTGGTGGACGGCACGCTGAGTGCACCGCAGTGGGCGCAGGCAGCGCTACTCACTGGGTTCAGCCAGTTCTCACCGAACGACGGGGTCGCTGCGGACGACTCCACCGAGGTGCTCGTCTGGTACTCGTCCACGGCGATTCACTTCGGCATTCGCGCCTTCGAAAAGCACGGCCCACCACGCGCGACGCTCGCTGACCGCGACAAGATCGCATCCGACGACGGCATTCAGATCCTGCTCGGCACATTCAACGATGGGCGGCAGGCGACCGTGTTCGCCGTCAACCCGTTCGGCGTGCAGGCGGACGGCACAATCGTGGAGTCCAATCAGACCCGGACCAGCGGATTCGCCGGTTCCACGCTGGCCCGCGACCCAGTGGACCTCAGCGAAGACTTCGTGTTCCAGTCCAAAGGGATGCTGACCGCCGACGGATACGTGGTCGAGGTGCGGATTCCTTTCAAGAGCCTCAAGTATCAGTCGAGCGACGTGCAGTCGTGGGGGCTCAACATCGTGCGCGAGGTGCAGCATTCCGGCCACGAGGACAGCTGGGCACCGGCGCGCCGGTCGGGCTTGTCGTTTCTCGGGCAGTCCGGCTCGCTGGACGGACTCACCAGCCTGCATCGCGGTCTGGTCGTGGACGTCAATCCGGAATTGACGCAACGCACGGCTGGTGTACCGTCGGCGCCAAATGCGGTCAGCCGCTGGTCGTACGACGCGGAGCGACCGGGCGTCGGCGCAAATGCTCGATGGGGCCTCACGAACAATCTCACGCTGAACGGCACGGCCAATCCGGATTTTTCGCAGATCGAATCGGATGCGGGGCAGCTCGTCTTCGATCCGCGGCAATCGCTGTTCTTCGCGGAGAAGCGACCGTTCTTTCTCGAAGGGGCCGAGTTGTTCAGCACGCCGCATTCCCTGCTGTACACGCGACGAATCGTTCAGCCCGTGGTCGCGGCAAAGCTCGCGGGGAAAGTGGGGGGCACGAGCATCGCGTTTCTCAGTGCGGTGGACGCCATCAGCGGATCGGTCTCGCGCGTTGATCATCCCGTCTACAACCTGCTCCGGCTGCAGCGTGACCTCGGTGCGTCGTCGAAGCTGGGCCTCGCATATACGGATCGCGTCGAGGCCGGTGACTACAACCGTGTCGCGAACGTGGACGGCAGCTATCTGTTCGGCGGCATCTACGCCCTGCAGGCGCAGTACGCGCAAAGCTACACCAAGAGCGGTGGCACCGTCACCAATGCGCCGCTCTGGCACGCGGGCGTCAACCGAAACGGCAAGCACCTGGCATTCACGTATGCGCTGGATGGCGTGCACGAGGCGTTCGTTTCGCAGAGCGGCTACATCGGACGGCCGGGCATCGTTCAAGGCACGGTGGACCAGCGCTACACGGTATTCGGCGCGCCGAGTGCGCTGCTGGAGGCAGTCACCTTCAATCCCTCGTTCCTCGCCAACTGGCGCTATCAGAGCTTCGTCCACTCGCAGGATGCGATCGAGAAAAAGCTGCATTTCACCATGAGCGCCACGCTGCGCGGCGGATGGAACGCCGGCACGGGCTATTTCGTGGAAACGTTCGGCTTCGACCCAAAGTTTTATGCCGGATATCAGGTGCAGGGGCCGAACGGCCAGGTGCTTCCGTTCACCGGCACGCCGCGCATTCCCAACAGTGAGGCGTACATCACGGTAAGCTCGCCGGCCGGATCCAAGCTGTCCGCCAACGCGTTCTACCTGTGGGGGCGGGACGAGAATTTCTACGAGTGGGCGTCGAGCAACATCATCATCGCGACGTACGGTGTGACCGCGCTGCCCACGGACAAGCTGCGACTGAACGCTACCTACAACCTCGCGAGTTATAATCGACGCTCGGACGGCAGCATCGTGGGCAACAATCGCATCCCGCGGCTGAAGATGGAGTACCAGCTGGCGCGTCCCCTGTTCGTGCGACTGGTGGGCGAGTACGACTCCTTCTACACGGACAAGTTGCGCGACGAGGGCCGCACGGGGCTGCCCCTGCTCGTGAACGGGCAGACGACGGCGGCCAGGCAGTCGTCCACCTTCCGTGGCGATTTCCTGTTTTCCTATCAGCCGAATCCCGGCACCGTCCTGTTCCTCGGCTACGGCGCGGGGTACGCGGATACCCGACTCGCGTCGCAGCCGTTCGAGTTCCCGTCCAGCTTTGACTTTCGTGGCTACAATCGCATCGACGACGCGTTTTTCGTGAAGGCGAGTTATCTCTTCCGCCTCTGACGGCAGGCACCACGTGGCCGAACCGCGCCCGGACGAGAGTGCTGGTGCCGCCGACCTGTCGATGCGTCGCACCCTCGGCCTGCGGGACCTCGTCCTGTTCAACCTGGTGGCCGTCATCGGCCTCCGCTGGCTGGCCACGGCGGCAAAGGCGGGCCCGAGCGCGATTGCCCTGTGGATGCTGGCGGGGTTGATGTTCTTCGTGCCGCAGGGTCTCGTGGTCACCGAACTCGCGTCACGCTTTCCGCAGGAAGGCGGCATCTACCAGTGGACCAAGCGGGCACTCGGCGAACGTCACGGCTTCGCGTGCGGATGGTGCTACTGGATCAACAACGTCCTGTACTATCCCAATCTGCTCATCTCCACGGCCGTCGTCGCGACGTACGTGGTCGGCAAGGGAAACACGCCGCTCGCGAGCGATTGGACGTACGTGCTCACGGCCACGCTCGTGTGCCTGTGGCTCGCGGTGCTCCTGAACATCGTCGGCGCGGGCACGGGAAAATGGCTGCAGAACGCCGGAGGTCTCGGCACGTACATCCCCGGTGTCATCCTCATCGCGCTCGGTGCGTACGCCGTCTTTAGCGGACACGTCGCCGCCAATCCGTTTACGCGGCGCAACGTCGTGCCTGACCTGGGACACGTGTCGGGACTGAATCTCTGGGCGTCCATCGCCTTCGCGTTCGCCGGACTGGAACTGTCCAGCGCCATGGGGGGAGAAGTGCAGGATCCGCGTCGAACGCTTCCTCGCGCCATCCTCATCGCCGCTCCGTTGATCGCGCTGGTCTACATCCTGGGCACCGGTGCGCTGCTCTGGCTCGTTCCCGCTGGCGACATCAACATCGTGTCCGGGTTTCTCCAGGCCATCACGGCCGGCGCAACGCTGATCAGTCCCGCCTTGTGGTGGCTCGCGCCGTTCAGCGCCCTCGCGTACACCATCGGTAACGTGGGGGGCGTCGGGGCGTGGCTGACGGGCCCCGCTCGCGTCGCCTTCGCCATCGGACTCGATCGCTACTTTCCGCCGGCGTTCGGACGCGTGCATCCCACATGGAAGACCCCGTACGTCGCGATTCTCGTCCAGGCCGCGCTGGCGACGGTGTTTCTGCTGGTCAGCCTTCTCGGCAAGGGCACGACCGTGGAGAAGGCCTATCTCATCATTCTCGATACGCAACTGCTCATCTATTTCATTCCGTACGTCTATCTGTTCCTCTCGTTCCTGATCCACCGCGGGACTGCAGCACCGGCCAACACGATACGCGTGCCCGGCGGCGCGGGCACGGCCTGGTTGGTAGGATTGTGCGGGTTGCTCGTGACACTGTTTGCGATGGGCGTGGCGATGGTTCCGCCGTCTGACGAAACGCGGCCGCTGCTGTTCGAGTTCAAGGTCGTGGGCGGGGCACTCGCGTTCATTTTGCTCGGCGCCATCGTGTACTGGCGCGCACAGGCCCCGCGTCCGAACAGGTGACCTGACCGCGTCACGCGCTGCGCGTTCGGCTCAACATCGACACGAGCTCCCGTGCGTTGGTAGCGCCGTAGTTTCCATAACAATTGTTGAAGAAGACGATCGTTCGCGTCGCCTCGGTGGCGGCGGATTCGATCAAGGGCATCCATCGCTCGAGCTCCGCCGCGGAGTACAGATACCGATAACGTTCCACCGTTGGAACGCTCGGCGCTTCCCATGTGGCTGAACGGCGACCGTGGAGGCGGATCATCGCAAGAGTGTGCGTCGTCACTGCGGGGACCGCGGGCACGCTGCTTTCGAGGCCCTGCGGCCCATCGACCATCACGTGCGTCAACCCGAGATCGCGGAGCAGATCGAGGGTCCGACGAGTTGACGAGTCTCCCTCGAACCACAGGTGATTGCGGAACTCCACGGTGGCAGGCAGGCCGTCCAGGTATCGGGCCGTCGCCGAGAGCATGTCCGTGTTGGCTCGTGACGGAACGAACCAGCGCGGATACTGCAGCAAGACGCCGCCCAGCTTTCCCACCTCGCGCAACGGCGTCAGCGCGTCCAGGAAGTGCTCCCAGACCCGCTCGAGCAGTTCGGGATCGAGGTCCTTGCCATAAATCTTCGTCTTCGTCGCGATCTCGACGGGCAAGTGCATCACGAGTCCTTCCGGCAGCCGTGCGACTTCGGTTGGCTGTCCGGTCATGAGCGCGTGCGCCTTCACGTGAAAGCTGAAGGTGGGCGGCGTGCGGTCGGCCCAGAGTTGCGCGATGCCGCGATCGGGCAACGCGTAGTAGCTGGAATCGACTTCGACCACCGAAAACTGCTCGGCGTAGTACCGCAGGCGCGCGTCGGCGGTGGACACGCCGGGTGGATAGAAGACGCCGCCGCGGGTCATGGTCGGGTCCGTCCAGGAGGCCGTGCCGATTCGAATTTCGCGACTCTCGCTCCCCGGTGAGGGAAGGGGACGTCCGATCGCGTCCGGCGGCGTCCCGGCGAGCGCCTCCGCCGCCCGCTGCCCGGCAACGAGGAATCCGGGATCGTGTGCTGCCGCGAGATCCGGCGCCGGCAATGGGGTGATGGAGCGCGGGGCCATGCGGCGGAATCTATCGTCCGCGGATGGCGAACGAAGCGGCGCCGGTTCCGCATTGTCGATCGCGCACTATTTTTTCAGACAATGACCGACGATGAACTGACCCCCCCCGCGCAGCCACCCGTCGCAGCGGAGCCGGAGACGGAAGCGCCGGCAGGAGACGAGCCGAAAGATCTGGGCTTCGGTTCAGTGGTCGGCGGTGCGAACGAGCGCCGGCTCATCGAGCGCAACGGCCAGTTCACCGCGCGCCGAGAGGGCTTCTCGCCGCTGTCCTATCTGAACGGCTACCACGCCATGCTCACCATGTCATGGCCGCGCTTCCTTGGTATTCTCACGCTGGTGTATGTCGGGCTCAACGCCACGTTCGCGGGGCTCTACCTCACCTGCGGACCCGATGCCCTCGCGGGACTCGGCCCGGAGCGCATGGGCGGTCCGTTCCTGCGCGCGTTCTTCTTCAGCATCGAGACGTTCGCCACCATCGGCTATGGTGCGGTCTATCCGGTGGGCCCCGCGGCCAACTGGCTGGTGACCGTCCAGTCGCTGGTCAGCATCCTGGCCATCGCCCTCCTCACCGGACTGGTGTTCGCCCGATTTGCTCGTCCCACGGCGGCGCTGATGTTCAGCGACGTGGCGGTCGTCGCTCCATATCACGGACGGTCGGGTTTCATGTTCCGCACCACCAACGCGCGGAGCAACCAGCTCATGGAGCTCGAGGCAAAGGTGCTCTTCACCTACCTCGACGGCAAAGGCCGATCCTATTCCCAGCTCAAGCTCGAGCGCACCAAGGTCGTCTTCTTCCCGCTCAGCTGGACGATCGTCCATCCCATCGACGAAGAAAGTCCCATGTTCGGCATGACGCACCAGGACCTCGTGAACAACGAGGCCGAGTTTCTGATCCTCATGAGCGGCATCGACGAAACCTTCGCGCAGACGGTGCACGCGCGGTCGAGCTACAAGCCGGAGGAAATCGTTTTCGGCAAGAAGTTCACGAATCTCTACAACGTGATCGGCCCCGACGGCACGATCTCCATCGACATCCGGAAGCTGAGCCAGGTGGATGACGCGTCCTTCGACGACGATGGCCTCCGCCACACGCAGACGTTCCGACACACCGGCATGTTCACCGGATTCGCGCCGCCGCGCGCGAAGGACAACCCGCCGCGGCAGCGCTAGTCCAGAGGACTACTTGCGAGGGTTGGAGTTCCGCTCGCTCCCGATCGAGAATGGGGCGCGCTTCGGAGGCTTCTGCGTCGTAGAGGCCTTCATCTTCTCCTGCTCCTCGATGGCAAATTTCTCCTTCTCGGCCTTCAGGAGCCCGGAGTTCTCGTGTTCGCTATTGTGATCGGCGCCGCCCGATTCGGGGCGATCGCTCTTCACGTTGTTGCTCGGTTTTCCACCCATATGCCACTCCTGCATTCGAGACACGGGCGTTTATGGCAGAAAGCACGCCGTCGGCGTCGAATGCGCCCGGCTGACACCTCGGCTCCAGCGCCTGCACCTCGTCATGCCACGCAGCCCCGTCCGGATCTCACCACCGCGGACCCCCAATCCGGTTTCACGGGTAGAGGCGGTCGGCTCTCGCCCTATATTCCCTCCATGCGTCCCCTTCGCTACTTCGCCCCTCTGCTCTTCCTCTTGCTCGGCTCGGTGCCAGTGCGGGCACAGCGGATTCCGCAGAAGCCGCCATCAAAGGCCGTGCCCGCCAAGTCCGACACCGGGAAGGCCACGCCCACGAAGCCTGCTCCCAAGCCCGTGCCCACGACGGGGTACCTGCAGGGCGTTGCGGTGGACAGCATTCACTCCGAACCGCTCGTCGGTGCACTGATCACCGTCGAAGGCACGGGACGTATCGTCGTCACCGATTCGCTCGGCCGGTTTCTCATCGACACCCTTCAGCCGGGGAAGTACCGGCTGAGCGTCGAGCATCCACTGATCGATACGCTCGGCATCATGCTCGTGACGGATTCGATGACCGTCGGCGCCAACCAGGTGACTCGTACCGTCATTGCGATCCCCGGCGAGGAACGCTTCGCCGCCATGTTCTGCCCGGCGGCACGGCGTTCACTCGGCCCGGGCGTGCTGATCGGACGCGTCCGCGAACCGGACAGCGACGTAGCCGCCGTCGGCGCCCGCGTGTCGTTCGTGTGGTACGACCCCGATCCACCGGGCCTGCCCGCAAGCTTCAAGTTGAAGCGCACGCCCCGCGTGCGGGAAGCCACGGTTGGCGCCGACGGCACCTACAAGCTCTGCGGTCTGCCCGCCACGTACGAAGGGAAGCTGCAGGCGCAACGCAAGGACGGCGGCGCCACCGCGGAAGTGACTGTATCACAGACAGAAGGGGTGCTGGCGCTCAGAAGCATGAGCGTGGCACCACTTCCGCCGTCGATAGCCGGCGCGGATAGCCTGGCGGCAAAGCCGCAGCAGAAAGGCTCCGCCCGCGTCCTGGGCAGGGTATTGAACGCCAGCAATGGGCCGGTAGCGAACGCCCGCGTCGGTCTCATGGGGTCGAGTGCCGCCACGCTGACCAAGCCGAATGGAGAGTTCGTGCTGGATTCGTTGCCCGCGGGGACACAGGCACTCGTGGTTCGCCAACTGGGATACCGGCCCACCGAACAAACCGTTGAACTGTCCGCGCGGCAGCCGGCGCGCGTGACGATCAAGCTGGGCGTGTTCGTCCCGGAATTGTCGCCCGTGGAAGTGGTCTCGGTGCGCGAGGAAGGACTCCAGAAAGTCGGCTGGTCGGACCGCAAAAGGAACGGAGCCGGCGGACACTTCATCGGACCTGACGAGATCGATCAGCGCAAAGCGATACTTTTTACCGACTTGCTGCGGACGGTGCCGGGCATCCGCGTGCAGAGTGAGAACGGACAGATGTCGGTCTACTCGACGCGGTCGTCGGGGGGCTCCGGGTGCGTGACTATTTGGGTGGACGGCTCGCAGTGGCAGTCGCTCCAGGCGGGCGACATGGATTCGTTCGTTCGTCCGGAAGAGGTGGTTGCCATCGAGGTGTATCAGGGCAGCGCCACTCCCCCACAGTTCACCAGCGTTGGGCAGAACTGCGCCTCCGTCGTGGTGTGGACCAAGACACGCGTGGAATCGCGGAGAAGAAAGTGACGACCCCAATCATTCACCACCCGTTCAATTTTTCCATCGGCCCCATTGCGCTTACCGGCTTCGGTCTGGCGATGATGGCGGCGTTCGGCGTGGCGCACTGGACGTCGCAGCACGTTCTCGAGCAGCGCGGCGACGATCCGGACATCATGAACGACGTGACGTTCGCAGCGCTGCTGGGCACCGTCGTCGGCGCAAAGATCTACTATGCAATTCTCGAACACAGTCTGGCCGCGTTGTTTGGTCGCGCGGGATTTGTGTTCTGGGGCGGGTTCATCGGCGCGGTGGCTCTGTGTGCCCTCGTCATCCGTTGGCGACGCAAGTCGTTCCTGCGCATTGCCGACGCCTGCGCCGTGGGCATCGCGGCCGGCTACTCGATCGGTCGCACAGGGTGCTGGGCGGTGGGTGACGATTACGGGCGCGTGTACGACGGCCCACTCGCCGTCGCGTTTCCTGAGGGAATTCCGAAGACCAGCGCCTACGTCATGAATGCGGCATACCATGCGAATCTTCCGGCTTCCATTCCGCCGGAGACAATCATGAGCGTCTATCCAACGCAGCTGCTCGAAGTTCTGCTCGGCTTCGCGATGTTCGGCATTCTCTGGCGGTACCGGAAGCATGCGCACGGGGCCGGCTGGCTGTTCGGCTTGTACTGCATACTGGCGGGGCTCGAACGGTTCGTCGTCGAGTTCTTCCGCGCCAAGAACGACGTGATCGGCCCCGTTACCTCCGCGCAACTCGTCGCGCTCGGCGTGACCGCGGCCGGCATCGCCCTGCTCGCGTCGCGTCGCAGCGCCACACCCGCGCTTCAAGCAACCCGCTGATTCACTCTCGCCATTGCCCCGATGACTACCGCAACGCACGCGCGCCCCGAAGCGTCCGAGTTCGCGCCATTCTATTCGACCTACATCGGTGCCGTGCCCGACGGCAACATCGTGGAGCTGATGCGCGAGGAAGGACGCGATCTCGCGAAGACGCTCGCCGACATCCCGGAGTCCAAAGGCGGGCACCGCTACGCGGAGGGCAAATGGAGCGTCCGCGAAGTCCTCGGCCACATGATCGACGCGGAGCGCATCTTCTCGTATCGCCTGCTGCGCATTGCGCGCGGCGATGAAACGCCGCTCGCAAGCTTTGACCAGGACGAATATGTTCGCACCTCCGGCGCCGACTCGCGTACCGTGGCCCACCTCGCGAAGGAGATGGTGGCCGTGCGAGACAGCACCGTGCTGATGCTCGAATCGTTGTCGCCGAACGCATGGTCCAAGCGCGGAACCGCGAGCGGAAAGCCCATTTCTGTGCGGGCGCTGGCCTATGTCGCGGCCGGCCACTCCCGTCACCACATGCGAATTCTTCACGAGTCGTACGGCATCTGAACCGACGACACGATCGAACGGACAACAGAGACGCACGTGGCCACGGAATTCACATTGCGCCCGGCGGCCGCCGACGATGTGCCCGCCATTCTGCGATGCATACAAGGACTCGCGGAGTACGAGCGGCTTGCCCACGCGTGTGTGGCCACTGAAGGGCTGCTCGCCGAGTCACTGTTCGGTGAGGATCCGGCGGCTCAGGTCACGCTCGCCTTCGATGGCGACACGCCCGCCGGCTTCGCGCTGTGGTTTCGTAACTACTCGACGTTTCTCGCGAGGCCGGGCATTTATCTCGAGGACCTGTTCGTCTTTCCCGCCTATCGTGCCCAAGGGTTGGGTCGACAGTTGCTGGCGTCGCTCGCCAGGACCGCTGTTGCACGTGGCTATGGCAGGCTCGAATGGGCCGTGCTGGACTGGAACTCCGATGCCATTCGATTCTACGAGTCGGTGGGCGCGATTCCGAAGAGCGAGTGGACGACGTACCAGGTGTCGGGGGACGCGCTCGCCATGCTGGCGACGACGTAATCACGTCAACACTGCTCATACGCGTGCCGAATAGCCGAAAAACGACCACAGGGAGCACGACCCCGTCAACGAGTGCCGCCAGGCGCACCGCGGAGTTCACCGGCTTCCGGCCGGCGGGACTGGCCTTTCTGCGCGCTCTGCGGCGGCACAATGATCGCGAGTGGTTCGGCCGCCATCGTGCGACGTATGAAACGGAGCTCAAGGAGCCCCTTGCCGCTCTGGTCGAGGAGATGGACGTCCGGTTCGCGACGCTCGCGCCGGAGATTGTCGGCGATCCCAAGCGCTCCCTGTTTCGAATTCATCGCGACGTGCGCTTTTCGTCCGACAAGTCGCCTTACAAGACGCACGTGGCGTGCTGGTTTCATCACTCGGATGCGGGACGCGGCGTGGGCGCGTCGGCGCCGCACGGCGGGGCGGGCTTCTATTTCCATGTGGAAGCGGACCGCTCGTCAATCGGGGGAGGAATCTGGATGCCGCCGCGACCAACTCTACAGAAGATCCGCGCCGCGATTGATGATGACCATGACGCACTCGGCGCGATCCTGCGCGAACCGCGCCTCCGGCGCTTCGGAGGCCTGACCGAGGAACACGCGCTGTCGCGCATGCCGCGCGGCTACCCGGCTACGCATCCGGCCGCGCCACTGCTTCGTCACCAATCCTTCACGATTGGACACGAACTGGCCACGCGCGATCTGTTCAGCGCGCGCCTGCCCGATCTGCTCCTGCGGGATTACGAACAGATTCTCCCGCTGGTACGATGGATCAATGCGGCGCTGGGCTTGCGGGTCGTGACGAGAAGGTGATGGGAGCCCTTGCGCCCGACGTGCTCGTGCGCGTCGCCACGATTGCCGACGCCGAGCGGCTAGCGGACATCGGCGCCGCGACGTTCCGCGATACGTTCGGCGCCGACAACACGCCGGCCGACATTGCGTTGTACGTGGTCGGCGAGTTCGGCGCGGACCTGCAGCGCGCCGAACTGGCCGATGCCAGGAACACCGTGTTCTTTGCCGAGCGCGACGCTCAAACCGTCGGCTATGCGATGCTGCGTCGGAGTGCTGCGCCGCCCGAAGTCGTGGGATTCGACCCCGTCGAGGTGGCGCGGCTCTATGCGGTGCGGCAGTGCATCGGCGTGGGTATTGGAGCGACGCTCATGCAGCGCTGTCTGGACGAGTCCGAGCGGTGCGGACACGACGCAATCTGGCTCGGCGTATGGGAACACAACGCGCGCGCCATCGAGTTCTACCGTCGCTGGGGATTCGAGGACGTAGGTGGCCACACCTTCACGCTGGGTCGCGACCGACAGATCGATCGCGTGATGATGCGACGCGTTATGCGGGAGGCTTAGCATGCGCCACACGGTTACGCTGCACGGTGTGACGGTCGGTCATTCGGAGCTCGAGCGTGTCGATCAGTCGCTGGGGCGGGCGTGGGGCGTGTTTCGGCCGGGCCTCGGATACGAGCTCGTGCAGCCGATCTTCAAGCTCTTCACGCTGGCCGTCCCAACGCCGGGCGGTGAGCCGCTCAACCAGGACGCGCTCGACCGCTACTACGCCGCGCGTGACAGGTTGGGGCTGGAACTCGTGGACTCGACGGGCACGCGCATTGCAGCGACCGCGATCCACATCGTCGACTACTCGGAACGCACCGGCACGCTCGAACTGGACGTCCTGATTGCCGACGAGCGCTACTGGAAGACTCGCTAAGAAACGCTCTCGTTGCGGTAAGCACCGCCCGCGTCAGTGAGGACGGGGCGTACGTCTGCGCGAACGTTGCTGACCACGGAGCAAGCGTCATTGAGGTCGGAGCTTACGTGGCAAACGTTGCATCAAACGGGGGCGACGTTGCATCAGACCATGCTGACGTTGCACCAAGCGTGGCTTACTTCGGAGCTCGCGGGGCTTACGTCGCAGCGAAGGGGCGTGATGTTGCACGAAACGGGGCTGACGTTGCACGGGGCGAGACTGACGTTGCATGAAGTGGGGCCGACGTCGCACCGAGCGGAACTTGGGTTGCAGCGCACAAAGCTGACGTGACACGAATCGGCGCTGACGTTGCATGAGACCGTCCTCACGTTGCATTGAGCGCGTCTGACGTTGCACGTGAAGGAGCCGTCGTCGCATCCAGAGCGCCTGTTGTCGCAGCACGCTGGGCTGACGTCGCCGCACGCGGTGCCGCCGCCGCCACCCACGACGCTGACGTTGCATTGCACCGGGCTGACGTTGCCCTTCGCGGAGCTGACGTCGCAGAGCACGAAACTGTCGGCGGAGAACAGCAGACTCACCACGCGGTATCGCGCGCGCACGTTGCACGGCGTCGATCTCTGCGCGCGGATCGCGAGACCATGCTCGCGCGCTGCCTAGCGCGACAGGGCGATCGCGCCATCCGTCGCGCGAACATCGTCCCTCGCGGCGGCTTTACCGCCTTCGTCCTTGACGAACGTTACGCACACGCTGGCCACCAGCAGACAGATCCCGCCGAGCATCACCGTGTAGAGGGGCGCGTTCGGGTTGTTCTCGCCGAACAGCGCGCGCGTGAGGGGTCCGAAGCCGAGCGCCGCGACGATCTCGGGAATGACGATGAAGAAGTTGAACACGCCCATGTACACACCCATGCGGTTCGCGGGGAGGGCGGTGGAGAGTATGGCGTACGGCATCGAGAGGATGGACGCCCAGGCGATGCCCACGCCCACCATCGACAACAGCAGCAGGTATCTGTCGTGGATCACGTACACGGACAGCAGACCCACGGCGCCGCACACGAGCGCCGCGGCGTGCACGAACTTCCGGCTCGTCATCGCGGCGATCTTCGGCAGCGCCAGCGCAACGACGAAGCACGTAATGGAGTAGAACGCGAACGCGAAGCCCCCCCACTCGATGCCCTTCGTGTAGAGCTCGGACTGCGGATCGGTGGCGCCGAACACGTGGCGCGCGGTGGCCGGCACGAAGAACAGCCACATGCAGAAGAGGCCCAGCCATGTGAATAGTTGCACGACGGCCAGCTGTCGCATCGTCGCCGGCATCTCGCGGATGGCCTGAATCACTTCCTGGACGAGGGCGCCGATGCCGAGCCGGTCCTGCTTCGCCCGTTCGAAGGCGGCCATGTCTTCCGGCGGGAATTCACTGGTGGTGAACACGGTCCAGAGCACGCAGAAGAGGAAGACGACCGCGCCCGCCTGGAACGAATACTTCACGGTGAGGGGGATGCCGCCCGCCGTGTTGCCGGTGACGCCCATCTTGCCGAGCACGAACGGCAGCGCGTTGGCGAAGCTGGCACCGATCCCGATGAACAGCGACTGCATCACGAAGCCTGCGGTGCGTTGCGTGACGTCGAGCTTGTCGGCGACGAACGCGCGGAAGGGCTCCATTGAAATGTTGATGGACGCGTCCAGAATCCAGAGCAGCGACGCCGCCATCCACAGACTGTTCGACGTCGGCATGAAGAACAGGGCGGTGGAGGCGAGGAGCGCGCCGGTCAGGAAGTACGGGCGACGGCGGCCAAGCCGCCCCCACGTCCGATCGCTGAGCGCGCCGACGATCGGCTGAACGAGCAAGCCGGTTAGCGGAGCGGCGAGCCAGAGAATCGGGACCTGGTCCGGCCTCGCGCCCAGCCTCTCGTAGACGGCGGACATGTTGGCGAGCTGCAGTCCCCATCCGAACTGGATGCCAAGGAAGCCGAAGCTCATGTTGAACATCTGGGCGGGGTTCAAACGCGGCCGCTTGCTCATGCTCATGACGAGTGGTGATTCGGGGTGACGAGGGACAGCTCGAAGATGTAGCCCTGCAACGGCGCGAGTGTGCGGATGGGAACGTACGCGCTGATCCGTCCGTCGGAAGAGATCGCGAACCGGGTTTCGTCCGCGCCTCCGAAGAGCGCGCGGGCCGCAAACGACCCTCGCGACATTGTCCGTGCGCCGGAGGATACCGTGACGCCCGTTGCCGCGGTCGCGCCGAGGTTGGCGATCACGAGGACCACGTGATGGCCGTCTCGCCGCAGGAACGCCGTCACGGTGCTGTCGCTCGTCGCGAGCGGAACGAGCGCACCGTTGGCGAGCGCCGCATTGGACGAGCGCAGGTGGATCAGCCGCCGGTGAAGGTTCAGGAGCGACGAGGCATCGTGGTCCTGCGCGGCGACGGTGGCGGTGAGGGAGTCGTCCTGCAGCCGCTCCCACGGCACACCGCGCGTGAATCCGGCACCCGGTGCTGCGTTCCACTGCATCGGAGTCCGGAGTCGCTCGTCCGGCTTCGCGCCCGTCATGCCGATCTCCTCCCCGTAGTACACGAACGGCACGCCGGGCATGGTGAGCAGCAGAAACGACGCGATGCGGGCTTTCGCCAAGTCGCCACCAAGCTCGCTACCGGTCCGCGGCTGGTCATGATTGCGCAGGAAGAGGGCGAGCCGAGCGGGGGGAACGGTCTGCTGGAGGCGGAGCAGCGGCGGCAGGATGCCCCGCGCGTCACCGCGGCGCACGCCGGCAATCAGACTGTCGGCCACTTCGAAGGCGAAGTACGAGTCGAGCTGGTCGGGATAATATGTGAGCAACGCTCGCGTGCTGTCCGACACCTCGCCAACCGTGTACGCATTGGGCGCGACGGAGCGGACGTAGCGGCCATACTCGCGCAACAGCGCATGTGTGCTGGCAGTGTGCACGGTGCGATTGCCGTCCTCTTCCACGAGATACGGTACGGCGTCGAGGCGAAAGCCATCCGCACCCATCTCCCGCAGCCAGTACCGCGCGATCTTCTTCGCCTCGGCGACGACCGCGGGCGTCCTGTAGTTGAGGTCGGGCATGTCGCCGCCGAAGAACGCATAGTACCACTCGTTGCGCACGGGCGACTTTCGCCAGTTGCTCTGACCCCACGGGTTCAGCTCGTTCGGGCGAGTCGGCGACCATCGATACCACGCTCGGTACGGCGAGGCGGTGTCGCGCAGCGCGGCCTGAAAGTACGGATGCGCACTGGACGTGTGATTCAGCACCATGTCCACGAGCACGCGGATGCCGCGCTTGTGCGCTTCCGAAACGAGATGCTTGAAGTCGGCGTTGGTGCCGTACTGCTTGTTGACGCGGTAGTAGTCGCTGACGTCGTAGCCATGATAGCTGGGCGACTCGGCGATCGGCATGAGCCAGATGCATCGGGCGCCCAGGGATCGCGTGGACCGTGGCCGGCCGTCATTGATGTAGTCCAGCCTGGACACCAGACCGTTCAGGTCGCCGATGCCGTCGCCGTCGCTGTCCTGAAACGAGCGAACGAAGAGTTCATAGCAAGTAGCGCCGCGCGTCCAGGCTGGCGGCGCCGGTTGGGCCAGCGCGGGGGCCGCCGCGGTTGCGCAGCACAGCGCGAGGCCGCTGAGCGTCCTCGCGCTACGTCCCCCTCGCCTCACCGGACCAGCACGCGATATCCATGCGCCGGGATGTCGATGCGTCCCGTCGCTCCCAGAATCGATGACGACTTGGCGAACCAGTCCCTGTAGGCCCCGGGCCTCGCAAAGCCGGTGTACGACGCGCGTGCATTCGCATCGGAGAAATTGACGGCCACCAGGACGGTGTTCTTGCCGCGCGTCCTGCTGAAGGCGTACACGCGATCGCCGCCGTCCGTGTCCAGCACGGTCTGCACGCCGCCCCACGATCCGTTCGCCAGCGCGGCCTGACTGTGCTTCAGGCGGAAAACCGTCGTGTAGAAGCTCGCGAGCGACGGACCGTTCCAGTCCACCGTGTCCTTCTCGAAAAAGCGGAGGCGCTTCTTCAAGCTCACTTCCTGTCCCGAATACAGGAGAGGCATGCCCGATCGAATCGTCGCGCTCAGGATATACGCCGGCAGATGATTCTCTCCCATGCGCTCGAACTCGGAGCCGTTCCAGCTGTTCTCGTCGTGATTGCTGGTGAAGTACATGCGGTACGCGTCCGCCGGATACGTCTTGTCTTGCTTGGCGAAGTACGTGTCCAGCGCCGACGTGGGCTGCTTCTTCTGTGCGAGCTCGTTGAGCAGGTGGTGGAACTCCCAGCCGTACGTCATGTCGAAGCTGGGATAGAACTGTGGGCCTTCGGCCTCGGCGAGCATGAACAGCCCCGGGTGCACGGTGGCCAGGAGACGTCGCGCGTCGATCCAGAAGTCCGCAGGCGGGCCGCCGGCGACGTCGCACCGAAATCCGTCGATGTGCGCGGTGTCGAGCCAGTACTTCATGTCCGCGAGCATTGCTTTGCGCATGTCGCGATTGTCGTAGTTCAGCGCCGCCACGTCGGTCCAGTCCGTTTCCTTGTGTTCTCCGTCGAGCGCGTAGGAGATCGAACCGTCCTTGCGGTGGACGTACCAATCCGGGTGCTGCGTGATCCACGCGTGATCGAACGCCGTGTGATTCGGCACCCAATCGAGAATGACCTTGATGCCGAGCGCATGCGCCGCGAGCACGAAGGACTTGAAGTCGGACAGCGTGCCGTACTCGGCATTGACGGCTCGGTAGTCGGAGATGGAGTACGGGCTGCCCAAAAGGCCCTTGCGGCTCATCTTGCCGATGGGCTGGATGGGCATGACCCAGAGCAGATCGATGCCCAGATCGTGGAGCTGTCGCAGGTGTTGTTGGGCCGCGGCGAACGTGCCCTCCGGCGTGTACTGCCGCACGTTGACCTCGTAGATCACTGAATGACGCGTCCATGCCGCGGGCGACGGCGTCCGCGCGCCTTCCGCGTTCCGGGCTGGCTGCGCGGCCGCCAGGCTGACGTTGAGAGCAAGAGCTGCAGCGCTGACGAGCAGCCTGTAACGGACATCGGTGTTCATGGACGGTGTTCCTCTCGAGTCGGCGGGGTGGCGTCGGGCATCGGCTGCATCAGGCGGAGCGGGTGGAGCAGTCCCGTATTCTGGGGACAGTTCATCTTCTCGTCGAGACTGGAGTACCTGACCGTCACCGCGGTGCGGCCGGTCGGTTGCCATTTGTCGCGCGAGCGTGCAAAGTAACGAACCTCGAGGTTCCCGTCCGGCTGAATGCCGCCAGGGGCGCGTGGACACACGAGGAATCTCCGCGATCGACCGGCGCAAGCGTCTGCGCAAACTGTTGAAACACTCAGGGGAGTGTCGAGCGCGTCATGGGCAACCGAGTCACGCTGAAGGACATCGCCGGGAAGCTCGGGCTCTCCACCGCGACGGTGTCCCGGGCCCTGGCGGACCATCCCGATATCAGCGGCGCCACGAAGCAGCAGGTGCGCGACGTGGCGCAGGCGATGAGCTATATCCCCAACTATCGCGCCCGCTACATGCGCGCGAAGCATTCGCGGCTCATCGCGCTGATCGTGCCGGAAATGAACACGTTCTTCGTGCCGTCGATGATCAGTGGCATCAACCACGTGGTCCAGCAGAACGACTACTCCCTGATCGTCTTCCAGTCCGACAATTCCATCGTGCAGGAACGCCGTCTGGTGGAGTACTGCACGCACCTGTCCGCCGACGGAGTGTTGCTCGTGCTCTCATCCGAGACCACCAACCTGCAGCATCTGGAGATTCTCCGGGACTGCGGCATTCCCGTGGTCTTGCTGGACCGGACCATCGAGACCGAGAAGCACACCACGATCACCATCGACGATCAGGAGGTCGGTCGGCAGGCCGCCGCCTACCTCATCGATCACGGGCATACCAGGGCTCTGGGGGTCTTCGGCGACCGGCGGCAGCGTATCAGCGAACTGCGGCTGAACGGCTTTTGTCGCGGGCACGCCGACCGCGGGACCGTCTTCACGGACACGCAGGTTCTTCGCGTCACGCTCGTGAGCGAACTGGAGGACGTGCTTGACCGGGGCCTCGCGCTGCACCCGGACACGACGGCCATCTTCACCATGACCGACGAGCTTCTGGTCCACACGCATCACCTCCTGTGCAAGCGAGGCGTGCGTATTCCCGACGACATCTCGCTGTTCGCCATCAGCGATGGGCAGGCGCCGTTCTTTCTGAACCCGAATATCACCCACCTGCGGCACTCGGGCGTGGAAGTCGGCGAGCGAACGGCGCACATCCTCATCGGCATGATCGAGCACAACTCCGACGTGGTGATGGATGTCCGCATCCGCACGACGCTCGTGGAGCTCGGATCCGTCGCGACGCGAGCGCGTCCGCTGGCCCTCACGCGGTAGGCGCGCCGCCGCCCGCCGCAAGCCTTGCCAGCGGAACGGGGACCCGAACTCGCCAGCCAGTCGAGACGACCGACACGCGCTACATGACGATCTTCTGTTTCTTCAGCGGCACGATCACGCCGCTCACCTGTCCATCCTGAAGCAGCTTGTTGAACGCGGGCACGTCCTGGAGCTCGATCCGATCGACGTCCGCGCGAAGGGACGACCACAACGTCTCCAACTCCGCGAACCGGTCTCGCGAAGGCTGTGAGACGATATCGCTGCTCTCCACATGGCCGAGAAGGAAAGCGTACTGCGCGTTGATGCCGTTCCGGTAATTGATGACGTCCTGACCGTTCGCCGCTTTCGTCGAGAGTTTCGGGGCGAGGCTGTCCACCTTCGTCGTGATCTCTTTCCCCTTGCCGGCGATCGCCGCGGCGGTCGGCGTTTCCTTCGTGCGATCGACGAACTTCGCGACCTGCTCCTTCACCTCGCGAATGCGGAGCAGAGACTCGTTGATTTCGCCGACGCGCGCGTTGATGGCCCGCGCCAGTGAATCGCGCGCGGCAATCTCACCCGGCGGCGTCTTCAGGCGAGGATCCTGTCGGACCTCGAACCCGTGTGTCCGCACGACCGAGCCGACCGTGAGTCGCGCCTGATAACGACCAGGCGACACGAGATAGCCGCTACTCGGTCCGCCCCAGATGGTGATGTTGCCGGGCAATGCAGCAGGAGGCTCGGCCCGCAGATCCCATTGGAACGCGTTGAGGCCCTGCTTGGGCACCGGCATGGTGCTCGGCGCACCCGGGGCGGGAGGCGTTGGCGGCGTGGTGACGAGCGCCTTGGCGAACACGCGCAAGGGCGTTCCCGACGCGTCGACGAATTCGAGCGTCACGACGGTGGAGGAATCGGGCGCCTTGGCGAGCAGAAAGTAGATGTTCGCGCCTGCCGGCGGGTTGCGTCCGGCGGTGGTGCTCGACGACGATTGACCGCCGCCCAGGAGCGCGGGACGCGGCGCGAAGAGATGGACGTCGGCCTTCGCGACCTGGTCGGTCATCTGCCGCAGCGGCGTGAGGTCGTCCATGGCCCAGAACGCGCGGCCTTCCGTTGCCGCGTAGAGATCGCCGTGGCGAATCTCCAGATCGGCGACGGGGGTGTTGGGAAGGTTGCGCGAGAAGGACTGCCAGAATGAGCCCCCGTCGAAGGAGACGTAGACCCCGGTCTCGGTGCCGGCGAACAGCAGGCCGCGGCGCTCGGGGTCCTCGCGGAGGACGCGAACGGGCTCGCCGTCGCGGAGCCCGTTGGCGATGCGCGTCCACGTTCTGCCGTAGTCCGTGGACTTGAACGGCAATGGGGTGTAGTCACCTCGCCGATCCATGCGATACGCGACATACACCGTGCCCGGCTCGTGCGGCGAGACGGCAACGGTGTTGGCGAGACCCACCCCGACGCCTGAGGGAGTAACGTTCGACCACGTCTTGCCGCCGTCCCGGGTCAGTTGAACGAGTCCGTCGTCGGTCCCGACGTAAATGGTATTCGCGTCGTGTGGCGACTCGGCGATGCTCACGATCGCCCCGTAGACCTCGCCGCCGGCGCCTTCATTGGTAATGGGCGCGCCCCCGAAACCCTGTGTGGACTTGTCGTTGCGCGTGAGATCCGGCGAGATGGGCGTCCAGGTCCGGCCGCGATCGGCTGTGCGAAAGAGGACGTTGCCGCCATGATAGACCACGTCGGGGTTGTGCGTGGACACGACGGCGGGCGACGTCCAGTTGAAGCGGTAGCGTGTCTTGTCTGTCGGCTCGGTGAGCGAGAGCTCCGGCCAGGGCATTACCGAGCGCCTGAGACCCGTCTGCATGTCCATCTCTTCCAGGATGCCGACATAGCAGCCGCCGTACACGTAGCGCGGATTGCTGCGGTCGACGCCGATGTTCGCACTTTCGCAGCCCGGGCCCTCCTGCCAATCGCGCTCGCCGATGCTTGCGCCGTCCGAACGGCTCTTGATGATGACCGACGAGTTGTCCTGTTGGCCGCTGTAGAGACGATAGGGATACACGTCGTCCACGATCACGTGATAGAACTGCGCCGTCGGCTGGTTGTCCTGCGTGCTCCAGCTCTTCCCCGCATCGAGCGAGACGGACACCCCGCCATCGTTCGCGTTGATGAGGTAACGCGAGTCCCTGGGGTTGATCCAGAGTTGGTGATTGTCGCCGTGCAACGCCGTCTGCGTCGTAAACGTCCGTCCGCCGTCGATGGACTTCATCACGGGGGCGTTCATGACGTACAGCACATCCGCGTTCTGCGGATCGGCCGTGACGTTCATGTAGTACCACGAACGCGTCTGGATCAGTCGGTCTTCGGTCATGAGGCGCCAGGTCTTTCCGGCGTCGTCGGAGCGGTACAGGCCCCCTTTCTCCGCTTCCACTATCGCGAAGACGCGCTCGGGATCGGCGGGAGACACGGCGACACCGATCTTGCCCATGGTCTTCGGCAGCCCCTCGGTGAGCTTCGACCAGGTGTCGCCTCCGTCGACGGTCTTCCAGATGCCGCTGCCAGCCCCGCCGCTTCGTACCTGCCACGGCAGCCGCTGGTGATCCCAGAGTGCCGCATAAAGAATGCGCGGATTGGTCGGATCCATGGACAGGTCGCTGGCGCCGGTGGTGGCATTCGGGCCCTTCAAGACCAGGGTCCAACTCTTTCCACCGTCGAACGATCGGTAGACGCCGCGATCGCTCGTGCCCTTCCACCGGTCGCCTTGGACGGCGACGAACACGATGTCGGGGTTCGAGGGGTGCACGCGCACCTGCGCGATCTGTCTCGATGACTCGAGCCCGATGCGAGTGAATGTCCGTCCCGCGTCGGTGCTCCTGAACATCCCGTTGCCGTAAGACGAGGACTGTCCGCGGACGGCGTGTTCGCCGGTTCCCACGTACACGACATTCGGATCCGACTCTGCAACCGCGATGGCGCCAATCGAACCGCTCATGCCGGCACCCCCGGGACCATCGGAGATGTTGCGCCAGGTATGGCCGGCGTTATCCGACTTCCAGAGGCCGCCCCCGGTGAAGCCGGCGTAGTAGACGTACGGCTGGGAGGTCACGCCCGTGGCCGCGTCAGCGCGGCCGCCGCGGGACGGGCCGATGTTTCGCCACTGCATGGCGCGGAACAGCGCGGTGTCGTACGCGGCGTTCGCCTGCCCTTGTGCGGAGGCGGCGGTGGGCACCGCGGCGATGGCCGCGAGCACCAGGCAGGAGCAATGGATCAGTCGCACGATCGGATGTGGTCGAGGTACGCCGGCCTCAGGCCGGCGATGAAGTCGCGAACGTCGATGTCGCGAGGCAGCGCCACGCCATGTGCAGCGGAGGTGCTCAGCGCGTCGCGTGGGCGGTGTCGGTCTCGCGAGCGGCTTCGATGCGGAACGCATAGACGAAGCAGGCACAGATCACGAGCGCCAGCAGCGCCAAGCCTATGAACGTGCCCTTCGAATGACGCCTCCACCATGGCCGCCGATGAAAGCCGTGGCCGAGCTGCGGCACTGTGGGAACGAAGATCGGCGATTGGCGCCGTTCATCCGAACTTCGATGCGGCCTGTCGGTCATGAGCGGCGGTTCCTCGATCGGTCGGGCGCGATTCATTTCTGCAAAACCGCCGGGCAGGATTGGGTGGGCGGGGTCGGTGGCGCTCGCGGACATGGATCTGGGCTCTGGGGAGAGCCACACCGCTACGGGACAATACTGCTCCGAGAGCGGGAATACGCAACATCGAACTAGCGGAGCACGATGGCCACCGTCCGCTCAAGGCCGCCACTGTGTAGTCGACGTATCACCGTTGCGGCCCAGGTAGCGCTCTGCGATGCGCTGCGCGATGTCCCACGGCGCCCCACCAGTCCGGTTCGTGAGCACCACTACTGCGAGATGCCTGGCGGGATAATACACGATGCCGTTGGTGAAGCCGCGGCTCTCGCCGTTGTGCCGCACTCGAAGTATGCCCCCGTCCCGGTCCACGAACCATCCGAATCCATACTCCGTCTTTCCCGCGTTTGGCAGCGTGGGCGGGGTCCACCCGAGAGCCTGTGCGTCTGCGCCGATCAGGGAGTGCCGCTCGAGCGCTCGAACCCATTTCGCCAGATCGGCCACCGACGAGTAAACGCCACCGTCGCCGAGGACGGCGCTGGTATTACTCTGATCGGTGCGCTGCACGACAGCGGCGTTCAGGGAATGGCCGTAGGCTCGCTGCGGCACTGAGGAACGTCCATCCTCGAAGGCGACCGTTCCCGTCATGCCGAGCGGCGCGAAGATCCGGTCGTGCAGGAAATCGGCGAAGCGAAGGCCGGACACTCGCTCCACGATGAGCGCAAGCAGACCGTAACCGGTGTTGCTGTACTCGTACCTGGTTCCCGGCGCGAATTTCGGCGCGCTGGCGCGTCCGATCAAGGCCGGAATGTCGCGATCGTGCACCTGCGCCATCTGGCTGTCGGAAACGAAGTCCTCGTAGTCCGGTAACCCGCCGGTGTGGTTGAGGAGATTGCGGACGGTCACGCCTCGCGCGAACGGCGGGAGACTGGGGAGTATCGCGGTGATGTCGTCGTCGTAATGCAGTCTCTTGCCAGCCACGAGCAGCATCACCGCCGTTGCCGTGAACTGCTTTGACAACGAGGCAAGGCGGAAGTTCGTCGCCCGGGTGACGGACGTTCCGTGCTCCACGTCGGCGAGTCCGTATCCCTTGGCATACACGACCCGCCCGTAGCGCATTACCAGGAGGCTCGCGCCTGGTCCATGGGGTGCGGCGTAGGGCGCCATGAGCGAGTCGGCGACGCGGCGCGGCGATTGTGCAGGCAACGGATGCGTGAAACCGGAAAGTATGAGCGCACTGAGCACCGCGATGCAGCGCGTCACAAGGACCGTCATGATGAGTTCTCTCCGCCGCGCCACTAACCCACCGCGGGCGGCTTTCTGTCACCGTGCCTGGTTGCGCGCTCGAACGCATGGGCGAGTTGCAACACGCTCCATTCGTCGCGATGCCGCCCCACGATCTGCAGTCCCACCGGAAGGCCTGTCGACGTGAAACCGCACGGAACCGAGATGGCGGGATTGGCCATGAAGCTCACGTACCAGCACGAGCGCATCCAGTCGATGTACGTCGGCATGGGCGTGCCGGCGATCTCCGTGGGGAAGGGCGTCGTCACGTCGAACGGCGCCACCTGCGTGACGGGCAGGATGAAGTACTCATAGCGTTCGAAGAAATGACGGCTCTGCGCGTACATCAGCGATTGCCGAGCAGCCGCGCGTCCAACGTCGGCACCGGTGGTTCGTTCCGCCTCCGCGATCTCCCATTTCACGGTATCCTTGACCCATTCCGGCCGCTGGCGCGCGAGGCCTGCGAGGCCCGCGTGATACGAGAGGTGGCGCAGCGTGGGAAAGGCCTCGCCTACGCCCGAAAAATCAGGCTCGGCGTCCTCCACCACGCACCCGAGCTGTTCGAAGACAGCGCGATTGGCGTTCACCGTCCGGACGATCTCCGGCTCGAAGGGAATGCCGCCGAGTCCGCGCCACCAAGCGACACGCGTGCCGCGGAAGTTGCGGTCTAGGGATGCATCGAAGCGGGTAGTGGTGTCGGGAAACGACAGCGGGTCTCCGGGGTGCGGACCGGCGATGGCGCTCAGGAACAGCGCGACGTCCGCCACGGTGCGGGCCATCGGTCCGGACACCGAGAGCGGAGACCATGTCCCGCCTTCGTCCGCCACTCGACCCGGCGAGGGGCGCAGGCCGACGACGTTGCAGAAGGCGGCCGGATTTCGCAGTGAACCACCGGTGTCGCTACCGTCCGCGATCGGCACCAGGCCGCAGCGCAGCGACGCGGCGGCTCCGCCGCTGCTGCCGCCGACCGTCTTGCGGAGATCATACGGGTTCCGCGTTGCACCGAAGACTTCATTGAAGGTGTTCGACCCCGCGCCGAATTCGGGCGTGTTGGTCTTCCCCAACGCGATCGCCCCCGCGACGCGGATGCGCGTGACGATCAGATCGTCGCGCGTGGGAACGTGGTCACGATAGAAGCGCGAGCCGTGTGTAGTACGGATGCCTGCCGTCTCGACGAGGTCCTTGTGCGCCACGGGGAGTCCGTGCAGCGGTCCCAACGTTCCTCCCCGTGCCTGCAGCTCGTCGGCGCGCGCCGCGTCGGCCATTGCACGCTCGGCCACCAGGGTCACGATGGCGTTCACACGCGGGTTGACGCGCTCGATACGCGCCAGATGCGCGGCCATCACCTCGCGCGCCGACACCTGCTTGTTCCGGATGCGCGACGACAGCTCTACCGCGGTCAGGTCGCACAGATCGTCGTCGCCGCCACGCGAGCGGTCGGGCGGCGTCGACACGGTCGGACTTTCCATTCGAGATCGCGTCTGGAGGAGCGGAAGCTCAGGGAGCGCGCCGCCGACTGCGGCGGCGCCGAGGAGGCGGCCAAACGTACGGCGACTCATCGCACCGGCAGCCTCGCTCGGGTCCGAGTCCTGCCGGGGGCTACGCGGATGGTGGGGCATGAACGACGGTGCAAGACGGCGCGCGGATCACGACGTGGGAAACAATGCCAGTGCGCTGTTGCTGGCGCCAGTAGTCTGTGCGAGGCGTGAGTCCACGGACTTACGGACGATAGGCGATGCAGTCGATCTCGACGCGTAGTCCGTCGCCCGGAAGCCCCGCTGCCTGAATGGTGGTGCGCGCGGGACGGTGATCGCCGAATACGCGGGCATAGACGGCGTTCATTGCGTCGAAATCTTTCATGTCGAGCAGGAACACGCCGCAACGAAGTACGTACGGCAAGTCGGAGCCGCCTGCCTTCAGGATGGTCCGCAGGTTCTCGAGGGCTTGCTGAGTTTGCGTCGCAACGTCCGTCCCGACGAGCTGCCCGGTGACGCGATCCGTGGCGCCCTGTCCCGACACGAAGACGAGGCGTTCGAAGCCGGTGCCGGGCGAGTACGGCCCGACTGGCTTTGGCAGATCCGGACTGTGTATCAGGCGGTGGGTCATTGATCTCTGCATGAAGGGAAGATTCGCTGTTGGCTCGCCGCGGCAAGCTGCCAGTCCGGACGAGCGGTTCGCAAGGCGACGTCAGGCGTACCGGCCGATGGGAGGCAAATGAAGGCGCGGACGCGCAGCGTGAACCTTTCCGGTCCGGGCGCCCGTATTGCCGTAGAACGACGCATCCGCGTACGCTTCCATGTCAATTGCTCCGGAGTTCGTCATGATTATCGCCGAATGGCGCGGTGGGCAGCGGTCGGCGAACACCGCCACGAATGACCAGCCCGCCCGTGGGTCGCAGCCTGTCATCGCAGGAGCGCCAGGGCAAGACGTCGGGGGAATCCCCTCTCGACCCACCAAACCGGCGGCACCGATACCGGGGACCATCATCTTTCCGGGCGATGCCGGCCGCGATGTGTCCCTGCGTGTGGATCGGAGCGGGATTCACGTACGGCAGAACAACACGGAGACTGTCATCCCACTTCGCGATGTCGTGCCGCGCGGGGTGGTCCAGATGACGTACTCGCTGTCCTTGGCGCTGGTGTTGTGCGTGATCGGATTCCCCATTGCGCGTGCCCTTGCGCGCTGGATCGACCGCCGCGGTGTCGCTCCGGCCGTCCCCACGAATCTGGTGGAGCGGCTGGCCTCGGTAGAGTCGGCCATCGACACCGTGGCCGTGGAAATCGAGCGGATCGGCGAGGGACAACGATATGCGGCGAAGTTGATGGCGGAACGATCGCACGGCGTGCCCCGCTGACTTGCGGGAGGGAGCCAACATGCCGCCGATGTCCCCCTGCGCGTGGTGCCGTCACGCGTAGGTGAGCCAATCCTCGTACTGCGGCAGCCGCCCGTGCACCGCGTCGAAGAACGCAGCCTGGATGCGACGCGAGATCGGCCCCGGGTTCCCGTCACCAAGCAGGCGGCCGTCCACTTCTCGGATGGGTGTCACTTCCACGGCCGTTCCCGAGAAGAAGAGTTCATCCGCCGTTTCGATGTCCGTCAGCGACATCGGGCGAATCTCGACGGGAAGCCCGAGATCACGCGCGATCCGCAACACGCTGTCACGCGTGATGCCAAGGACGATGGATGCATCGATGTCGTTGGTGATTACGGTGCCGTTTCTGACGACGAAGAGATTGGCACCCGACCCCTCGGCGACGTCGCCCTCGGCGTTGAGCATCAGCGCGTCGTCGTATCCTCGTCTGATGGCTTCCTGCACGGCACGCACGGAATTCGTGTAGTGGCCGCAGGCCTTCACGTAGGGCGGGAGCGTCTGAAGTTCGATGCGCCGCACAGTGGAGACGGTGACACGTGCGCCGTGATCGGGTCCGCCCTGAATGTATTGGCGCCCTGGCACGGCGATGATCGCCACGGTGACCGGACAATCCTTCGGCCACACGCTGAAGCTGTGGGAGTCGAAGAACGCGAGCGGGCGCAAGTAGGCGTTCTCGAGCTTGTTCGCACGGATCACCTCGCGCGACGCTTCGCAAAGATGCTCGAAAGTGTATGGCAGCTCGATCTCATAGGCGCGCGCTGACGCGAAGAGTCTTCGAATGTGCGCGTCCAGTCGGAAAATGGCGGCGCCGGTTGCCGTGTCGTATGCCCGCATTCCCTCGAACACGCCGGTCCCGTATTGCAACGCGTGCGCGGTGACGTGCACCTGGGCGTCGGCCCATGGGACGATGGCGCCATTCATCCAGATGACATCGCACTTCGTGAACGCGGGCATCTACACATCCAGGTGAAGAGAGACAGGACTGAGTGGCTCAGCAGCCGACGCAGCGATGGCTGTTCTTCGAGCCGAGCTTCTCGAGCAATGCGATCGTTTCGGGGAAGGGTCGCAACCGCTGCACGGGCCCATTGGCCATGTCCGCCGTAGTGCGGAAGTTGAGTGACACCGCCTTCACGTCAGCGCCCTTCGAGACGAGATATCGGATCATCTCGTTGTCGCCCCGAGCCGCAGCGTGGTGCAGGGGAGTGTAGCCGTTCTGATCGCGCTGATTCACGTCGGCGTGAAGCTCTTCTACCAGGTACGTCATCGCCGGCATCCAGGCACCAGGTGCGTGGCGGTGGGCGTTGCCGGCAAATCCGTTGCCGTATCCCACGCCGGCGGCGGCATGAATGGGATACACACCAATCCCGGGCTTCACGGCCTTTGCCGCGCTGTCAATGGAGGGATCAGCGGCCACAGGTGGCGCGACCTGCCCGCGCCCGCCGGCCCCGCGGCCACCGAGCGCCGAGTCTCCTCCCGCAGCGGCACGCCCGCCCGCGACGTTCGCGGGCGTGGCGCGCGGGAGAGCGTCACCGCGTCCCCCTCGACCGCCGACCGCGGCCAGCTTGAGGGACGGAACGTTCGGATCCGCGCCCGCCTTCACGAGCAGCTGCATGGCGGCTACGTCCAGCGCATACGCCGCCCGCCAGAAGGGCGTGGTGCCGTCGATGTTCTCGAGCCCGCAGTTCGCGTTGCCGCAGTTGTTGTACGAGAAGTACCAGAACTGCGTCTTGAGTCTCGCATTCGGGTTGGCCCCTGCCTTCAGCAAGGCGGACATCAGCTCGAGGTAGGCCGTTTTCTGAGTCTGTATTTCCTGCGGCTGCGGAAAACGGGTGCGGGGCGCCCACCGGGTATTGATGACAGCGTAGAGCGGCGTATTGCCGGCGGTGCTCTCGAGGTTTGGATCCGCACCGCGCTCGATGAGCAGCGTGGCCACGTCGAACTGGCCGTTGATCAGCGCCAGGAGCAATGGTGACGTGTGATCCACGCTCGTCGCGTCGTTGATGTTCGCACCGCCGTCGAGCAGGGCTCGGACCGCGGCGAGATTTCCTTCGCGCACCGCATGATGCAGGGCCGTGAGCCCGCCGAGTCCGCCTACTGACGTGACGTACCCCGCCACGCCGCCGTTGATGGTGTCGACCTGTTCGACGAACCCCGCGCGGCCCGTGACCGGCGTGGAGGACGCCAGCACCGCGCGGCCGGAGTCGATGGCCGCCTGGATCTGCGCGGCGGTAAACGGGCCCTTCGGTATCGGCATCGGCACGCCGCCGCGTCCACGACCACCTCGAGCACCGACGTTCGCCTCGGCACTCGCGCCAGCGGGAGGGACGGTCGATACGCTGCTATCGGCTGTGGCACTCGTGACGGCGGGGGTGACCTCGGCTACGGTCTTCGCCGTGTCGCCGCGATGCTTCTCGGGCTCGAAGGACACGAGCACTTCCGCGCGCCGCCGGGCCGCCGCCTGCTCGCGCGCCCCATCCTCCGTGAGATTCACGGTCTTCGTATGTACGTTGGCGTCGGCGCCATGCTTCAGCAGCAAAGTGATTGCGTGCGCCCGGTCGTTGGCGGCCGCGAAGATCAGGGGCGTCTGTCCCCACTGCGGTTCGCGCGCATTGGCGTTCGCGCCACGGTCGATGAGCGCCGCCACGATTTGCGGATCGCCGCCGGCCGCGGCAAAGTGCAGCGGCGTCACACCCGCCTCGGTCGCGGCGTTCACGTCGCTGCCCGCCTTGATCAGCGCGCGCACCACCCCTGCGCTGCCGTTCCGCGCCGCGATGTGGAGCGGGGTGTACGCGCCGATCCGCGTGGCGGCCCGGACATCGGCCCGGGCGCGGAGGAGCAACTCGGCCAGCACGCTGTCGCCGCGATCCGCGGCCCAATGCAGGGCGGTCATGCCGTCACCCTGCGCGGCGTTCACCTTTTCGCCACGGGCGATGAGTGCGCGCACCTTGGCCAGGTCGCCCTTCATGGCGGCGTCCGCAATGGGCGCCGTGTGCCGCTCGGCAGTCGCGGGCGTCGCGCCGGTGAGGACGGCCGTCGCACCCAGCACGGCGAACGCGGCGAGCGCCGCGACGAGCGTGTTCCTCGTGGAAGCGGCGAGCCTCGTGCTCCTGATTCTCACAGCCTTCTCCGTCAACTGAGGGTCAACGCACCGGTGCTGTCGCCAAAGCCGTTCATGTTGTCCATGCCGATGGTGTGCATCACCGCGAGCATCGCGTTGGCCATGGGCGTTCCATCAGGCGCCTTGACATGCAGGTTGCCCGCGATTTTCCCGTTGCCGTGGCCAAGCACCAGCAGCGGGCAACGGCGATGATTGTGCACGTTGCCGTCAGCCATTGGCGACCCATAGATGATGACCGTCTTTTCGAGGAGATCCGAGTCGCCTTCCGTGGAGTTCTTGAGGCGATCGAGGAAATACGGCAGCATGCTCACGTGATACTTGTTGATCAGATTGAAGTCGAGGATATTCTGCTCGCGTCCGCCGTGATGCGAGGCGGGATGAAATCCCTTGTCCGTACCGCTTTCAGGGTAGGCGCGACTGGATGCATCGCGGCCGGTCTTGAACGAGAACACGCGCGTCATGTCCGATTGGAACGCCAGCACCTGAAAGTCGAACATCAACTTCATGTGTTCGGCGAACGAATCCGGCACGCCGCTGGGTGCCTCCGGCAGTTCGCGGGCCTGCGCGCTCCGATTGCGGGTCTCCACCGCCTGGATGCGCTGCTCCAGCTCGCGGATGTCCTGCAGGTATTTGTCCAGCCGATGGCGATCCTGGGGACCGAGGTCCTTCTTCACGGAGGCGACTTCGCCGACGATCCAGTCGAGGATGCTCTGGTTCGTCTTCCGGCGCGCCGCGCGGTCGGCGTTGGTGTTGCCGGCGCCGAACAGGATGTCGAAGGCGACGCGCGGATTGCGAATCATCGGCAACGGTTCGGTGGGGCTCGCCCAGCTGATCGTATCGGTGTAGGCGCACGCGTAGTTGTAGTCGCAGCCACCAGCCTGATCCAGGTTCTCTATGCACAGCTGCATGGACGGAATCGCCGTGTCACCACCGATGCGTCGCGCCACCAGTTGGTCAAGCGATGTACCGACGTACAGATCGGAACCCTGCGTTTGCTTCGGATGCGATTGTGTGAGAAACACCGCGCTCGACCGGAAATGGTCGCCGCCGATCTCCGGCGCCGCGAACGGTTCGGCCATCTTCACGTCGGTATTGCTCACGATCGTGAGGTATTTCCGCCACGGGTCCAGCGATTGCAGCGCCCCCACGGGGTTCAGCTCGAAGTCGCGGCCGACCGCGGCGGGCGCCCAGAGATTCTTCGTCGCGCCCCACGTGTTGCAACCGGCGGCACCATGCACGGATTCGATGCAGACGAGACGGGTCTTGTCCGCGGCGGCGGCGGCCGAGGCGCCGACCATGCCGAACCGCCCGAGCGCGGGCATCATCGCGTCGAGATAGGGGAGGGCGATCGTTGCGCCCAGCCCGCGGAGGAACGTGCGGCGTGGCATGGCATCGCGTGTCAGGAAGGGCATGATCTGGTCAGCGCTGGTGTTGTTCCGCCATGTCGGCGGCGACGTCGTCCGATCTCTTGTTGCGGAACGCGGAGCTGTTGATGACGCCCGAGACGAACGACGAGAAACGATAGCCTTTCGTCTCGGCCCGCCGCGCGATGGCGCGGACGGTGGGCTGGTCGAAGTCCTCGACTCGGCGGCCGAGTGCGTACGCCAGCAGGTTCTCAGTAAACGACCGAGCGAGCGGAATGGGTCGTGACAGGAGCGCCTTGTTCAGATCTCCAGGCGTCGCGATCATCGTGCCGTCGTACATCTTGCCGTGCGTATCCAGGTCGGAGCCGTTCTCGCGATAGCGCCAGCGACCCGTGACATCGAAGTTGTCGAGTGCGAGTCCGATGGGATCCATGTATTGATGGCAGGCATTACACGTAGGATTGCGGCGATGAATCTCCATGCGCTGTCGCGTGGTGAGTGGCTTGCCATCTCGCGCGTCGGCGGTTTCGTCCAGGGCCGGAACGTCGGGCGGCGGGGGTGGTGGCGGCATGCCGATGAGGACCTGCATGACCCACTTGCCGCGCAACACCGGCGACGTGCGATTCGCGAGCGACGTCTGCACGAGGACGCTCCCGTGGCCCAGCAGTCCGCGGCGGGTGGAGTCCGGATACGCGACGCGGCGGAAGTTCGCGCCGGACACGTTCGGAATGCCGTAGTGCCGTGCGAGACGTTCGTTCACGAAGGTATAGTCCGCGGTGAACAGGTCGAAGATGCTGCGATCGTTCGTCACGACGTCGGCGAACAGCAACTCCGTTTCGCGCTTCATCGCGTCCGCGAGCTGCTGATCGTAGTCGGGGAACCAGAAGACGTCCGGTCGAACCTTCTCGACGTCCTGCAGCCGCAGCCACTGCGCGGCAAACCGCGTGGACAACGCGTCGGCGCGCGGATCACTCATCATCCGACGCACCTGACGTTCGAGCGTCGCGGGATTGGACAGCTTCCGCTGCATCGCGAGCGTCAGCAGTTCGTCGTCGGGAATGCTGCCCCACAGGAAGAAGGAGAGACGCGACGCGAGGTCGATGTCGCTGATGGCGTATGTCGTTCCAGGCGCGATGCCGGGCGGCGTGGCTTCGAAGCGGAACACGAAGTGCGGACTCGCGAGGATGGCCTGCAGCGCCATGCGAATGCCTTCGTCGAATCCGGCGGTCGCCGCGGTGCGGCGATAAAAGCCCATCAGCCCGTCGCGGTCGTGCGCAGTGATAGGACGGCGGTACGCGCGCGTCGCGAAGCGGGTGATGATCCGGTCGGCACAGGGTGCCTCCTGTAGCTTCGTCTGCGGCTGGCACACGAAGATCTTCGACCGGCTCGGCGTGTCGGAGGCTCCTCCTGCCTTTCCGGGGCCGATGACGCTCAGCTCGAAGACGTGCGGCGGCGTGGTGGTGCCAAAGCTGGCGCTGCCATGACCGGCCTGCGACCAGAGGTGTGGCTTGATCAGGTCCTCGTACGGTCCCTCCAGTCGGCGAACAAAGGCCGCCGACACCCGCTTCTGGCCCGCCGTGATGTGTATCGGTTCGGTGCGGATGTAGTCCGTGCCGAGAATGTTGTCGGCACTCGCGCTCGAGCGCTCCACCGCCTTTTCATAGTGCAACAGCGCGACGCGCACGCCGTCGACCGATACATCGATGTCCTCGAGCTTCGTGCCGACGCCGCCTTCCACGTTCATGCGCAGCGTGTACATCCCGTCAGCCGGAAACGCGTGCTCGGCAACGATGCCGCCGCGTGTTCCGTACGGCGCGCCTTCCACATGATCCCACTCGTGCTGTGAGGACAGGGGGGAGGCCGCGTACGTGGTGACGAGGTTCTCTGCGCTGCGATCGCCAAGCGCCATGCGGCTGACCGCGGCCGCCGCGTTCAGATACGACTCCAGCAGTACCGGTGACAAGGATTGCGCGTCGGCGATGTTGTCGAAGTTGGCGCTCTTGGTGTCGAGCGGCAGGTAGTCGGCGGCGTTGACCTCCACACCCACCAGGTCGCGCACCGCGCGTTCGTACTCCGGGCGGTTGAGACGCGGGAACGTGCGGACGCCCGGATTCGGACGCGTCGATCTGTCGATGACGTTTTCCATCGATTCGGCCAACAGCATGAGCGTATCGCCGACGGGACGCCGGGATCTGGGCGGCGGCATGATCTGCGCGCGCAGCTTGCGAATCATCTTTTCGGAGCGCGCGAGATTGAACGGCGCCGAATCCACGTCAAAGCCCACGAGTGACATGTTGCCTTCGTGGTCCACGGGGTTGTGACAGTTGGTGCAGTACCGCTGCACGACCGTGTTGAGCGCGGCGGAGGACACGCCGTGCGCACCGGATGCATGCCTGGGCGGGCCGGCCGCGCCGTAACCCGTCTTGAACGCGGCCACCACGAGGGCAAGGGAAGCCAGGGCAGCCACCGCTCGCTCCATCATGCGTCGATACGGGGTTTGGGCCGCGAACCAAACCGCCGAGCGATCTCCAAGTCCATGCTGAGAACCCCAGAGGAGGTGACCCGACAGAAGTTACACCAATGCGGCGAACGCGCCATTTCGCGGCGGTCTCGGCGGACCGCACGGCCGCCGCAAAGGGACCACTGGCGGGGCCGCGGGGTAGGCTCCCAGAGAGGCGCGCCCCAACGCGCGTTGCCGCCGCCGCGCCCGGCGCGCATACTCCGTAAGTCGAGTACAATCCCTCTCTTCCACCGCAACAGGCCCTCCCCATGCGCCAGTCGATTCTTCGCTGCTTCGCGCTCGCGGTGATGCTCGCTCCATTCGGTGTTTCCGCCCACGGTCAACAGTCGTCACACGGCGACCGCAACAAGCTCACGCGTGTCGAGTTGGACGAAGGCGGATCCACCATCGTGACTGCCCGAGAGGCCGTGCGGCTGTTGCGGCCGCAATGGCTCACGCCTCCGCGCGGCCGCATTGCGTCGTCCGACATGGTCGGTTCTGGCGGTGGAGGCCAGACGGTCATTTTGTACATCGACGACATTCGGCAGCCCGATCTCGAATCGTTGGCGCTCGTGCCAGGTTCAAAGATCTTCGAAATGCGATACCTCGATCAGAACCGCGCCGTCATGCTGCGGGGGCCGGGGCATGAAGCCGGGGTGATCGAGATCACGACGACCGACAAGCGGAAATAGAGCGCTGGCTGGACGTAGTCACGCACGCTCGACATGAACCGCCGCTTCTGCGCGCGCGTGGCTGCCCTCTGCATCCCGATGGCCGTCGCGGCAACGACGCCGAGATTCAGGGCCATGGCGATGACTCAGCGGGCCAGCAGTGCGGACACCGTCGCGCCGTACATCGATCCCCACGCGCACGAGCCGATCGGCACCGTGCGCCAGATGTACGACGGCGCACTCAGCCCCGAGCTCGCGGTCAACACCTTTCGCAACATCGGCCGGCTCTTTCCCACCCGCACTATCGCTGCGGGTCGCTCGCCGCATCCGCTGCCAACCGCGGCGACTCCGCTCACCGCCGTCTCCTTCACGTCGAAGGGGAAGGCCTGGACGCTGGACGACTACCTCCGGCTGAATCGCGTGAGCGGGCTGCTCGTACTGAAAAACGGGCGCGTTGCGCTCGAGCGCTACGCGTACGGAAACGGTCCGACCACCCGGTGGATGTCGATGTCGATGGCGAAATCCATCACATCCACGCTCATCGGCGCCGCGATCAAGGACGGCGCCATCAGGAGCCTCGATGATCCGGTGACGAGGTACGTGCCTCGCCTTGCAGGCAGCGCGTACGACGGCGTCACGGTGCGTCATCTTCTGATGATGGCTTCGGGCGTTCGGTGGAACGAGACGTACACCGACCCCGCGTCCGACCGGCGGAAGCTCCTGGAGGTCCAGATCGCGCAACGGCCAGGCGGCGCGGTGGAGTTGATGCGCTCGCTGTCGCGCGCCGCACCGCCCGGATCGGTGAACAACTACAGCACGGGCGAAACGCAGATCGCCGGCGAAGTAGTGCGCGGGGCGGTGGGCACCTCGCTGTCGGACTACCTCAGCGAAAAGATCTGGCGCCCGTTCGGAATGGAAACGAACGCGAGCTGGTGGCTCGATTCGCCAGACGGACACGAAATCGGAGGCAGCGGACTGAGTGCGACGCTCCGCGACTACGGCCGCTTCGGGCTGTTCTTCCTTGGCGGGGGTCACGTCAACGGGGTGAGCATTCTGCCCGCAGGCTGGACGGCAGACGCGTCGTCCCCCAAGACTCTGACGGGCGGCAGTCGAGTGAACTACGGGTACATGTGGTGGCCGTCCGATGCCGCGCCGGGCACCGTGAACAGCGGTGCCTTCAGCGCCGAGGGCATCTTCGGTCAGGCGATCTACATCAACCCGCGAGAGCAGGTGGTCATCGTGCAGTGGAGTGCGCAGACGAGACCGACCGGCGGCGAAGCGGTGAGCAATGACGATTTCTTCGGCGCGGTGGCATTGGCGCTGCGGTGAGATCGAAGATGCGGTGATCACGATCTTTCTTACCGGAACTGACTACCGCGGATCGCGCGGATCGCCCGCGGATTCGCGCGGATTGCTCCATCGCGCGCGCAAGCTGGGGTGACCCACTCAACCCCCCTCGAGCAGGTTCCTCCTCGAAATGTCAGAAGGATGCGGAGCGAGAGTCCCGGGTTGGCTGCGAGGATCATCACTGGCGCAGTATCGGCGTCAATTCGAGCCGTTGATCCGCAGGATCCGCGGTATTCAGTTGGTGGCGGAGTCTGTTGATCCGCGGTAGTCAGTTGGTAGCCGTCTAGGGAATCGGCTTCGCGCTCGTCGCCTGTTCGAGTAACGCCGCGGCGCGCGTGACGAGATCGCTCTCGCGCAACAACGCTGCGGCGATGCGACCGATTTCGGCTTCGGCCAGCTTCCAGTCTTTCTGTTCGATGGCCTCTCGTACGCCCGGCATCGTCTTCACGCCGTAGCCGGTGTAGTAGCCGGGGGCATAGAGTGAATGCCGGTACCACGGACGCCTCGGCAATCCATCCGGCAGCAGCAACACCTGATCGCTCTGCCGAATGAGTGTGTTCACCTGCGCCAGCGATGCGGCCGACGGGGCGCCCGCCGGGAGTGAGCCGTAGGCCTTCTCAAAGCGCGCCGCCGCCGTGTCCAACGCAATGGACGCGTTGTCGAGTGGCGCAAAGTTGAGCACGGGCGCGGGGGCGCTTCCCTTCGGCGCCATGGTGGGCCGCCGGGGATCGTTCACGAGCGCGAACGCACCCTCGGACAGCTCTCGATTGAGCTCTTCGATGGCCCGTGCCGTGCTGTCGCGCAGCACCTTAAGCTCGCCGATGTAGCCTCGAGCCGTCTCGGACAGGTTGCCGAATTCCTCGGGTAACACGTCGGCGTCGGCCACCCGCATCATCATCGTGCCGGCCGCCTGCGCGAGCGCCCGACCATAGACGAAGGACGTGTCGCTGAAATGGGTGTACCAATAGAAACTGTCGTAGATGGAGTGGTAGATGCCTCCATCGTCCTCGCCGCCAAAGCCGACGTTCAGCGTCGGCACGCCCGCGTGCTGCAGGAACGGCGTGAAGTCGGAGCCCGAGCCGAGCGCGCCGATGCGAAGGTCGGAGCGCGTGCGCGCTTCCTTGTTTCCATCGACCACGCGCGATGCCCGTTGGCGCGCCGCCACCGACGCATTCGTTTCCGGATCGATGATGTCCCGTGCGACCTCGTTGGCGAATCGTTCGAGTGAGTGGGAGCCCTCGACGCCGAACATGCCGCGCCCGTTGCTGTCCGTATTCAGATAGAACACGCCCTTCTGCCGCAGTTCCTCTTGATGCTGCTCCACCCATTCGGTGGAGCCCAGCAGAGCCGGCTCTTCGCCATCCCACGCGGCATAGATGATGGTGCGCTTCGGTTTCCACCCCTGCTTCACGAGCTCGCCCAGCGCGCGCGCTTCCTCCATCTCGGCCACCTGACCTGAAATGGGATCTTCGGCGCCATTCACCCAACCGTCGTGGTGGTTGCCGCGGATCACCCATTCGTTCGGAAACGTAGAGCCAGGAAGCTTCGCGATGACGTCGTACAGGGGCTTGAGGCTCCAGTCGAACGCCAGCTTCAGATGGACGCGGGCAGCGCCAGGTCCGAGGCGGTAGGTGATGGGCAGTCCGCCCCGCCACGATGACGGTGCCAGCGGCCCGGTAAGCGCGGCCAGGAGTGGCTGGGCGTCGGCATACGAGATGGGCATCACCGGGAGCTTCATGATCGTGATGGCGTCCTTGCGATCCAGACGCTTGGCGCCTGGCACGGCGCCGATGTCCGGCGTGAGCGGATCGCCGGGATATGTCGGCATGTCCAGGACGCTGCCACGCTGTACGCCATCTTTCGGGCGGAACGGCCCCGCGGGATACGTCTCACCGGCGCCGAAGCCGTCATCCCTCGGGTCCGAATAGATCAACGCGCCGACCGCCCCGTGCTCGTACGCCACCTTCGGCTTGATGCCGCGCCACGAGCCACCGTAGCGCGCAATCACGATCGCGCCCTTCACGGAAATACCGTTTCGCTCGAGGGTCTCGTAGTCGGCGGGGATCCCGTAGTTCACGTATACCAGGGGGGCCGTCACGTCGCCGTCGGCCGAATAGGCGTTGTAGGTCGGGAGCTGCTCGTTCTTCTGGTCGCTGGTAGGATCTTCCTTCAGCGCGGGCTCTTCGAGCTTCGCGGTGAATCGTGTGGGGGACACCAGCTCGAGCACTCTCGTGATTGGCGTCGGGAAGAGCACGTCGTATCGCTCGATGGTGGCGTCGAAGCCGTACGACGCATACTGCGCGCGCAGCCACTCCGCGTTGTCCTTGTCGTACGGCGAGCCAACATGATGAGGGCGCAGTGAGAGGCGCCGCATGGCTTCGCGCATACGGGCCGGCTCGGGGACGGCTCGGAACTTCGTTTCCCACTCGCGTTCGATCTTGGCGCCCGCCGTGGTGAAGCCACGCAGCGGCGGATCGTCGCCGGGCACGGCGGCGGGCAGGACCAGGAGCAGCGCGGCGGGAAGAACGACGGCGCGAAAGGATGGCTGCATGACGGCGGAATCCGGAGCGGGGATAGGACGGACGTGACG
>JANYIN010000098.1 GCA_025362035.1 Gemmatimonadaceae bacterium | reverse complement strand
GGGCGATCTGCAGCGCCTCGCCCACAGGCAACCGCTTCTCCCGCTGCAAGAGGTCGCGAAGCGATTCACCCTGAATGAACGGCATGACGTAGAAGACGCAGCCGTCCACCTCCCCCGAATCGAGTAGCGGAAGGATGTGCGGATGCGTCAACCGCGCGGTCACGGAAATTTCGCGGGTAAACCGATCCGGGCCGAACATGGGTTCGATGTCCTGGCGCATGATCTTCACGGCCACCATGCGGCCGTGCCTCAGATCTTCTGCCAGATAAACCGATGACATGCCGCCGCCGCCAAGTTCCCGTTCAACTCTGTATCGAGAGGCGACGGCGTCCGGCAGCGCGAAGGAAGCTTTCACTGGTGGGATGACACTCTTGGGCTCTGCGTCGAGGCGGCTGAGGCGGCGATAGCTCCCTCGAAGATGCCCGGTTTCGCGCGTCGCGTCCAGACGAACGGCCCTATTCGTCCGTCTCTTTTGCGAATCAGTGCGCGAGCAACCGCCCCAGCTTCCTGAGACTGGCGAGATCGTGCAGCGGCGCAAAGTCGTCCACGTGGGGAAGCGCGACGGCCAGTCCCTGGGACTCGGGACGGTAGTCAGGGCTGCCCAGGAGCGGATTCAGCCAGATCAGGCGTCGGCTCCGTCGCGCCAAGCGAGACAGTGCGGCGTCCAGCACGGACGGTTCCCCCGTGTCCCAGCCGTCGCTGAGGACGGTCACGACGGTGTGCCGGTCGATGAGATGCCCCCAACGCGCCTCGAGCGACGCAAGGGAGTCGCCGATGCGCGTGCCTCCCGACCAGTCCCGCACCCCCGCCGCGAGTGACTCGACCGCGTCATCGAGCGCATCGCGCGTGAGGTGCTCGGTCACGCGCGTCAGTCGTGTCGCGAATACGAAGCTTTCCACGCGCGCGCCGCTCTGGTGGAGTGCGAAGAGAAACTGGAGAAAGAAACGCGAGTACATGTCCATGGAACCGGACACGTCGCACACCGCCACGATGCGCAGGGGGCGGACGCGGCGCGTTCGGCGCGCCAGGTGCGCCATGTCTCCGCCGGTCATCAGGGAGCCGCGCAGGCTGCGTCGCAGATCCAGCCGAGCGCCGCGTCGGGCGGGACGCCACCGGCGTCCGGGACGATTCGCCAGCTGCTTTGCGACCGCGCGCGCGGTGCGCATGATGTCGTGAAGATCGCGCTGGTCGAGCTGGCCGATCGCCGCGGTGGTGAGGGACTCGCTCGCGCTGGCTGCTTTCGTTTCGACAGTGTCCAGGTCGCCGCGGGCGGAAGCAAGCCATCCCCGCATCGAGAATGACGAGAGCGGCGCGGGCCGTGTCTTTCGTGGCAGCGACGGCTTGGGAATTGCCGCCGGGGTATTCCGTAGGGTTCGCCAGAATTCCTCGAACAGGCGGTCGAAGAGCAGGAGATCATTCCGATTCGACGCCAGGAGGCATCGAAGCGTAAGGCGCACGTCTTCACGGTCTCCCACGTTCACCAGGGTCAGCGCGCGAACAGCGTCGGCCGACTCGACGGCGGCCGCCAGCAAGCCGTGCTCGCGTAGCACGCGACAGAACCGAACGACCGACGCTTCGATCGCACGGGCCGTGAACGCCGTGCGTTCGCTCACGTGAGAATCGCTGCCATCGCCTCGAATCCACCCGAGTCGAGCACGCGACGCAGCTGCTCGGCATCCGACCTGTCCTTGAGAAAGCAACCGATGGTCTCGCGAACGGTCGCCTCATCGAGCGAGTCGGAACCAAGGGCGACGAGGGCGGCGGCCCAGTCGAGGGTTTCCGACACGCCGGGTAGACGGGACAGGCTCAGCGTTCGCAGCGACTGCATGAACGCCACGACCTGACGGGTGAGCAGATCGCCGGCGCCGGGTGCCTTGATCCGGACGATGCTCAACTCCTTTTCGAGCGTCGGATAGTCGATCCAGAGATAGAGGCAACGGCGGCGCAGGGCATCGGAGAGTTCGCGCGTGCGGTTAGACGTCAGTACCACCGTGGGGCGCGCCGTGGCGCGAATGGTGCCAATTTCCGGTATGGTGACCTGGAAGTCGGAGAGCAGCTCGAGCAGAAACGCCTCGAACTCTTCGTCGCTCCGGTCCACCTCGTCGATGAGCAGCACCGGCGGCGTGCCAGTGTGAGTGATGGCCTGAAGCAGGGGCCGCTTGAGGAGAAACGGCTCACTGAAGATCTCTGCCTCGCGCTGTTCGAGCGGCGACTGAGCGGACGATGCGCGTTCGTCGAGCTTGATGCGAAGCAGCTGCTTGGGGTAGTTCCACTCGTACAGCGCCGTGCTGGCATCGAGTCCCTCGTAGCACTGCAGCCGGATCAGATCCGCATTCCGCGTACGAGCGAGCACCTTGGCGATTTCCGTCTTGCCCACGCCGGGCGGTCCCTCCACCAGCAGTGGACGCTCGAGCGCGTCAGCGAGAAACAGGGCGGTGGCCACGGAACGATCGGCAACGTACGCCGCCTGCTCGAGCAGCGCCTGCAGGGCAGCGATCTCCGGAATCATAGGGGGAGGGTAGCGAAGCATGACGAATGCCGCCATAAATACCGGCGGCACTCAAGGAGGCGATTCTGTCGCTCAACGTGGAAGAAAGGTTCGTGGTTCAGGCGGATATCCGCCGAGTCTGGGGCTATCTCATCGATCCCGCTCGCGTCGTGGCGTGCGTACCCGGCGCGGAACTGACGAGCGTGGAGGACGCACAGCGATTCCATGGGCGCCTCAAGGCGAAGGTCGGGCCAGTGTCCGCGACCTACGCGGGCACCGCGGTGATCACCGGTCTCGATGTCGAAGCGCGCACCATCACCATCACGGCAGACGCCAAGGAAGTGGGCGGATCGGGGAGCGCGAAGCTCCGTGTCACGGCGGACCTCGCGCCTGCCGTGGATGGTACCGAGATCCACGTCGTGGCCACGGTGGACATCGTGGGGCGAGTCATGCAATTCGGGCGCGGCATGGTGGAGATGGTCTCCAAACAGCTCGTGACCGAATTCATCGCGTGCATTCGCGCCACGCTCGAAGCGCCGGACCAACCTCCCGTCACCGCGGACACGGCGTCCTCCGCGGCGCCTGTCTCCGTCGTGACGCACCCACCGCCGAAACCATTGCGCCCATTACGCAGCCTGATGCGCGCGCTCTGGCAACGGTTGCTCGGCATGTTCCGGCGCACGCCGAACCCCTGAGGAACCATCCGAGCTCACCCTCCGGCGCGATGGACCGCGCTGGCAAGGGCGCGCTCAGCGTACACCTGGGCCAGGTTCCGCTTGTACGCCACGGTCCCCTGCAGGTCCTCCTGTGGATCGACCGCGGCGGCGACGAGCGCGGCCGCCGCGTGGCGCACCTCCGCCGTGGGCGCATGTCCCTTCAGCGCTGCCTCCGCGCCGGCCACCCGGACGGCCATCGGCCCCATCCCACCGACGGCGATTCGAGCGTGCAAGACGGTTCCATCCGCGGCGAGCCGGATCGACGCGGCGACGCCGACGAGCGCGAAGCGCGATGCCGGATGTCGACACTTGTCGTACGCGCTACCCTCCCGCGCGTCGGCCAGGGGAATGCGAATCTCCGTGAGGACTTCGTCCGGGGCGAGCGAGGTGGTCAGCATCCCGACGAAGAAAGCTTGCGCGGGGATGACCCGCGTGCCGCGCCGACCCACCACAGCCATTTGTGCGTCAGCGGCGAGCATCACCGTCGGTAGATCCGCGGCGGGATCCGCGTGTGCCAGGCTGCCGCCGATGGTGCCGCGGTTGCGAACCTGCGGATCGCCGATCTGCGCCGCGGCGTCCGCCAACATGGGAACGAGCGTGCGTACGAGATCGGATGCCGCGAGCGCAGCATACGTGCTCATGGCACCGATCTTCAATTCGCCCGCACTGCGCTCGATCCCGGACAGGTTCGCGATCCGACGCAGATCCACCAGGTAGCGCGGCTGCGCGAAGCGCAGTTTCATGAGCGGGAGCAGGCTGTGGCCACCGGCAAGGAGCTTTGCATCCTCGCCATGTTCGGCGAGCAGCGCGAGCGCGTCGTCGAGCGACGTTGGAGACGAATAGCTGAAGGAGGCGGGATACATGGTTACAAACCTCCCGTGGAGCCGTTCATTGCCGTCCACAGTTTGGACGGCGTCAGGGGCATGTCGATATGTGACACGCCGAATGGCGACAGCGCGTCCATCACCGCGTTCGCGATGGCCGGTGTCGAGGCGATGGTGCCCGTTTCCCCGGCACCCTTCACGCCGAGCGGGTTGACGGGCGACGGTGTGACGGTGCGACCCGTGTTGTACTTGATGAGTTGATCCGCCCGCGGCACGGCGTATTCCATGAGGGACGCGTTGAGCGGCTGGCCATCCGGAGCGAAGTGCACGGACTCCCAGAGTGCCTGCGCGACGCCCTGCGCGATGCCGCCGTGCACCATGCCGTCCACGATCATCGGGTTGATCACGTTCCCCACGTCATCCACCGCGATGTAGTTCAGCAGGGTGACGTGGCCGGTGGAGCGCTCGATCTCCACGACGGCGATATGCGTACCGAAGGGGAATGTGAAGTTGGAGGGATCGAAGAAGCTCGTGGCTTCGAGCCCGGGCTCGAGGCCTGACGGCAGGTTGTGACCGAGATACGCCGCGAGCGTGACATCCGCGAACTGCTTCGCACGGTCCGGCGCGCCGCGCACATAGAACTTGCCGCCTTCGAATTCGATGTCGGCTTCCGCGGCCTCGAGCAGGTGCGCGGCGATCTTCTTCGCCTTGTCCTTGATCTTCTGCAACGACATGTAGATGGACGTCCCGCCAAGCGCACCGCTGCGGCTGCCATACGTGCCCATGCCGAATTGGACCTTGCCCGTGTCCCCGTGCACGATATCGACCGCGTCCATTGGAATGCCGAGTTGGTCGGCAACGATCTGCGCGAATGTCGTCTCGTGTCCCTGTCCGTGCGAATGCGAGCCCGTGTACACGGTGACCGACCCCGTGGGGTGCACGCGCACGTGGGCGCTCTCATAGAGTCCCGCCTGCGAGCCGAGGGCGCCGACAACCTGCGAGGGAGCAATGCTGCATGCTTCGATGTACGTCGAGAATCCGATCCCGATGTAGCGGCCATTGGCGCGCCCCTCGGCCTGCCGTTGCAGCAGGGACGCGTAGTCCGCCTTTGTCAGCGCCATGTCCAGCGCCGGCTCGTAGTTGCCGCTGTCGTAACAGAGGGCGACCGGCGTCTGATACGGAAACGCGTGAGCGGGGATGAAGTTCAGCCGCCGGATGTCTACCGGGGACATCCCGAGGTGTTTCGCGGACAGGTCCATCATCCGCTCGATCAGATAGCAGGCTTCCGGACGTCCCGCGCCGCGGTAGGCGTCTACTGGAGTCGTGTTGGTGAACACCGCATCCACTTCGCAGTGGATGGCGGGGATCGCGTACGCGCCCGACAGCAGCGTTGCGTAGAGGTACGTGGGAACCGCGGGGGCGAACAGCGACAATCCAGAACCCACGTTCGCGATCGTCTTGACGCGGAGCGCGAGCACCTTTCCGTCATTGGACAGCGCCATTTCCGCTTCGGATACGTGATCGCGGCCCTGTGCGTCCGTGAGGAAGCTCTCGCTGCGGGTTGCCGTCCATTTCACGGGGCGTCCGATCTTCTTGGCGGCCCACGCGACCACGACCTCCTCCGGATAGATGAAGATCTTGGAGCCGAACCCGCCGCCGACGTCCGGCGCGATGACACGAAACCGATGTTCCGCCAGGCCCAGCACGAAGGCGCCCATGATGAGGCGGTGGACGTGCGGGTTCTGAGACGTCACATAGAGCGTCAGTTCATCGCCTGCAACGTCATAGCTGGCGAGCGAGGCGCGCGGCTCCATGGCCATGGCCGCGAGCCGGTTATTCACGAAGCGCTGCCGGACCACGTGCGGCGCGCTGGCGAATGCGGCATCCACCGGCGCCGCGTCGCCGATGCTCCAATGGAAGCAGCGATTGTCGGGCGCGATGTCATGAATCTGCGTCGGGTGGGACAGCGCGGTTGCGGTGTCCGCGACCGCGACGAGCGGCTCGTAGTCCACGTCCACGAGCTCCGCGGCGTCTCGTGCGACAGCCGCCGAGTCGGCGATGACCACCGCGACCGCCTCGCCAACATGCCGCGCATGGCCCACGGACAGCACCGGCCGGTATGGCACCTTGATGTCCGGCAGCAGCCAACCGGCCGGCAGTCCATTCACCCCTGCGGCTGCCAGCTGTTCACCGGTAAAGACGGCGCGCACGCCCGGCAGGGCCGAGGCGCGCGACGTGTCGATGGAGCGAATGATCGCGAACGCGTGCGGGCTCCGCACGAATGCCGCGTGCGTCATGCCGGGCATCACGACGTCGTCAGTGAAGCGGCCCTTGCCCGTGATGAAGCGTGGATCCTCGCGACGCTTGATGCTGGCGCCGAACAGCGAGGGGGCGGGCGTGGTTGGTGCGGTCATGGTCGTCGCCTCCTCAGTTCACGTGTGCGGGCGTGGCGGCGGCTCGCATCTGCTCCGCTGCGGCCGCGACGGCGTTCACGATGTTGTGGTAGCCCGTGCAGCGACAGATGTTGCCCTCGAGCCCCGCCCGGATCTCGGCCTCCGACGGTGACGGATTGCGGCGCAGCAGGTCGATGGACGACATGATCATGCCCGGCGTGCAGAAGCCGCATTGCAGGCCGTGCTGCTCCCAGAAGGCGGTCTGCAGAGGGTGATACTGCCCGTCCTTTGCAATCCCCTCGATGGTGGTGATCGACGCGCCGTCCGCTTGCACGGCAAGCACGGTGCACGACTTCACCGATGCGCCGTCGAGCAGCACCGTGCATGCGCCGCATTGGCTGGTATCGCAGCCGACGTGCGTGCCGGTCAACGACAGCCGCTCACGTAGAAAATGGACCAGCAGCGTACGCGGTTCGACGTCGTGGTGTTCCGTCGTGCCGTTGACCGTCACGGTGATCTGCGCCATGGTCAGCATCCCTCTTGTGCTCGCCGTGTCATTCTGGCGGCGGAGTGCCGCCCCCGAACATGCGGCGCCCGGTCGGGACCGTCAAGCAAGCAGGCGCGTGCCGTCGCCGATCGCGATCGTTGGCGCTGACCGCACGAACGCCAGCCCAGCGTGGCGTACGCTAAGGCTTCTTCTTCGCCGGCACGACCTTGGTCCGCGCCGTGTCGCCGCTAGACGGCGTGAGCAGTGGATTCTGCGTTGGCGCTACTGCGGGGGCAGCCTGTTCCATCTGCCCAAGCAACTCGGTGAGCTTCACACTCTGCGCGATGGACCGCGCCTGCGACATGATCCGGCTGCTCGACGCCGAATCACCCGTGGCCTGCAGCACTTCCGACAACATCAAGCCGGTGGCGACGTACAAGTAGGGAATGCCCACCGACGGACGATCGACCCAATCCTGGCGCTTGAGCAGGGACTTGTTGGCCGTGAACACCGTGTCCCACAGTACCCTGGAGCGATGAACGTCCACCCAGCCTGCGCCGGGCACCAGCAAGGTGTCCTTGCCCGGGACGGAGGGGGGCGTGAAGATCTTGGTCGCCAGCCCCTGCGTGAGCAGGTAGCCACCGATTCCCAGTTCCTGTCCGTATCCCGCCGACGTGCGGCTCAGATAGATGGGCCGATCAGCATAGGAATCCGCGATCATGCGGAGGACGAAGATGTCGGCGCGTTGCAGGACGCCCTGGATGGACAGCTTCGCCGGATCGATCGTGGCCTTGATAGGACCGCCCTGGAACGTCATCGGCCGGTCGAGCTGGATATACGGCGGCACCGAGTCGGCCTGCGCGATCGTCATGCGAAGCGGAGAACCGGACGGCATCTTCCACGTGCCGGTTCGGTAGATGGCCGGACCGGCCGCCGCGTCGTACGGACGCACCGACCGACGAATCAGTTGGCGCGTGTACCAGTCCGTGTTCAACAGCGAGGTGTTCGCGACCACGACGTCCTGCCGCACGTGCTCTACTTCCTGCGCATACCAGAGCGGAAAGGTGTCGTTGTCGCCTACCGTGACGAGCACCCCATACGGCTCCACGGAGTTCAACAGATCCCTTGCGAAGTCGGCCGTGTCCGTCATCCCCGCCCGCGATGCGGTCGTCCAATTCGTGAACAGGGGGATGAGCGCGAGCGCCAGCAGCGGTGAGGCGATTTTCAGTGCCCGGTGCGTAGGCCGCTGATAGGTCTCGCGGCCCTCGGTGATCGTTTCACGCGCGATCAGCGACGCCACGGAGTCCCACACCGCCACGAGGCCGAGTGCGGCCCAGACGCCCCAGGCGGAGAAGCTCCACAGGTAGAAGTAGTCGCGATCGCGGACCTCGCGCGCGACGCCATTCAGGTCGGGATCCTGCGACGCGCCGTACTTGAAGTTCAGGTAGTAGATGAGCACCAAGGTCATGGTGAACATCAGGGACCCGAAATACCAGAAGCTTCGGCGATCGCGCTGATAGTGCACATATCCGCCGAGCAGACCGAGCACCAGAAACATGGCGGCCAGGAGGCTCTGCGCGAACGGGTGGTCGTAGTGCGCGTCGCGAAGCCACTGCCACTTGAAATACAGCCACCACATCCCGACCTGCGCCGACAGCGGCGCCTGACGTTCCGTGAGCTCCGGCTTGCCGTACTGCCCGCGATTGAAATTGTACATGAACGCGTCGTACGTACCGGCGCTCAGTGTGCAATCGAGCTTCAGGCCATCGCGGCATGCGGTGGGCTCCCCCTCGTTCAACGCGGGGAAGTGGGCGGCGCGAATGGGCTGGATGGCGAACGGCGTGATGCCGAACGCGAGGGCGCAGGCGCACGCCACGAGCAGTCGATAGCGCAGCGCGGTCCGCGGCCGAACGATGAGGACCGCGAGTCCGACCGCCGGCGCCGCCAGCATGCCGGCCATGTGGTTCGCGTAGCCGAGGCCGCACAGGTAGGCCACCAGCACCAGCGTGCGGTCGGCCTTGCGACCGTCCGGCTCGTCGCTCCAACGGATCATCAACCACGAGATGAGCGCGATGCCGAGCAGGGACACCGTATACACCTTTTCGTTCACGACGCTCTGATTCCACACCGTGAACGCCGTGCCGCCGATGAGGGCCGCGAGCGCACCGCCCAGGATGCGCTGCCAGCGCTCCGCGAACCAGCCGACGAGCACCCGTTCAGTGATCAGGAACCATGCGCCCGCCGACACAGCGCTACAGACGGCGGCCAGCACGTTGATTCGCACCGCCACGGACTTGGCGATGGGAAGGATCGCGAACACGCGCCCGATCAACACGAACAGCGGATTGCCCGGTGGATGAGGCAGCCCGAGTGTATAGGCGGCCGTGATGTACTCACTCGTATCCCACATCGCCGTGGACGGCGCGAGGGTCACGAGGTAGAGGACGAAGACCAGCGCCGTCACGATGGCCGCAGCCAGGTAGGACGGTCGCAGGTCGTGGTCGAACGTAGGAGACGACGACGCCATGGTGCGTTCGCGGGAATCGGAAAGCAGAAGCCCCGCGGGTAGCGGGGCGTATCTCAGCCTATAAACATGACCCGGGGGGGGCCGCAGGTACAGGGCCAGCCAAGGCTGCAGCGCGTGAGCGCGCGGCGCGCGGCCACGCGGCACCCAGCTCTGGACTCAATGGCGGAACAAGCGCACTCCGGTGAAGACCATGGCGATGTCGTGCCCGTCGGCTGCGGCGACGACTTCGTCGTCGCGCACCGAACCGCCCGGCTGCACGATGGCGCGTACACCGGCCTCCGCGGCCTGATCCACGCCGTCCCGGAACGGGAAGAATGCGTCGGAACCGAGCGCCGCACCCGCGGTGGCGTGGCCGGAGGTAATCGCCTTGTGCACCGAAAGGAAAGCCGCATCGACACGCGACATCTGCCCCGCGCCGATCCCGATCGTTGCGCCGTCGCGGGCCAACACGATGGCGTTCGACTTGACGCTCGCCACGGCGCGCCACGCGAAGAGCAGATCGCGACGCTCCTCCCCAGTGGGGTGCCGCTTCGACACCACCTTCCAGGTGCGGTCGTCGATGATCGCGGGGGGCCGCTGTTGCACGAGCAGTCCGCCACGCACGCGCTTGTAGTCCAGCGCGCCGGCTGGCCAGCGGGCACGGCCTTCCAGGATCCGCAAATTCTTCTTTCGGCCCAGGATCTCCAGCGCACCGCTGCTGAAACTCGGTGCGACGACGCACTCCACGAAGAGACTGGACAACGCCTCTGCCGTCTCGTCATCGACGCCGCTGGTGAACGATATGACCGAACCGAACGCGGAGGCGGGATCACACGCGAGCGCCTTTCGATAGGCCTCCAACGCGGTGGCACCCGTCGCGAGCCCGCAGGGCGTGGTGTGTTTGATGATCCCGCAGCACACTTCGTCGCCAAACGGCTCCGTGGCCAACAGTGCGCCTTCGAGATCGAGCAGGTTGTTGAACGACAGCTCCTTGCCTCCCTTTTGCTGCAAGCCAGCCAGGCCGGCGCCTGGCCTCTCCACGTAAAAGGCCGCGGCCTGGCCGGGATTCTCGCCGTATCGAAGCGTCTGTGCCTTTTCGAGAGGCAGACAGATGCGCGCCGGGAACGATTCCTTCCGCTGGCTCACGAACCAGGTGGCAATCGCGGCATCGTAGGCTGCGGTGTGTTCGAACACCTTCGCCGCCAGATCGCGGCGGAAGGCGAGGTCGTCGTTGCCCCGCGACAGCGCGGCCAGCACGGCGGCGTAGTCCGTGGGATCCACCACCGTGGTCACCGAGGCGAAGTTCTTGGCGGCCGACCGCAGCATGCTCGGTCCTCCAATGTCTATCTGTTCGATGACCTCGCTCGGGGCAACGTCCTTGCGGGAGGCCGTCTCACGAAAGGGATAGAGATTCACCGCCACGAGATCGATGGGCGCAATTCCATGCTCGGCGATCGCGGCCATGTGGTCCGGCAGATCGCGGCGCGCAAGGAGACCGCCGTGCACCACCGGATGCAGCGTCTTCACTCTGCCATCCAGCATTTCGGGAAACTGCGTCACCTCGCTCACGTCGCGCACCGGCACGCCGGCCTCGCGCAGCGCTCGCGCCGTTCCACCCGTGGAGATCAACTCCCATCCAAGTCCATGAAGACCCTTCGCAAAGTCGATGAGGCCAGTCTTGTCAGATACAGAAAGCAGCGCGCGGGAAGCGGGCATGGATGTGTCGTGTGAAGTGATGGTCAAACGGCGCGCGCGCCGAGGAGACGGCCTTAGGCGGAGTGCGCGGCGTCCAGGATGCGAGAGAGCGACGAATCGTCAAGACGCGGATCCAGCGGGAGCAGTGACGACTCATCGCGAATGAAGGGCGCGCTCACGGTGCCCGAAGCTTCCAGTCGGACGAGGCCACCAGCAACGGCCTGTACCACGCGTGGAAACAAGAGATGTTCGGCGCGAAGTACGCGGTCAGCGAGCGCATGTTCGTCGTCGCCGGCCAGCACGGGCACCGGCCAGAATGCGATGGTGGCGCCGTGATCGTACTGTTCGTCCACGAAGTGAATGGTGGGCCCGCCAAAGGGTCGGCCCGACGCCAATACAGCGCGGTGCACCCGGCTTCCGTACATGCCTGGTCCGCCAAAAGCCGGTAACGGACCTGGATGCACGTTCACGACGCGTCCGGCATACGCTCGCGTGATCTCGGCCGGCACGAGCTGCAGATAGCCCGCGAGCGCGAGCAGGTCGATGCGGTACCGTTCGAGCAGTGCACCGAGATCGTCCCCGGCCGGAGCGCGGCGCGACGCAATGGTGGCCGTGGCGATACCCGCGGTTGCCGCTCGTGTCAGTGCGTGCGCGTCGGGGCGATCCGACGCCACGAGCACGATGTCGCCGGCACGCCGCCCACCGAGCGCATGGAAGTGGTCGATGAGGGCTTGAAGGTTGGAGCCGCGGCCGCTGGCCAGCACGGCAATCCTCGCCCGGCTCACGTGCGATCGCCAAGCAGCAGGGGGACGGCGTCGATCAGCAGGTCCACCACGGGAATGCCGGCATTCGATGCTTCGACGACCTGATCGTCCGTGGTCAGGTGCGAACGCAAGAGCACTCCGCGACCGCCGTATCGCACCGCCGGTTGCACGTCACGCATGCGATCGCCCGCAAACAGGCACTGTGACAGGTCAAGGTCGTACAGCGTCGCGGCCCGCTCGTACATCGCCGTGCCCGGCTTTCTGCACTCGCACGGTCCAAGCACGTCAGGATGATGAGGACAGGTGAAGGTATCGAGCAGTGTGGCGCCTTCCGCGGCCAGAAGTTCGTCCAGCCGCCGCCGCACGTTGTGGTAGGCGGACAAGCTGATGATGCCGCGCGCGATGCCCGACTGATTGGTGAACACGATGGTGGGATACCCCGCGGCGGCGAGTCGCCTGATGGCGGCGGCCGCTCCCGGCAGGAGTTCGACCTTGTCGATGTCCTTGATGAAGACGTGGTCGACGTTGATCGTGCCGTCCCGGTCCAGGAGGGCGGCCTTGCGGCTACGCGGTTGAGTCACGGGCGGCCATCACGGCGGCAATGAGGGGATCGAGGGATTCGTCCTGCACGGCGCGGAAGTCGATGAGCATGCGCCCGTCGTAGACGCGACCGACCACGGCCGGATCGCCCTGGCGGAGCGTGCGCGCCCACCGCTCGGCATCGCCGGCGAGCGCAACGGCCACGCTCGGCAATGCCACGTCGGGAAACGCGCCGGCGCCGACGGTGGACGTGGTGTCGATGATCTCGCCCTCCACACCGCTGGTGCGCCATGCGTCGAGACAACGGAAGGCGCGGGCGCGCAAGTGCGTGAGTTGTGTGCCCAACAGCGCCAGCGCGGGGATTTCACGCATCGCGCGGGACGGCTCGCGATAGAGCGCGAGCGTCGCTTCCAGCGCCGCGAGCGTGAGCTTGTCCACGCGATACGAGCGGGCGAGCGGATTCTGCCGCATCGCCGCGATGTGCCGTGCTTCCCCGAGCACGAGTCCAGCCTGCGGCCCTCCCAACAGCTTATCGCCGCTCATCACCACGACGGAGGCGCCGGCGTCCAGTGCCTCGCGAGCCGTGGGTTCGCCAACGAGTCCAATGTCCGCGAGCGAGATGAGCAGCCCGCTGCCAAGATCATGGATGAGCGGAATTGCCCGGGCGCGCGCGAGCACCGCCAATGCGGGGACGCTCACGTCGGCCACGAAGCCGTGCACCGAAAAGTTGGAGCGATGCACCTTGAGGATCGCTCCGGTGCGCATGTTGACGGCGCGGGCGTAGTCCACCAGGTGCGTGCGGTTCGTCGCGCCAACTTCGCGCAGGCGCGCGCCGCTCTTCTCCATGATCTCGTGCACTCGAAAGCTGCCCCCGATTTCCACGAGCTCCCCGCGCGACAGAAGCGCGTCGCGACCGTCGGCGCAGGTGTTCAAGGCCAACACCAGTGCCGCCGCGCAGTTGTTCACGACCAACGCGTCCTCAGCGCCGGTGAGCTCGCGGAGCAGGGCGGCACAATGCGTGTACCTCGAACCGCGACCGCCGCTGTCGAGGTCGAACTCCAGGTTGCTGTAGCCGCTGGCCACGCGCGCAATGGCGTCGAGGGCGGCTGCGGATACCGGCGCGCGCCCGAGGTTGGTGTGCAGCACGATGCCCGTGGCGTTGATCACCGCCCGGAGCGATGGCCGAATGGCGACTGACACCTCTGCTGCGATGGCATCGGCCCACGCCGCGTCCGTGAGCGGCGAAGCGCGCGCTCTCTCTCGGACCTGATCGACGACGATCCGCACGGCCTCCACGACCACGGGCCGGGGCGCCGATTCCAGCAGCGCTCGAATGCCGCTACTCTCGAGTAGCACACTCACGCTCGGCAGATTACGCCTCGGGTCCATCATTGACGCGTTGGCGGCCTGACGGGAGCCAATGGTGCGGTTGGCTTGAGCGCGGCCGAGTCCTTGGCGGAGAGTTTCGGTGGCGGCGCCGGCTTGGCAGTCGTGAAACTTCTGGCGCTCGAATCTGCCCGCCCGCTGAGCGCGCGAATGCCGGTGACACTCAGACGGTACGCCTTGCTAGGAATCAACGCCTGCCCGAGCCTCACGGACACGATGGTGAACGGTGGCGGCAGCGACGGCTTGGGCGGCGGGGCTGGCGTCGCACCAGCTTTGCCGGAAGGTGCGGCCGGAGGGGCGGCCGCCGCCTTTGCCGAGAGTGCCTTCCCGGCAAGCGAATCGGCTTTGCGCAACGAGTCAGCCTTGAGTGCCGTCGCTGCCGAGTCGGCTGTACGCTCCTGCCGCGGCGAGTACACCGCGACAATCGGAATGCGCGTGCTGTCGGCGCTCACGAGACGAAACGCGTCGGGGGCAATGGTCTGGCGTGGGTCGAGCAGCCGGTCAAAGGTGGCCGTCAGCCTGGTGGAGTCGCCCACGGATACGGTGAGGATCCGGGCGGTCAGCGTGTCGCGCACCGCGGCGAGCAGTTCCACCGGCGCGGCCGCCGGCACCCGGACGCGCAAGGTGTCGAATGCCTCGTTCCGATCGAGCACGTGGTTGTTGTTCGCGTCGATGATGGCGCGAACCAGGTAGCTCCCCGGCACCAGCGGGCCGATCGTGAATCGTCCCAGCGAATCCGCCTGCGCCAGATACACGATGCTGTCCGGCGTGATCGCCTCCATGTACGCCATGGCCGCCGGCCTTTCCGCCGCCCAGTCGAACGCGATTCCGGTGATCTTTTCGGTCGGCAGCGTGGGCCCCGTGGAGAACACGACCGTGGCTCCCGTCTTCATCCGGTTGCTATGCAAGTCGGTCAGGCCTGGCAGCAGCGTGATCGTATACGCTGTGTTCGCGCGGAAGCCGCGCTGCGGCCGCACGTCGATGCGGTTGCGATGCCAATAGACGCGTGGCTTGCCGTCGGACGGGGAGACGAGGAAGAAGTTGTCGATCTCCTGATCGCCCGTGCCGCGATCGTTGATGGTCTCGTCGAACTGAAAGCTCACGTTCTCGTCGTGCACGTTGACCGCGTTGGTGTCCGGCGACACGCGAACGAGCTTGGGCGGCAACTTGTATTCGGCTCCGCCCGGCGGCGGAGAGGCGGAGGCGCATGCGGTCAGCACCGCTACAAGCGTGATCAGCCCTTTCCGCACAGCGCCTCTGAGCGTACCCGCAACAGGTCGCGACGCGTCGTCCACTCGACGAGTTTCACGCGCTCCGCTTCGACAACGTGGGCCGGGGCCTGGCTGATGAACCCAGCGTTGCCAAGCCGTGTTTCGAGTGCGCGCAGCTGCTTCTCGAGATTGGCGAGCTCGGTCGTGAGGCGCGCGCACTCCTTTCCGACATCGATCAGTCCAGCGAGAGGAATCACGAGCTCGGTGCCGCCGGACAGTATGGCGGAGGCGGCGGCCCCCTCTGGCGCTCGCTGCACGAACGAGAGCGACGTCCGCGCCAATCGATTCATCAAAGGCGCTTCGTGTTCGAGTGTCGCGCGCAACTCCGGAGTCGCCACCATGAGCGCGTCGATCGACTTGGCCGGCGGAATTGCGTACTCCGACCGGACGCGCCGCATCTGCTCGATGACCTCCTTGACCTGATCGAACTGTCCAGCGGCCACACTCGTCCGAGCAGCGCCCGCCTGGGGCCAGGACGCCAGCGCGAGGTAGGTATCCTCCTCGTGCCCCGGCAGCCGTTGCCACAAGGCTTCGGTCACGAACGGCACAATCGGATGCAGCAGCCGCAACGCCTGATCGAACACATGAACGAGCACCGACCGCGCAACCTGCTGGTCAGCGCCGTCCGTCAGCAGGCGCAACTTGTTCGCCTCCAGATACCAGTCGGCCAACTCGTTCCAGACGAAGCGCCGAGCGGTTTCAGCGAACTCGTTGAGACGGAGTCCGGCAGCGACTTCCTCGGGGCGCCACGTCGTGCCCGTGGGGCTCAGAGGGCCAATGGCCCGATCACATTCGCGGATTGCCGCGTCGAGGCGATGGAGAATCCATGCATCCGCTCGGGACAGTTCCACAGGCGTCAGATCGGCGAATGGCCGCACGGCGCCGTCGCCCACGTTCTTCAGCAGGAAGCGACCGATGTTCCACAACTTGGTCGCGAAGTTGCGGCCCGGCGCGAAGGATTTTTCCAGATCCGCCGGGTCGAGGAAGACATCGGCGCCGAGGCCCATGCCCGCGACCAGCGTGTAGCGTAACGCATCCGCCCCGTAGCGATGCACGACGTCCATGGGATCGATGCCGTTGCCGAGCGACTTCGACATTTTTCGCCCCTGGGTGTCGCGCGCGGTGCCGTGCAGGTACACGGTATGGAACGGCGCGTCGCCCATGAAGGCGTACCCGGCCATGATCATTCGGGCCACCCAGAAGAACAGGATCTCGGGCGCCGTGACGAGGACATCGGTGGGATAAAAGGCGCGCAGGTCGGTGGCGTTTTCGTTGGGCCAGCCCAGCGTGGACATCGGCCAAAGCCAGCTGGAGAACCACGTGTCGAGCACGTCTTCATCCTGTACGACATCGCATCCACAGTAAGGGCAGGCCGTGAGGTCTTCTCGGCTGGCGATCACGTCCTGCGGTGGATCGCATTCCTTGCAGTACCAGACCGGGACGCGATGTCCCCACCAGAGCTGCCGGGAGATGTTCCAGTCCCGGATGTTCGTCATCCAGTGCTCGTACACCCCCACCCACTTTTCGGGCAGGATGCGCACGCGGCCGGTGCGCGCGCCGTCGAGTGCCGGCGCGGCCAGCTCCGCCATGCGCACGAACCACTGGTCGCTGAGCCTCGGTTCGACGACGGTTTCGCATCGGTAGCAGTGCCGCACGTTGTGCTCGTGTGTCTCCTTTCGCACCAGGTGCCCGGACTGCTCGAGCATCGCCACAATGGCGGCGCGCGCAGTGAAGCGGTCGAGGCCACGAACCGCGTCCGGAACGCGTCCTCTGGCATCGGCGACTTCGGCCATCACACCGTGCATATCGATCACGATCGGAGCGGGCAGGCCGTGACGAGCTCCCACGTCGAAATCGTTTGCGTCGTGAGCGGGCGTGATCTTCACCACACCGGTTCCGAACTCCGGATCGGCGTAGTCGTCCGCGATCACCGGGATCGGGAGGTCGAGGATGGGAAGGATCACGCTCCGGCCGATGAGGTGCGCGTACCGCTCGTCTTTCGCGTTGACGGCAACCGCGACGTCCCCCAGCATCGTCTCGGGGCGCGTGGTGGCCACTGTGATGGACTGCGACGGATCGTCCGCGAGCGAATACGATATGTGGTAGAGCGCGCCCAGCGTTTCCTGCGGCTCTGCCTCCTCGTCGGACAACGACGTGAGGCATCGCGGACACCAATGAATCACGCGGTGCCCGCGATAGATGAGCCCCCGCTCGAACAAGCGCACGAACGCTTCGCGCACCGCCGCCGAAAGGTCGGGACTCAGTGTGTATGCGGTGCGCGACCAGTCGGCTGAGGCCCCGATGGACTTCAGCTGCTGAATGATCGTACCCCCGGTTTCCTCCACGAACCGCTCGGTGCGTTGCACGAACGACGCACGGCCGAGGTCGTCGCGCGTGAGGCCTTCGGCGGCAAGCTGCTTCTCGACGACATTCTGCGTGGCAATGCCGGCGTGGTCAGTGCCCGGGAGCCACAGTGTTTCGAGTCCCTTCATGCGCGCCCAGCGCACGAGCACATCCTGAACGGTTGCGTTCAGGCCGTGCCCGACGTGGAGAATTGCCGTGACGTTGGGCGGTGGCATGACGATGGTGTACGCGTGCCGGTCCCCACCCACGCGATCGGAACGCGAGCCGTTGGCGGTGAAGCACCCAGCCCGTTGCCAGCGCTCGTACATGGCCGATTCCGTGGCGGCGTGATCGTATTGCGCTGGAAAATCGTCCGGTGCGTTCACGGACTCGGGTGCGATTTCGCCTGAAATGGACATGACCCGCGAAAGTTAACTCGCGGGTCATCGTCACTACAGGTCGCGCCCAGTGGGGCCGTCTGGCGGGAAAAGCGTCAAATCGGCTGGTCCGTCACGTGGTCCGCCTTGGGAACGCCCTTGGCAGCCTTCTTCTCCCGATGGCGTCCTTCCGCGGCGATGGCGCTGATGTCATCCGCCGCCTCTTGCACCTCGGCCTCCGCGCTCGTCCAACGTTCGGCAAGCTTCGTTTTGGGATCCTGATGCCGATCGAGATCCGACGAGTTGCCCTGTCGCGAACGGCCAACGCCCACGGTGTTTCCTTCCCAGCCCGCCCCGACGTGAGCGTCGTCGCCCTCTTCGAACAGGCGCGCGTTCTCCAGCGCGCGCTCCTCGTCTTCGCCGACCAACAGCCGGTTCACCACGGTCTTGACCCCCGGGACCCCGCGCGCGATGGTGACGGCGTGCTCCGATTCCTGGTCGGTGGTCACCCAACCGGCCAACTCGATGGTCTCGTCGCCGATCCCGCCGATGTCCACGGCACGCTCGGCGAGAATGGGATCATTGCGAAACGCCTCGAGCACGTGGTCTTCCAGCGTTTGCCCACTCGACTCCTCGATTTCGTCGTCCTCGTAATCGTCGAAGTCGGAATAGTCGTCGGCCACCTGCGGCTCCGGCGTCGTTGCCGTCGCGCTCCTGACGCCGCGCCGCCGAACCGTTTGCGCGAGGCCACTGAAGCCTCCAACGCGTTGGGCGACGACCATGCCTAGCGCAAAGCCCGCGATTGCGCCCAAGAGCACGCCGGCGATGGTAGTGCTGGGGGAGGACTCATCCTCGTCCTGAAACCGCAGATATGACATAGCCGAAAGCCTGTGGCGAAGGGTCTGCCGCAAGGATAACTTGCAGAGAAGTATGGCGCGAACGCGGTGCAAGAAGAAGGCCCACTGTCCACCTTCAACAATCGGCCATTGCGCCTCTCGCGATTCCTTCGCCCCGGGGATACGGAAAGCCGGGACGATAGCGTTCCATTGCGGCGGACCCTCTTCTGGGTCGTGGCCTGGGTGGGCATTCTGCTGGGAATCGTTCTGTATTTCAAGTACGCACGGCACCTCGTGCCGATGCTGGGTTAGCGACTCGAACCGCCGCCGCACATCATGATCGACCGCCCCGCCTCCGCCGCGTCCGTGGACGCCGACGTCACCCTGGTCTTGCCCGATGGCGCCGAGAAGGTGGTCCCAACGGGTACGCTCCCGGCAGACGTCGTCCGGTCCATCGGCGAACGGCTGCTGTTGGCGGCGGTGGCTGTGTCGATCGACGGCGAAGTGCAGGACTTGATGACGCCGCTTCGCAAGGGCGGCGCGTTCCGGGTGCTCACTGAGCGCGACGCCGAGTCGCTGCCCGTGCTGCGCCATTCCGCCGCGCACGTGCTCGCCACCGCGGTGCGACGTTTGCGGCCGGATGCAAAGATCGGGTTCGGCCCGGCCATCGACGACGGATTCTATTACGACTTCGAAGTGACGTCGCCGTTCACGCCCGACGACATCGCCGCGTTCGAAGCGGAGATGCGACGCGTGACGCAGGAGAAGTATCCGTTTGTCCGGGCCGAAGTGGACTTGCCCGAAGCGCGTGTTCGCTTTGCCGACGATCCGCTCAAACTCGAGCGACTCGACGACTTCACCGATCCCGCCGAGATCATTTCGACCTATACGGACGGACCGTTCGTCGATCTGTGTCGGGGGCCGCACGTGACGGACACCGGGCGGCTGAAACATTTCAAGCTCCTGTCGTCCGCTGCGGCGTACTGGCGCGGCGACGAAAAGCGCCAGATGCTCCAGCGCATTTACGGCACGGCCTTTTTCAAGAAGGACGAGCTGGAACAGCACCTCTTTCGAATCGAGGAAGCGAAGAAGCGCGATCATCGCCGGCTGGGAAAGGAGCTCGACCTCTTCATGCTCCATCCCTACGCGCCGGGCGCCACCTTCTGGACGGAGCGCGGCACCACGCTGTACAACCTGCTCGTGGACTTCGTCCGCGAACGCCAGCAGCGCAACTTCGCCGAGATCAAGACGCCGTTGCTGTACAACAAGGCGCTGTGGGAGCAGTCGGGCCATTGGGGCAAGTACAAGGAGAATATGTTTTTGGTGCTCGACAACGAGTCGGGGGAGCACGAATTCTCGCTCAAGCCCATGAACTGTCCGTCGCACTACCTGATGTACCTGGCGAAGAAGCATTCGTACCGCGAGCTGCCCAAGCGCTTCGTGACCTTCGACGTGCTGCATCGCAACGAGGTGACGGGCGCGCTGAGCGGGCTCACGCGCGTGCGACAGTTCGCGCAGGACGACTGCCATGTCTTCCTCCGCGAGGACCAGATTACGGAGGAAGTGAAATTCCTCACGGACTTCATCCTGGGCTACTACGAGTCATTCGGGCTGAGTGCCACCCTGAAATTCGCCACCCGCCCCGAGCAGCGCGTGGGCGACGATGCGATGTGGGATCGGGCCGAGCAGTCGCTGCGCGCGGCGCTGGAGTCCACGGGGCGGTCGTACGAGCTGAAGGAAGGCGACGGCGCGTTCTACGGGCCGAAGATCGACTTCGATGTCACCGATTCCCTGGGCCGCGCGTGGCAGTTGGGGACCATCCAACTCGACTACGCCAACCCCGAGCGCTTCGATCTCACTTACACCGGCGAGGACAACGCCACGCATCGTCCGGTGGTGATCCACCGCGCGGTGAGCGGGTCGTTCGAGCGATTCATCGCGATTCTGATCGAGCATTTCGCCGGGGCGTTCCCCACGTGGCTGGCGCCCGAACAGGTGCGCGTGCTGCCCATCTCGCTCGACCAGGCCGCGGTGGCCGCCGCGATCGTGGAACGAATGGTGGCGGCCGGCATTCGGGCGTCGCTCGACGACCGGAACGAGACGCTCAAGTATCGCGTCGCCGAGGGTGCACGGATGAAGGTCCCGTACATGTGCGTGATCGGACGGCGCGAGGCCGATGCCGATCAGGTTGCGGTGAACACGCGCGGTGCGGGCGAAGGGCAGAAGCCGGCACCCGTTGCGGTGGAGGACTTCATCGCGCGCGTCATCGCGGAGACAAAGACGCGGGCACTGTCGCTCACCGCCGGCGCGTAGGACGGTCGTGGTCGCGGTGCGTGCCAGCGTACCGGTGTGCGTGATGAGGATGCGCAGTTCTCCGCTGGGCCGCCTTTATTGAGTCACCACGAGGACGGTCCGAGAGGCTGCCGCGCAGGTTGATCTCCGTCGCGCTTTGCTCTACACTTGTACACACACATGTACAGGTGCTGAGCCCATGCCGACGACTCCTGCCGAACCGCTCGACGCCACGCTTATTTCGGGGCACGAGGAGCATGAAATCGTGAGCAACGCAACCGAGGCGCGTCGCACATTCTTCGCCTTGCTGAGTGGCGTCGTCTCCGATCCCACGCGCGTTGTGATGATCGAGCACAAGGACCTCCCTGGTCGCGCCATGCTGGTGGGAGAGGGCTATCGCGCCTACGCGCGACAGTTGGAACAGCTCGTGGCACTGCTGTTTCAGCGTCTCCAGCCGGCAGCCGGGTTCTCGCTCATCGGTTCGGGCTCGCTGCGCGGCGGCCTCGGCGAGGCGCTCGAAGAAACGCGCGGAGCGCAGCGCGGGCAGGCGGCGCACAAGTTCGACACCCTCTGAGCGGCCAGCGTGTAATGCTGGCGGTAACGGATACCCACGCGCTCGTCTGGGCCACGACGAACAAATTGACCAAGCTGGGGGCGGGAGCGCGCCGGCAGTTCAAGCGTGCCGACGCCGCCAAGGGCGTCATCTACGTCCCGACGTTCACCCTGGTGGAGGTGAGCGAACTGACCCACCTGGGCCGAATCACGCTGCGCAAGCCGTTCGATCACTGGCTTGCGGACTTGATTCGGAGTGGCGGCTACGTCGTGCAGGATCTCACGCCCGAGATCGTCAGTGCTTCGCACAACCTGTTTGCCATCGCGGAGCGAACGGACCGGCTCATCGCGGCCACGGCCTTCGCGCTGGGGTTGCCGCTGATCACGCGAGATGCCTCAATCGCAGCGTCGGCCAAAGTTGAGCGGATCTGGGACTGAAGCCGGACGCGTGGGGATGTCCGATGCCAGCGCTCCGTGCCTCCGTCCGGACACGTTGTTTCGGCAATTCCCTCCCAATAGCTTTCGCGTCTGCCCCGCCACTTCGCGCGGGGCCTGACCCGTGACTTCAATCATGTCGGATAAATCCCGGATCCCCGTCATCGTCGCGGCCGCTCGCACGCCGATCGGGAAGTTCCTCGGCTCGCTCTCCACGCTCACCGCTCCGGAGCTCGGAGCCATCGCCATCAAGGCTTCCGACATACACATAGAGCCCCAGCAAGACCGAGGGCGCTTGCGAATGCGCCTCGACGGCATACTGCAGGATGTGGTTTTTTTTGGCACAGACGTATACAGGCTGCTGAACTCTCGTATTAAACTTCTCTCCGGAATGAAGTTGACTTCCAATGTCGCCCAAGACGGGCGGTTTAGCATCATGGAAGAGAAGGAAGAAATAAGTATTCGTACTTCCCTCATCCCCGGAGCCTATGGTGAGTCAATAGTGATGCGTATTTTGGATCCGAAATCCATTCAAGTAAAGCTTGAAGAAATAGGAATAGAGCCTTT
>JANYIN010000051.1 GCA_025362035.1 Gemmatimonadaceae bacterium | reverse complement strand
GCGGCGACGAGCGCGCCGCCGGCCAGCGCGTGCGCATAGAGGTACGCCCTGGGGTGGATCAACGCAAAGCGCGTGTGCCAGGGCTTGGCGATTGTCGTTGGTGCGGGGAGATTGGACACGGTCGTACGTAAAAGGTTGGGTGAGGTTCTGCACTTTTTGCATCTCCTGTACCACACCGGTTCATCCGCGGGTCAGGAGATACCCATCAGACACAATTCACGGGGGCACCATGCGTCAACTCGCTCTGATCTGCTCTCTCGCGGCGCTTCCCATGTCCCTCGCCGCACAATATCACGTGAGTCATACGTTCGTGGTGGGCGGTGACGGAGGCTGGGACTACGTCGTGCCTGATACGACGCATCACCGTCTGTTCGTGGGGCGACAAACGCGGGTCATGGTGATCGACGAGAACGACGGCCGACTCGTCGGGGAAGTGAAGGGAATCAACGGCGCGCACGGTACCGCAATCGACGAGCGCAGCGGGCATGGTTTCGCGACGTCCGGCGATGACAGCTCCATCGTGATGTTCGATCTCGCGACATTCGGCGTGCTGTCGCGCACACATGCCGCCGAAGACGCGGACGCAATCATCTTCGATGGCGCGTCCGGTCGTGTCTTTTCGTTCAACGGCGACGCACACTCGTCTACCGTCATCGACCCGAAGACCGGGCGCTTCATCGCGAACATTCCCCTTGGCGGCAAGCCGGAGTACGGCGCCTCGACGGGAGACGGGATGGTATACGCCAACTTGACCGACAAGAGTGAAATCGTGGAGATCGATGCCAGAGCACTGAAGGTCGTCCGTCGCTGGAAGACCGCCGGGTGCAAGCAGCCAGTCGCCATGGCCGTGGACCGTTTGCATCGTCGCTTGTTCAGCGGCTGCCGCAGCGGCGTCATGGCTGTTTCCGACATCGCACGAGGGACGGTCGTGGCAACCGTCCCTATCGGGATGGGAACCGATGGCGCGGCCTTTGATCCACGCTCCGGCGACGCCTTCGCATCGAACGCCGATGGCACCCTCACGATCATTCATCGGGATGGCCCCGATGCCTACCACGTTGCGCAAACGATCGTCACACCGACAGGCTCGCGAAACATGGGGCTCGACCCCGTGTCACATCGAGTGTACGTGGTGAGCGCGCAGTTCGGCTCGACGCCGGCGGCACCGACGCCAGAAAACCCTCGCCGACGCCCGGAAATGATCCCCGGATCATTCTCCGTGCTCGTGATCGAACGGTAGTCACGCGTAAAGCAGGTCTGCGCACGACACAAGAACGGCGCTCACTCGAGCGCCGTCCATGTGTCCTCCAAACGTATCGCCAGCCGACAATTCCACTGCGAACTACGCGATCGTCTGCGTCGCTCCACGACGGTCCCGTCGGACGAAACCCACTAGGGCGATGCAGCATGGCGCCAGAACGAGGGCAAGCGTTGACGGTTCGGGCGTTACTGTTTGGCCGCTGAACCCGCCGCTGCCGTAGTCGTTGGTCCCGCTGCCAAAGTCACCGCCATTGGCACAGTTGTTCGAGACCGTGTTGCCGTCCATCGTCACGGCTCCGACCAGCGCGATGGCTCGCCCGCAGATTATCGTGGCGGAGGTATTCAACGTCACGCTCTGGTCAGCCAGAATATTGCCCAAGAAGGCTGTGCTGGATCCAAGTGTCGCGGAACTGCCGACCTGCCAGTAGATCCCTCCCCCGGGGGCTCCATTCAGAATGGAAACTGAGGAACCGCTCGCGGTCGTGAGCGTGCTGCCGATCTGGAACACGAACAGGGCGTTGGCATTGCCCAGGAAGTTCAAGAACAGATTTCCCGTCAGCTGCGCTGAGGAGGAGAATTTGTACACGCCCGGCGCGAGTGTCATCCCGCCCAGATTCTGACCGGACAGGTTGCTCGTAAAGGCGAGGGCGGCCAAGCTGTTGTACGCCGTGCGGGCGTCGTTCTGCGCCTGCTGCGCAATCGCATCGTTCTGGTGCACGGTTCCGAACAGCGTGATTGTCCCGAGGCCGGTGATCGCTGACCCGGGAGCGACGCCGAGGTTCCCCTTGATGGTGGTGGCTCCGGTGTTGGTGACGGTCGACCCTCCGAGCACGCCGAAACTCTGGGCCGATCCCAAGGTACCCTGCGCCATCGCTGACCGTGTTCCGACGAGAGTCGCGGCGAAGGTGAATGCGAGAACCAGCGGCGACATTCGACCGCTCCACCGTCGAACCAGTCTGCCGGAACTCGGCCGTGACGGTAGATAGGCCCCTGGCAATCTCACGTGCTTGCGTTTGGTGTACATGCGCAACGTTCGCCTCCGGTAAGGGTGACCTTCTGGAGCGTACGTGGTCGCAGACTGCCCCCAACTAGGTGGTCTGCGGCCAAACTAAGCATTCTTCCTTTCAATTGTCGCGATCGACTGGATCTGATACGACGCGTGGAAGCAAGGATCTCACGCTTCGGTCGCTCGAGATGCCGCCAGAACAACAGCACGGGCGTCGGCTCAGGCGCGACCCGAAAGGTGGTACCCACCACCCTGCATTCGCCGTGCCGGTATTCTCGCGCTCGCCTCGACGCGTCGATGCGTTGCATAAAAGCCCGGTAACAGTGACTCTCCGCTATTGCGGTGCGACGTGGTATTGGACACTCTTGCTGGCGCTCTTCTTTCGCTGCGAGGACACGTTCAATGACGGACCAGCCGCCGCGGCCGAGCGACGAGCGACTTTCGCCGATCATGATGCCAACGGAGCCGCCGCCCGTCTACCGGCCACCCTGGTGGCGGAGACACTCGCCGAGCACGATGATCGCGACGCTCCTGCTTCTGCTCTTCATCGCCGCGGCGTTCGTGTACGCATTCCGGATCGAGGCGTCGCGTGAAGACGAGATCTCTCACCGGTCACCGTAGATGCTGTTGATCGAGACATTGGGCACAGCGTAGCACGAGCTTCCGCAGGTGGGTTAGACCGTTGCTCCCTTGTGGGGACGGCGCCTCCCACCCGATGACGGTTCACGCTCCGGCGCCGGTCGACGTGGAAGCGATGACGCCCCCGAGCCGCTCGATGTCGAGTGGCCGGAGTGCCGGCCGTCGGCCATTCTTACCGATCGACGGGACGGGGTGGGTCCAGACGACTCGGGTGGGTGAGCCCGACGCGCCGCTGCTAGCTCGCCACTTGAGCGGGGGAAGGCCCGAAGTCCACGGAATGGACATAAACTGTTGTATTGACGCCGCGCTTTCGATGCGCGGGCGCGGCGGTCGTGGCAGGCTCGTCTGGGAGTGCGCCAGCTGTGTCTGCTTCGCCTGTGGCACCGTGGCTCGACGCGCGAGTTCTACTCGCCTGCTACAGATTCAGCGTGCCGTCCTCTGCGTGTATACGGGGCCGGTGGCGGTTTGCGCGATGGCGCCGTTCACACGAGGGTGGCTGCATGACGCACGTGGCATCCGACAGAATCATGCAGCTGTTCACTGCGAACGACGTCGCGTTTCGCGTCGTCGAACACCCGCCATGCCGCACGAGTGAGGAGAGCGCCAAGGCCCGCGCCGTGCAGGGGCACTCCGTGATCGGAGCCAAGGCCATTGTCGTGAAGATGTACTGGAAGGGCGGGCTGAGCGACTTCAACGTGCTGGTGCTCCCGGGTACATCGAAGATCTTGGCGAAGCAGCTTACAGAGCGGCTCACGGACCTCAAGGACTTCCGCTTCGCGTCGCGCGAGGAACTCGCCTTCTATACGGATGGTCTGGAGCCCGGCATGATGCCGCCATTCGGCAAGCAGGTGTTCGAGCGACTGGAGCGCCTGTATATCGACGCTACCCTGCTGGAGCAGGACCAGCTCGGGTTCAACGCGGCCGACCTCTCACGCTCGATCGTCGTCGGCGCAAAGGACTATGCGCGCGTGATCGAGCCCATGGAGGTCTTTCCTTTCGCGGCGCCGATCACGTAGCCGAAGGGCGGATCTTCGCGGACAGGCTGGTTGGACCAGCCGCAGCTTTCGTCGCTGCTCGGGGTCCAGTTGTGCAGGTGCACTGAGGTGCCACGCGCTGGTAGCGGAAAGGCGGCCGGACCAGAGCGGAGTGGGCATCGGTCAACGAGAAGGCTGCGCGACAAGCCCTCGTCAGCTTGTCGCGCAACCGCCATGCATCGCGTTCAGAACGGCGTGTGCAACGAGAGACCGAGATCGAAGGTGAAGTAGTTGACTCCCTGTCCGGTCGCGGTGGTAGGGGTCGTCACCCCCGGGATATTTGCCTTCAGGTTCTGTCCCACATATCGGACCTGCGGGGTCAGGCTCACCAGTCCCATGAGGGAGATATCAGCGCCGGCGCCGACCTCATAGCCGGGCGTCTTGTCAGTGGTCAACTGGTTCGACCCTGACCCGCCATATGAACCTTCGAGATCGTTGAACGTCACGCCGCCTTTCACGAACGGATGCAGTGCGGACATCACTGGCGGTGAGAGCTTCACGCCCACGGTGACGCCCTGCAAGGTGTACTTGCCGTTGGACTGGCAGGTGCTCGTCGCGCAGTCGAACTGAATGTGGTCGAATCCGCCGTAGACGCCGAAGATGCCCAGGCCGACGCCGACGTCGAGACCGTAGCCGAACCCGTTCTTCGCTCCTTGAATCAGGGCGCTGCTCGCCGAGTTCTGATCCGCAAACGCGCCTGTGGGAACGCTTCCCGTTCCACGGAGCCCGAACGAGATCGACTGCGCCGATATTGGCGATGCCAATGACGTGAGCAACAGGCAGAGTGAGGCCAACCCGAACGACTCTCTCATGAAGAACTCCCGCGTTGAATTGTCTGCGTGCCAGGGATTCTCTATATGCGCATCTTGGCGGCGCGCTACAAGCCGCATCGGACGAGGCCGCTTAGCATTCCGGGCTGGATGCGAACGACGGTAAGCCGACCGGTCACGCCGCCCGTGGCAAGGGCATCGCGCTCGCGCGGACATGTTACAGGTTCGCATGGGAATCGTGACAGCATAGTCCGATTTCCCAACGAGAGTTGGCGGGTGCACCCCACTCGCGCATACGCCACGCATCATCTCCGCGTCCACGCGGGACTCGTGCTGCTGCTGATCATCGCTGTGGCGCTGCTGACCAGCGGCCGGCGGCCCGAGCCGGCGTCCAGATCGCGAGACGCTGCGGCGACTCCCATGCGAACAGCCCTCGACCGCCGCCTCGACTCGCTGGACCGCCGGCTCCATGTCCTTGCCTCCGCGTTGGCCACCGAGCGACCGGAGGCGGCTCGCAGCGCTTTTCGCACGGCTCGCGAGCACTTCAAGAAGCTGGAGTTTCTGCTGGCGTATTACGCGCCCGCCGCCGCGGGGCAACTGAACGGGCCAGTGGAGAGCGACGATCCAGAACTTCCCGCCGGGCCACTGGGCCAACGCTCCGGCTTCGCGCGCGTGGAACACGCGCTGTTTGCAGACGACTCGTTGAATTCACGGACGGTCGCCAACACCGCGACGCACGACATGATTCGCGTCGTGCGTGCCTTCCGCGAGTCGACCCACCTCCTGTACGTCAGCGATACCGCCCTGCTCGACGCCGCGCGTCTCGAGGTCGCGCGCGTCATCACGATGGGTATTGCCGGATACGACAGTGACCAATCGAGCGACGCCTTGCTCGAGTCCGCCGCGGCGCTCGAAGGCATTGGCGCGGCCCTCGCGAACCTCCAATCCCCCCGGCTGGAAATGTCGCAGCGCATGCAGACCGTGAACGCGCTCGTCGCAGCGGCCAGAGCGCTGCGAGCGCGCCCCTCCTTCGACGGGTTCGATCGCTTCGGGTTCATCGTGCGGCGAGGCATTCCCGCGGCACGCGCCGTGGCCGCGCTGCGAAGGACGCTCGACTCGCGGCCCGCTGCCGTCGGCGACCGAGATGCCCGAGCCAGCGAATGTCCGGGTGTGGGTAGAGGCGCTGCAGCACGGGGCGCAGCGGTCCGTCGCCGGCAATGACGAGAATTGCTCCGGTGCGGCGCGACATGCGAGGCCATGCGCGCAGCAGGACGTCCACCCGCTTTTCCGTCGCCACCCGCCCCGCGTACACCACGAGCGGGCGATCGTCGGCGGCCAGCTGCGCACGGACGGCGCCGACGGCCTCGCGCCGCCGCGGGTTGAACTGGTCGAGGTCCACACCGAGCGGCACGTACGCGGTGCGGTCGATACCCGCGGCGGCGAGTTCCGCCGCCGAATAGCGCGATGACACGATCGTGCGCGCAAACAGGCGGTCGATCCGCCGCAGGTAGCGCCACGCGAGCGAGGCGCTGGCCCGCCGCAACGCCGTCGGCGCGGACGATGAGCCCGCGAGCAGACGTGGGACATGCGAGTGGAAGAACGAAAGAATCGGTATGCCCAGCCGGCGGCTCGCGGCGGCGACGTGCCACGGCGCGAAGCCGGGACTTCCCACCTCAACGACGTCGGGACGTTCGCTGGCGAGAATGCGGCGACTGGACTTCATGTCGAGGAGAAAGCGATACGGCGCCTGTCCCGGGACACGCGGCCCGCCGAGCCAGTAGCAGCGGACTCGCTCGCTTTGCGTGACCGCGTCCCACGGCCCCGGAACCAGGATAGCCTGACGAATGTGCCCCGAGCGCTCGACGTATCGCGCCTTCTCAATCAGGTAGGTCCGGACGCCGCCGCTGCTGCCACCGAAGAATTCCGAGACGTCCAGCACGGTGCGCGCGGCGCGCGCCTGCGGGCGGGGAAGTGGATGCGACGCGAACGGCGTGACGGTGGAGCGCGGTGCAGTGAATAGCTGCTCGGCGAGCTCCGGACTCATACGGCGGCGCGCTGCAGCAGCAGATGCGTGACCAGGGCGATCGCTTGCCCCGCGGCTACGTCACCCGGATAGTGCACGCCCAGCACAACGCGGCTGCCACCCGCGATCATCGCGAGTGCAAGGAGCGGCACCGACGCGCTCGGCCACTGCGACGCATACGCGAGGGCGACCGAGACCGCAGCGGCGGCGTGACCGGACGGCAGGGAGAATCGGTCCGGAATCGCCACGTGGCAGGCGCATTCGCCGCTGAACGAAGGTCGTGGCCGCTCGACGGTCCGCTTCGAGAGCTGCACGAGCAGGTGCGACACCACGAGCGTGGCCAGCGCGTGTCGTCCGAGCGCGAACCATCGCCCGCCAAGCAGCAAAGGCCAGATCGACATGACGATCGTGGCCCGCGCACCGCCCAAGTGGGTGAGAGCGATCGCCAGTCGTCGCCACAGTGCCCGCACATCAGGCGGCAGGAGCAGGAGATTGAAGAGCGCGCGGTCACGCGCTCCGATTCGATGCAGCAGCGTGAGTTGCATTGAATGCGCTCGCTCGTGGGAGACCTGTACAGGTAAACGCCCGTGCGCAACGACTGCTTCTCCCATGCACGACGAAGCCGTAACAGTCCGGTGCTCGTTCAGCCGTGAAACGGGTCGTCGATGACCTGCCTGTAGCTGGCATCGAGGCGGTCCAGTTCGCATTCCCACGACATGTGCTCCGCTGTTCTGCGTGCGCCGTCCGACAGCGTGGCGCGCAGTACGTCATCCTCGGCGATGCGCACCATGGCGCACGCGAACGCCTCGACGTCGTCGTTCGGATACGCGAGTCCGTTCTCCTCATGCTCGAGATGATCGGCTACGCCGCCGGCCGGCGCGGCAATCACGGGTGTGCCGCTTGCCATGGCCTCGAGCACCACGAGGCCCAGCGTCTCGGTCAACGACGCGAACACGAAGGCGTCGGCGGTGGCGTACAGCTCGGGGAGCGCGGACGTGCGATCCAGACGGCCGAGGAACACCGTGTCCGGCGGCGCGGCTCGTCCGAGCGCCTCGCGCTTGGGGCCCGCACGGGCGATCACCAGGCGCACAGGCCGCGGCGCGAGCCGTTCGCGCGCGATGGCGAATGCCGCAAGTATGCGGTCCACCCCCTTTTCCGCCGCCAGTCGGCCGACGTGCAGAAAGACGGACGCGTCGCCGACGCCGAGCTCCGCCCGCAGCGCATTCCGCCGCTTGTGCGGAGCGAAGATGTCGATGTCCACGCCGCGGCCCCATACCTCGACGCGCGACACGCCCATGGCGCGCAGCGTCGTCGCCGAGGGCTCGCTGGGCGTGTACGTGCGCACGGCGCCCGAGTGAAAACGCGCCAGCGAGCGGGTTACCGCCTCACGGAGGGACGCGAAACCATACGCGTCCACGTACTTGCCGAAGTCCGTATGGAATGACGTCACGACCGGAATGGCCGCACGTCGCGCGGCACCGGCGCCGAGCCGCCCAATCACGAACTCCGTCTGGGCGTGCACGATGTCCGGCCTGAAGGACCTCAGCGCCTCACGAACGCGGCCCGCCATCGGCAGGCTCACGCGGATGTCCGGGTACGTTGGCAGGGGTGCGCTGGGAAGCGACGTGAGCCGCACACCCTTCGCGCGCCCACCCCGATGCGTGAACGGGTCGTGCCAAGACGATGGATATGCCGGCGCGATGACGGCACACTCCCACCCGCGAGCCAGCATGCCATCCACCGAGAGCGCGGTCACGACGCTCACGCCATTGACTTGAGGTGGATACGTGTCCGTGCAATAGAGAACCCGAAGTGGTCTCACGAGGGCGGATGCGGGGAACGATCGTGACCGACGACTTACAGAAAAGTGCCCTGACGTCACTCCCGTGTCGCTGTGGCGTCACGAACGGGTACTGGCGTTCGTGGCGTTTGCGTTGCGTACCGTGACCACACCGGCACCGATCCGTCGCCGCGTCGTCGCGCGCGTCCTGGATCCTTCACGTCCGGACGCCGTGCTCAGCGCGGCCCTACTCCGGAGCGTGTCATGACCTCGTACTGTCGCCGTGTAGTGCTCGTCGTGCTCGATGGCCTGCGGCCCGACGCGATCGATGCGTTCAGTCTGCCCCACCTCCTTGCGCTCGAGAGCATCGGCGCATCGACCAGGACCGCCACCACCGTCGCGCCGTCGGTGACCGCGGCGGCCATGGGTTCGTTGCTTACGGGCGTGCACCCCGAGATCCATGGGCTCACGAGCGACCGGTTTCATGTCCCCCATTCGCGTGGGCCCGTACATCCGATGCCGGCGGCGTTACGCGACGCGGGACTCCATACGTCCGCCTTTCTGGCGCAGCCGCCGCTGCTGTTTCGCCGGCTCGGCAAGGCCTTGGCGAAGCGCATCGGAATCCACACCGCCCACTTCGTCGGACAGCAGGCGCCGGAAATAGTGCTCGCAGCGAGGCACACGCTATCCGCTCAGCGCAGCGGCCTGGTGGTGTTCCATCTGCCTGACGCGGACCGCGCCGGCCATGCGCACGGCTGGATGTCGCCGGAGTACGCCGCCGCCGCCCGGCGGCTCGACGCCACTACCGGACTGCTCCGCGCGCTGGCGCTCGATGATCACATGGACGACATGCTCCTGATGGTCTGTGCGGATCACGGCGGCGGCGGGGCCGTGTACAACGATCACAACACCGACCACCGGCTCGACCGCACCATTCCACTCATCATGGTCGGCTGTGGCGTGCAGCGCGGTGCGTCACTGGGCCATGCGTCGCTGCTCGACGTGCCGGCCACCATCCTCACCGTGCTCGGCGTCCCGGTCCCCGAGAATTACAGCGGGGTGCCGCTGCACGCGGCGTTCGCGCGGGTGGTCGTCGCCGCATAGCGCTGTTGATGTGACGAGTTGCGGGCACGTCCGCAGCGTTGGGTGCCAACCCACAACGGGGAGGTGAGCCAGAACACCGCTGCCGGGACGCATCGCACCCATGTTGTGCGCGCCATCAGAGGCGCCACTGTGCACGCCGCCGCGGCAGAAGCGAGCGCGAGCTCAATCTGGTTTCATCAGTCCAAGGAGTCGAATCCCATGCGTAAGAGTGTTCTTCCCGTCACGATGCTCATTGCCGGCGCGGTCGTCTCCGCGTGCTCCGCCGCGGACAGCACCCGGCCGGGCGGCGCCTTGCCAATGACTGTGTCCTTCTCCACCGCCGCACCCACCGGCGCCGCACGCTCCACCAGCACGTCTGCGTCCGCGTCGGTCACGTTCACGTCGGGCACCGACGTCCTCGTGATCACCAAAGCGCAGCTGGTGGTAGCGCGTATGGAACTCGCGCGCTCGGGTGCGTCGTGTACCAGCACCGCCGCCGCCGGTGACGACAACATGAACGAGCACGACTGCGCGGCACTCGAGGTCGCGCCGACCATCGTGTCCCTGCCGGTGGACAGCAGCGTGGTGAGTGGGCTGAGCCTCACGGTTCCCGCGGGCACGTACTCCGCGCTCGAGGCGAAGATCCGCGCGGTGCGCGCCGACAGCGACCACGGCGCCGGATCGGCCGCGTTTCTTTCCGCACATCCCGAGCTTGCCGGCGTAAGCGTGCTCGTGACCGGGACCTTCAACGGGAAGGCGTTCACCTACACGGGCGCGCCGCGGGCGGAGTTCGAGACGTCATTCAGTCCCCCCGTCGTCGTGGCAGCAACGCCGACGAACCTCACGGTGCACGTGGAACTGTCCAGATGGTTCAAGACGTCGTCCGGCGCACTGATCGACCCTGCGTCGGCGATCGGCACCGGGGCCAACGTGCATGCGGTGGCGGAGAACATTCAGCGCTCGTTCAGGGCGTTTCGCGACCAGAACCGGGACGGCCACGACGACGATAGCGGCGGCGACTGATCGAAGCGCTGGTCACCCTGCGCGGATCGATCGGTGTTGAACGCCGCGAGCCCGACACTCCGCCACGAAACGTTGTCGCCGTGTGTCGGCAGTTCGGGATGCAGGACGAAGAGCCAGCGTCGCGTCGACACTCACTGTGTTCGGTGCGACGCTGGCTCCGTTCGTGTCAACGAAGGGTTGGTCCTCCGCGACGTTAGGCTGCTGCACTGCCACGAGCGCCGCGCGAGCAGCGAGGATGGGCCCGTTCGCCACGAGGATAGTCTGGTCCGCCGCGAGGACAGTCTCGTCCGCCGCGACGACAGGGAGCTACGCTGCGCCAAAGGGCCGGTTCGCTTCAACGTTCGGCTGGCCCGCTGCGACGAGAGCCAGCTACGCCGCGCCAACAGGCCGCTTCTCTCCAACGACAGGCTGGTTCGCGGCGCAGACAGGCAGCCGCGCTGTGGCGAAAGCCCGGTTCGCCTCGACGCAAGGTGCGTCCGCTGCGGCAACAGGCCGGTTCGCTCCCCGCCAAGGCTGCGCTGCCTCGACGTCGGCGGGCTGCGCATCGCGGTGAGGCCGGTCCGCTGCGACGATAGGCTGGCGCGCTGTGGCGAGAGGATCGTGCGCTGCGACGACAGGAGGGCTCGCTTGGACGGTGGGCCAGTTCGCTGCGACGAGAGGCAGCTGCGCTATCGCGACGCGCGGGTGCGCTGCGACGAGAGGCTGCTGCGTCGCGCGGTTGGCCTGCGCCGATGATGCACTGGGCCGGGTCGCCGCTTCGACAGGCTGGTCCGTTGCGACGATGCGCCGGACCGCGGCGACAAAAGGTCCGTTCGTTGCGAAGTCAGCCCGGCGCGTTTCCGCGACGAGCCGGTTCGTTCCGCAGCAAGAGCCGCCTGTTCCGTGACGAGACTGGTTTGCTCTCAGCTCGGCCAGCGTTGCGACGTCGTGAGAGCGGATTGCCCTCGGCCTTCGCGATGATTCGCGTCGGCGGCTCAACCTCGTGCGATCGTCAGAAGAGGTAACCGAGGCCGACGTAGATGGCGGCCCTGGACTGTGACGAATGCCCCACGTCCGCAGAGACAACGAAGCTCGGTCCCACGGCCACGTGCGCGCCTCCGCCGTACCCGACGTGGAGATCGGTGGCTAGCTGCGACAAGTCCAGCCCGTCCGTCCACACGCGTCCGGCGTCGAGGAACGCAGTGAGGATCAGCTGCATCGAGCGCTCCCGCAGCTCGAACTGCGCGGCGGACCATCGCAGTTCCGTGTTCGAGAATGCCACGCCCTTGCCCGCATACCGGTTCCGTGGCAGACCGCGCACCGATGTGGCGCCTCCGAGGGCCTCGTCGTCGCGGAAGGAGCTCTGCACAACGGACAATTCGGACGTGGAGGGCGACCCGCGCACCGTCTGCATCAAGACGCGTTCGGCCAGAATCACAGACGGCCCGAGCGGGACGTACTGCCGGATGGTGCCTGTGATGCGCGTATAGCTCTCGTCGCCGCCCAGACTGCCGCCGGCGCTCTGCAGCAGCACCTCCGACCAGGTGCCGCTTTGGGTGCCGATCTCGCGGTCGCGCGTGTCGACTACGAGGCCGGCGCGCAGGTAGCGCGTATCGCGCGCGGGCAGCAGTGCGGTCGCGTATTGCTGCGCGAAGAGGGTAGTGCCCGAGTCATACGGCACGGGCGTGACGGTCACGCGCCGTGCGCCGGCCCCGACCAGCAGTCGAAGGGCGGGGAACCCCACGGCGTGCTGCAGATCGCCGGAGGCGAGCAGAATGGTGCGGCCGTATCGATAGAAGTACGGGTTCGCTCCCTTCGTGGCATTGGTGTCGAGGAGCGACTCGTTCCCGATTCCATAGTATGGATTCGCCAGTTGCCGCTGCTGCCCGGCGATGCCTCCGAAGCGCCATCCAGCGGGAAGGATGTGTGGCGCGTCCACGAAGAGAAGCGCGTCTCGGCGGCCTTTGGTGGTGAAAAAGACCGTGGGTTGCAGGCTGAACCGGTACGGCGACGCGCCGGTGAATCCGTAGTCGAAGTACTGCACCGAGGCGCCGTACCCGAAGCCTTCGTCCGCGTCGAAGTTCACCGCCGGCAAGCCCGTGATGCTGCGGCCGGTGGGCCGTTCGGCCGGCGCCTGGCCATGGGCCAGCACGGCAACGGTAAGGAGAAGCGTGGCAATCGTAAGCGTGCGCATTGGGGGGCGTGTTCGGGGACGGCCAGCCGGCTGGTGTTGACCATGCACGTCCGGGACCGCGTGCACTACGCGTAAGCCTAGCGCCTGGGCGAAAGCGGCACACCGAGCAGGAGCGGGGGAGTGAGCGGAACGCCGGGCTTCGGACTGCCCCGATCGTCGTGCTTCTCCCATTGGCTGTTGGCAACGTAGACGAACTCACCGTGCGCCAGCGTGCCGATGGTAGGTTCGTCCGCGATTTCGCTGTTTCGGTCGAGCACCTCGGCTCGAACGATGCGATGGGCCGCGTCGTCGATGGTGAAGCGCATGATGCGCGCGGGCGATACGCCGTTCTGGACGGCGATGATGGCTCCGGTGCCGTCGAGGACGATGCCGTCGCAGCCAAGCGATGTGGATCCGGGCGCGTCATCGAGGCGGACGATGCTGCCGTCCGTCAGATCCACCCGCAACAATCCGTATGAGTAGTCCGCCACATACAACGTGCGGCCATCGGGTGTCGGGGCCATACCTTGCAGCGAACGGAAGAGCGGACTGACGATGCGCTCGAGGGTATCGCGTCCAGGACGCAAGCGATACAGCACGGGCTCGTACGAGTCGGTCATGAAGACGTCGCCCTGCGCTGACACCGCGAGGTCCCCGAGTGCATGCCCCTGCGGTGCGGGTGGAATGTTCCACCGGCGCTCGATGACGCCGTCGCTGACGCGCACGCGCAGGAGCGCGGCAAGTCCGGAATCCGCCGCGACGTAGCCGTCCATCTGCGGCGCTCCCGACATCGTGGCCCAGAGAACGCCGCGCTTCACGTCGACTCGCACGCCCATCAGGGCGCCCATGCCGGGCTGGTTGCGCGGCCAGAGTTCGCGCACCGCTCCGTTTGGGCGCAGTTCCGCGAGGGTGCGATGGCGGATACTCGCGAGGTAGTAGTTGCCCGTGCGCGGATTGAAGTCCACGCCTTCCGGCCAAAATGTGGAGTCGCTCATTGACGCGACGCGATGGCTTCGCACCAGCGGGGCGATGTTTGCCTCGAGAACATCCGCAACGCGGCGGAATTCCGGCAGGGATCGAAAGGGACGCAGGATGGTGTCGCCCAGCACCGACCGGCCGAGTCCGATGTGGGCGTACCCTTGTAAACCCGCGATCACGTCGGCGGTATCGCCGAGCATCGCGGCGGAGACGACGCGTCCCCAGAGGTAGCCCTGCTGAAGGGGCCACGCGAGCGCGGCATGCTTCAATTCGATGTGCGCGGCACGGGCATCGTGCGCTTCGAGTGCCGCGGCGCCTCGCCGCGATGCGGCGGCCGCGGCGCGCGCGGAATCCACCACGGGGATATGCGACGCGGCTTGGCCGCACAACGAGTGCGCCATGCCCATCGTGGCGAGAAGGCCCCAGTGCGCAGCGCTAGGCATCGTGGTCGGGGATTGCGGCGGGCCGAGGAATCGGCACCGTGGTGATCTTGAACGTGAACGACTGCTCCACGAGTTGACGGACCCGGTGCGGACCGATCTTCGCGGGAGAGAATCGCATGTGCGGCAGTGCGTCCGTCAATGGCTTGACGAAGCGGTCGTCCGTGACGCGGACCAGGGTCAGCGATTCGAGATCGGGAAGGCCGGTGGTGTCCACCACGAAGCGAATGACCACCGTGCCTTCCACGTGCTTCTCGATCAACTCCGGTGGATAGATCGGCGCCGCGCTGTCGTTCGACCGGACGACGGCGCTATCCACTTCGAGCTGCGTGTACACAGAGTCGCCCGTGGCCGGCGGAGCGGGCGGTACGGCGGTGGCGGAATTCGGCGCGCTCTCGCCGGCCAGCGCAGACTGCTCGGGGAACTTCACGCCGCGACTCAGGTCCTTCCCCGATGGACCCGGGCCGAGCCCCGTGCCGGGCGACAACGTGAGGAAGTGAATGCTCTCGCGCGGACCAGACGCGCTGGGCGGGCGATCGGGCGGAGGCATGTAGACCACGCGGTTGGACAGTCCTTCGCTCGGCAGTTCGTTGGGTGGCAGCGTGGCGATGACCGCACCCGCGATGAGAAGACCGTGCACGGCGATGCTGAGCGCACCGGGGCCGCTCATCGGCAGTCGCGAATCGAAGGATGCCATTACGTACCGCAACATGTCTGCAAGTTCAGTCGAAAGTCGCCCGGACGCTACTGCGAGCGCACGAGGGGGTGCCTGTCGCGCTCAAAGCGTGGCGAAACGGGGCTGGGCGCGGTACGGAGTGACCGTCGTGCCGTTGACATGCGTGCCAGTCTTGCCCAATATGTACAAGACCTCATGTCCAATTCATTCCGCCGCGCCCAGCTTCTTCAAAGCCTTACGCCGAACTCTCGCAAGAGGTCCGGCTAAGCGCGCACACTTCACGAGATTGTACCGCGCCCGCCAGACTTCCAGTCAAGGCGGGCGTTTTTTGCGCGAATTCTCTCGACAATTGGCTAAGGGCACCTTCACGGGAATGTCGAGGATGACGCCTCCGATCAAACACGGCCTGTACGATCCGGCAGACGAGCACGACGCCTGCGGGATGGGGTTCGTGGCGCATTTGCACGGCGAACGCTCGCGCGCAATCGTGGACGACGCGCTGCGGTTGCTGCACAACCTGGCGCATCGGGGTGCGGCAGGCAGCGACCCGGAGACCGGCGATGGCGCGGGCATCCTGCTCCAGATTCCGCACGCCTTTCTTTGGCGGGAGTGCTCGGCACTCGGGTTCCGTCTTCCCGAGGCGAGCGCCTACGGCGTGGGGATGGTGTTCCTGCCGAACGATGCCGAGGAGCGCGGGCGGTGTGAGGACATCGTCACGCGCGCCGCCGCGCAAGCCGGGTGCCACGTCCTCGGCTGGCGCGACGTGCCGACGGATCCGTCGCACGCGGGCCGCCAGGCACGCGCGGCCCAACCATGTATCAAACAGTGCTTCATCGCGCGCACCGTGCTCGAAATGGACGCAGACGACGGCGCCAGCCTCGAGCGAACACTCTACCTGATTCGCAAGCGCATCGAGCGTGACGTGGTGGCGGCTGGCTTCACCGCGGCACGGTGCTACGTCGCGAGCATGTCGTCGCGCACGGTGGTGTACAAGGGCATGCTGCGCGCCGATCAACTACAAGGCTTCTATCCGGACCTCGGGAACGAAGGAGTGGTAAGCGGCCTCGCATTGGTACACTCGCGCTTCTCCACGAACACGTTTCCCTCGTGGCCACTCGCGCATCCGTACCGTTTCGTCGCGCACAACGGCGAGATCAACACGGTCCGCGGAAACAGGCAATGGATGCGAGTGCGTTCGGCACTGCTGTCCTCGTCGCGCCTGGGAGACGACGCGTCCGCGCTCCAGCCGATTCTCGCCGAGGGGCAGAGCGATTCCGCGTCGTTCGACAACGTGCTGGAACTGCTCGTCCTGGGCGGACGCCCTCTGGCGCATGCCATGTCCATGCTCATCCCGGAGGCCTGGGAACACGACGAGGCGATGCCCGCGGCGCGCCGAGCGTTCTATGAGTATCACGCGTCGCTGATGGAGCCCTGGGACGGACCGGCGGCCATTGCGTTCACCGACGGCTGGCGCATTGGCGCCATGCTCGATCGCAACGGACTCCGGCCCGCCCGCTACCTGGTGACGGACGACGATGTCGTCGTGCTGGCGTCCGAGGCGGGTGCGCTGCCCGTGGCGAACGATCGCATTCGGACGAAGGGTCGACTCGAGCCCGGCCGCATGCTCCTGGTCAACACGCTCCAGGGAAGGCTGCTGGACGATGAAGAGATCAAGGCGGAGCTCGTCTCGTTGCGCCCGTACCGGCGGTGGGTCAGTGAGCAGCGGGTGACCATGCCGCCAGCCGCCGCCGCATCGCCGCCGCGGGATCCTCGAGTGTTGCTCCAGTTGCAAGCCGTGTTCGGCTACACGCGCGAAGGACTGCGTATGGTGTTGGCGCCCATGGCGGACACGGGCGAGGAAGCCGTGGGTTCGATGGGGAACGACGTGCCGGTCGCGGTGCTCTCGCGCCGACCACAGCTCCTGTTCAACTATTTCCGACAGATGTTCGCCCAGGTCACCAATCCCGCCATCGACCCAATCCGCGAACAGCTCGTGATGTCGCTCGCCACGTTTCTCGGACCACAGGCCAACCTGCTGGACGAGAAGCCGGAACACGCCCGTCAGATCCGCCTCGAGCAGCCGGTGCTCTCCGAATCGGAGCTGGACGCCCTGTGCGGAATCGATGAGCCGAGGTTGAAGCCGACGATCCTGCCGATTCTATTCCGCGCGTCCGACGGCCCGGCCGCGCTCGGCGGTGCGCTGGAGGCGGTGTGCGTGTCCGCGGAGCACGCCGTGCGGGGCGGCTGTGGAATCCTGATTCTCAGCGACCGCGGCACGGATGACGCGTCCGCACCGATACCCTCTCTGCTCGCCCTGGCCGCGGTGCATCATCACCTTGGCCGTCAGGGTCTGCGCGCGCGGACGAGTCTCGTGGTCGCGACCGGCGAGGCGCGGGAGGTGCCGCATGTGGCGCTGCTGGTCGCGTACGGCGCGAGCGCCGTGTGTCCCTACCTCGCATTCGAGTCGATCGAGTCGCTTGCGCGTGATGGAGTCCTGGCGGATGGCGACGTGGCACACGCCCGTGCAGCGTACATCAAAGCGGTGGGCAAGGGCCTGCTCAAGGTGCTGTCGAAGATGGGAATCTCCACGTTGCAGAGTTATTGCGGCGCACAGACGTGTGAGGCGATCGGCCTCGAGGGGGCTCTGGTTCAGGCGCATTTCACGGGCACCCCGGCGCGCATCGGCGGCATCGGGCTCGAGGTCATCGCGCAGGAGACCCTGATGCGGCACGCGGTGGCGTTTGAGACGGCGCCCGCGGCCAGCGACGCCCCCGTTCTGGACGCGGGCAGCGATTACCACTATCGCATCGATGGCGAACAGCATGGCTGGAATCCGCGGAGCATCGCGGCGCTGCAGCACGCGACGCGGGACGGGAATACCGCGTCGTTCCGTGAGTTCAGCCGCCACGCTGACGGCCAGACTGCCGACACGACGCTGCGGGGGCTGTTCGATTTCCAGGAGCGCGACCCCGTTCCGCTCGCGGAGGTGGAGCCGGCATCCGAGATCGTAAAGCGATTCGTCACGGGCGCGATGTCGTTCGGGTCGATCAGCAAGGAGGCCCACGAAACCCTTGCGCTCGCGATGAATCATCTTGGCGGTCGGAGCAACACCGGCGAGGGCGGCGAGGACCGAGCGCGCTTCGGGACGGATCGCGGAAGCGCGGTGAAGCAGGTGGCGTCGGCACGCTTCGGCGTCACGACGGAATACCTGGTGAATGCCGCGGAGCTGCAAATCAAGATTGCACAGGGCGCGAAGCCAGGCGAAGGGGGGCAGCTGCCGGGCCACAAAGTGGACGCGGTCATCGCGCGCACGCGGTGCGCCACCGAGGGAGTGACGCTCATCTCGCCACCGCCACACCACGACATCTATTCGATCGAGGACCTGAAGCAGCTCATCCACGACTTGCGCGAAGTGAATCCTGTCGCGGCGATTTCAGTGAAGCTCGTATCCGAGAGTGGCGTGGGGACGATCGCGGCCGGTGTCGCGAAGGCGCACGCCGATGTCATCTGCATTTCCGGCGATTCCGGCGGAACGGGTGCCGCGCCGTTGTCGTCCATCAAGCACGCGGGCATTCCATGGGAGCTCGGGTTGGCTGAGGTGCAGCAAACCCTGGTGCTCAATGGTCTCCGTGGTCGCGTGCGCGTCCAGACGGACGGTCAACTCAAGACCGGACGGGACGTGGTGAAGGCGGCGATCCTGGGGGCGGACGAGTTCGTGTTCGCGACCGCGCCGCTCATCGCCGAAGGCTGCGTAATGATGCGAAAGTGCCATCTCAATACCTGTCCGGTTGGCATCGCCACACAGGACCCGGTGCTGCGCGCGAAGTTCGCGGGTAAGCCGGAGCACATCGTGAACTACTTCTTTTTCGTCGCCGAGGAGGTGCGCGGCCACTTGGCCGCGCTGGGCGCGCGGAGCGTGACCGAGGTGATCGGGCGGACCGAACTGCTGCGGCCTCGCGCGGCGCATTCACACTGGAAGGCGAAGCACCTCGATCTCACGCCACTCCTCGTCGTGCCTACGCAGGTGTCATGGGATGGCGAACCTGCGTCGCGGCGGTTCGCTGGCGCGCGGAACGCCCGCGACGCTCATGCGCTCGATGCGGAATTAGTCGCTCTTTCGAAGCCCGCGCTCGAGCGAGGCGAGCACGTCATCGCTACGGTGCAGGTGCGGAACATCCATCGCTCGATCGGCGCTCGGCTGTCGGGGGAAATCGCTCGACGCTACGGGGCGGCGGGTCTTCCCGAGGGAACGATCACGATACGCTGCGAGGGGTCGGCGGGACAGAGCTTTGGTGCGTTCGCGGCGCGCGGCCTGTGGCTCGAGCTGGTGGGCGAGGCCAACGACTACGTCGGGAAGGGGCTGTCAGGTGGCCGACTCGTGGTGCGCGTCCCGCGCGGGGTGCACTTCCTTCCAGAGGAGACGGTGATCGTCGGCAACACGGTGCTGTACGGCGCCACGGGGGGCGAGGCGTACTTCGGCGGCGTCGCCGGGCAGCGCTTCGCGGTGCGAAACAGCGGCGCGTCCGCCGTCGTGGAGGGAGTAGGCGATCACGCGTGCGAGTACATGACGGGCGGCGTGGTTGTCGTGCTCGGTCGCACCGGTCGCAACTTTGCCGCCGGGATGAGCGGGGGTCTCGCGTTTGTACTGGACGAATCGGAGGGTCGAGAATTCTCCGCCCGCTGCAACCGCGCGCTCGTGGAGCTGCACGCCGTGGATCGTCTCGAGGATCGCGCCCTGCTGCGGCGTCTGGTGGAACAGCACGCGCGGCTCACCGGAAGTGGGCGCGCGCGATCGCTGCTGTCGCGATGGGAGCACGCCATTCGCGACTTCGTCGCGGTTGTGCCGGCGGGATACCGCGCTGCGCTCGCACGGCGGTCGACGGCCGACACGTCGGACGGTCTGCGCCTTGGGTGACGCGCGCGGGTTCATCACGCTGCGCCGGGCGGCGCCTCGGAGCGAACCTGTTGAGGAGCGCGTGCGGCATTGGCGCGAGTTTTATTCGCCGATGCCTTCTGACGAGGTGAAGGCGCAGGGCGTCCGCTGTATGGACTGCGGCGTGCCGTTCTGTCAGGGCGACACAGGGTGTCCGGTGCGCAACGTCATTCCGGAATGGAACGACCTGGTGCATCGCGATCGCTGGCGTGAGGCGAGCGACGTGCTGCACTCGACGAACAACTTTCCGGAGTTCACCGGTCGTCTGTGCCCCGCACCCTGCGAGTCCGCCTGCGTGCTCGGCCTCATCGACGAGCCGGTGGGCATTCGCAACATCGAGCAGGCGATCGCGGACCGCGCATTCGAGGAAGGATGGACCGTTCCTCGCGCGCCGCGGCGCAGCACGGGACGACGTGTGGTGGTCGTGGGTTCCGGACCGGCAGGCCTGGCCGCCGCCCAGCAGCTTCGGCGGATGGGCCACGCGGTCACCGTGCTCGAGAAGGAAGACCGCATCGGCGGCTTGCTTCGGTATGGCATCCCGGACTTCAAGCTCGAAAAGTCGGTGCTCGATCGGCGCATCGCGCAGCTCGAGGCGGAAGGCGTGGCATTTCGCACCGGCGTGCATGTCGGCCAGGATGTCGGCCTGGATGAATTGCGTTCGGGGCACGACGCAATTCTCCTTGCGAGCGGTGCACAGAGGGCGCGCGATCTCGCGCTACCCGGCCGAGCACTGCGTGGCGTGCACCTCGCGATGCACTTCCTGACACAGCAGAATCGCTTCCTCGCAGGCGACCGGATCGACGCGGACACGGCGATCTCGGCAAAGGACAAGCGCGTGATCGTGATCGGCGGAGGCGACACCGGATCAGACTGCGCTGGCACCGCACTGCGCCAGGGGGCGAGAAGCGTGATGCAATTCGAATTGCTTGCGGAGCCGCCACGGGAGCGCGCGCCCACGACTCCGTGGCCCATGTGGCCGATGCGGTTGCGGACATCCCACGCGCACGAGGAAGGCTGCGGGCGCGACTGGAGTGTTGCGACCGTCGAGTTCGTCGGGGAACATGGGGCCGTGCGCGCCCTTCGCACGGTTCGAATGGAGACGTGGGCCGATGTCACCGGACGCACACAACTCGTTCCGATGGCGGGAAGTGAGCGGGGTGTGGACGCCGACCTCGTGCTGCTTGCGATGGGGTTTACGGGCCCGGAGGAAGGCGGTCTGCTCGCGTCACTAGGTGTGCGACGATCGCCACAGGGCACCGTGTTTACCGACGACCAGTTCCGGACGAACGTGAACGGGGTGTTCGCCGCCGGCGACGCGCGGAGAGGGGCGTCGCTCATCGTATGGGCGATTCGCGAAGGACGGGATGCGGCGGCGGCCGTGGATCGATTCCTGTCCTGACGGAGCGCCCGCCGTCGCGTCAGGGCACCATGGCCGACGTGCCCATGCCCGTGTTCCACGCCGTGAACGCCCACACGTCCGCGGCCTGTGCGATGCGCTTGTTGGTCGGCATGTAGCCATGACTGGTCTTGGTCTCGACGCGAATCAGGGTGGGCCGGGCGCAGGCCTGAGCGGCCTGCAAGGCCGCCGTAAACTTGAACGAGTGCCCCGGCACCACGCGATCGTCGTGATCCGCGGTGGTCACGATCGTGGCGGGATGACAGACGCCGGGTTTGATGTTGTGCACCGGTGAGTACTTGATGATCGTCTGAAACTGCGCCGAGTCGTTGGACGAGCCGTATTCTGGCACCCACCCGATGCCCGCGCTGAACTTGTCATAGCGCAACATGTCCATCACGCCGGCGCCCGGGTACGCCACGGCGAAGAGGTCCGGACGCTGTTCCTCCACGGCGCCAACGAGCAGCCCTCCGTTGGAGTAGCCGAAGATGGCCAAGTGCTCCGGCGACGAATACTTCTCCCGCTCGAGATACTCGGCCGCCGCGATGAAGTCGTCGAACACGTTCTGCTTCTTATCGAGCATGCCCGCGCGGTGCCACGCGTCACCGTACTCGCCGCCGCCGCGAATATTGGCGTGCGCGTAGATCCCGCCATGCTGCAGCCAAACGGCGACCTGCGGATCGAAGAACGCCGTGTTGCTGATGTTGAAGCCGCCGTACGCAGAGAGCACGGTGGGATGCGAGCCGTCGAGCGCGATCCCCCGCTTCGCAGTGATGAACATCGGAACCTTCGTACCGTCCCTGGAGCTGTAGAAGATCTGCTTCGTCTCGTACGGGCTTGCGTCGAAGGGCACGTGCGGCGCCTGGAAGGACACACTCCGTCCGGTCCCCATGTCGAACCGATACACCGTGGATGGCACGAGGAACGACGTGAACAGGTAGAAGAGCTCGGGCGTGTCATTGCGCGATGAAAGGCCCGCCACGGTGCCAATGCCGGGGAGGGCGATTTCTCCGAGCGCCCTGCCGTCAGCGCTGAACATGCGCAGATGGCTCTTCACGTCTTCCAGCGTCTGCGTGATGACGCGTCCCCCCGCCATCACCGACGATTCGATCACGTCGCGACTCTCGGGCACGACCACGCGCCAATGTGCCCGCGACGTGTCGCCCAGCGCGAAGGACACGACCTTCCGCTTTGGCGCACTCGCCGACGTCTGAAGAAACAGGGTGTCGCCAATGTTGCCGATGGGATAGTACTCCGCATCATTCCCCGTGTAGATCGGAACCACGGGAGCCCCGATGTCGGGCTTCGCACCGTTCTTCAAGTCGGCCACGAAGAGCAGGTTGTTCGGCTCCGTGCCGTGGTTCATGTTGATGCTGAGGAACCGTCCGTCTTCGCTGACATTGGCAAAAAGGTACCACTCGGGGCGGTCAGGGCGTGCGTACACCAGGCGATCCTTGCTGTCCGACGTACCCACTCGGTGGTAGTAGATCGCGCCGTTGATCGCCTTCGCGGTCAGGATGGAGTCCCGGTGCGGGGTGGGATATCGCGTATAGAAGAAGCCCTTGCCGTCGGTCGTCCACGCGGTGCCGGAGTACTTCACCCAGTGCACCGTGTCGGCGACCGGGTGCATGTCTGCCAAGCGCCGTACGTGAATCTCACTCCAGTCGGAGCCCCCCACGGACAACGAATAGGCGAGGTACCGTCCGTCAGGAGACGGCACGTAGCCCGCGAGCTCGGTGGAACCGTCGGCGGAGATCCGGTTGGGATCGATGAGCATGCGCGGCCGCCCGTCCAGCGACGCCTTCTCGAAGACCACCGCCTGGTTCTGCAGTCCGGTATTCCTGCTATAGTAGAGCTTTCCGGCCACGCGAGACGGCACGCTCACACGCGGCACGTTGAAGATCCGAGTGAGCTGGCGCTTGAAGACGGCTCGCAGGGGAATGGTCGCGAGATACTTGAAGGTGACCTTGTTTTCGGCGTCGGCCCACCGCGAGACTTCCACGGAGTTCTGATCTTCCAGCCACTGATAGGGGTCGGCGACGGTCGTACCGAAGTAGTGATCGACGGTGGCGTCCCGTCGAGTGACGGGGTACGCGAGTGGGGACTGGGCCACCGCTTGGGCTGACATGCCCGCAAGAAAGAGAAAGCCGCCGAGCATGACACTCCGGCGATGCAGCGCGTTCATACGCTGCGTTCCACTGCAGCAACTCATAAGCGATAACGGCAGCACGCAGACTGGCATAACGCTCCCCCCAAAACTGGACCATGGCGGTCGTCTCGACGGCCAGAAACTAGCACCGGGCGAGTGCGCCGCACCATACTACCGGTCGGCGGCGGCATCACCACCACGTCACCACGCACACTGTAACCGAGCGCCGACGATGGATCTACTCGTGATACGACACGCGATCGCCATGGAGCGCGAGGACTTCGCGGCCATCGACAGCGATGACGATCGCCGTCCGCTCACCGACGCCGGTGCGAGGAAGATGCGGCGCGTGGCATCCGGTATTCGCGCGCTGGTGGATCGCGTGGATCTCATTGCCACCAGCCCGCTGACGCGCGCGATGCAGACGGCGCAGATCGTCAGCGAGGCCTACGGCACTGCCGCAACGCGTACCGTGGATGCCCTGCGGCCGGAGAACACACCGAAGAGCTTCATCGACTGGGTGCGCGCCAACGAGCTCGGGGACGTCTGCGCAATCGTCGGGCATGAACCGAATCTCAGCCAACTCGTCACGTGGCTGATGACGGGCGTTGACGAATCACGCGTGGTGCTGAAGAAGGGCGGCGCCTGCCTCCTCGGCTTTGGTGGAGCGCCAGGAGCGGGCACCGGCACCCTTCGCTGGTTGCTGACGCCGTCGCAGCTCATCGAGCGCGCGGGCTAGGGCCGAACCGCCCAGGCCAGGCCGTCGGGCTGCGGACCGGCGTCGATGTGCCCCAGCACGGTTAGCGTCTTGAGATCGATGACCGCCACGTAGTTGTCCGGGGTGCACGCCACATAGGCGCGCGCGCCGTCGGGCTGCATCTGGATGCCGGCAGCACCCGTGCCGACGATCACCCGTTTCACCACGGCGTGCGTGGCCGCGTCGAAGACCACCACGTCCGGACCACGGAGGGTCGAGACGAGCACCAGTCTGCCGTCGGGGGTGAACTTCAACCTATTGGCGCCGCCGACATTGGCTGCGAGCGTGCGCGTAACCCTCTTCGTGGCCACGTCCACGATTGAGATGGTGCCGTCCTGCGCGTTCGCCGCCCAGAGTTCCCGGCTATCAGGAGAGACGTCGAAGCCTTCGGCTCCTCTGCCCACACTGACCAGCGTGATGTCCCAATCACCCTGCGGCGCGCCCATCGGTGGGCCTTGCCCACCAGGTCCGCCGGGCGCACCGCGCCCTCCGCCGGCGCTCTTCTCCGCAAAGCTGAGGCTCGCGGAATTGACATTGGATGAGACCAACCGCTTGAGATCGTCGAATACGAAGATCATGTGCGTTCTGTTCTGTCCCGTGCCAAGGACCCAATCGATCCTTCCAGAAGCGGGATCGTAGCTTCCGATGGCCTTGGCGGCTTCCGCGGTGAACCACACCTTGCCGCCGGCGTACACCAGGCCGTGGGGTCCGCGCAGCGCACCAAGGTCGATCGGAGCGAGGGGCTTGCGTGCTACCAGGTCCACCACGGAGATGGTGTTGTAGGCGCCGCCGCCGTAGTTGGAGACGTATGCGAGTCGGCCGTCAGTGCTGGCCACCACTTCGTGCGGGTCCTGGCCAACGGGCATGCGAGCAAAGACAGCCATCGACGAGGGATCGACGATGGCGAGCGTGCGATCGCTCTTGGAGAGCACGAGCAACGCCGCGGCGGGTGTGCTCTGCGCCGAGAGCACACTCGAGGCGAGCAGCGATGCGAGCAGCAGGGAGGCGGCTTTCCCTCTCATTGGCGTCCTCGGAAGCGAGTCAGCTCAGGTACTGTCAGTTCGGGATCGGCCACACGCGAAGCATCACGACGCCGTGCGCCGGCACGGTGGCAGCGTATCGGCTGTCCACGCTGGATGACTCCGTGTGCGCCCACAGGTCGCGCACGCGGGCTTTCTTCGTCTCGAGGCCGACGCTGCCCCACTCAGCCGTGATGCTCGACGGGACCGAGGCGCGATTGAACAGCAGCACGGCGCGCGATCCGTCGGCAAGCGGCTTTGCCCAGACCTGCAATTCGCTTGGCGACGCCTCGACGATCTTGCCCTGCACGCCGAGCGAGTCCTGGTCCACCGCGATGACCTCCTGATTGAGCAGGATGTCGCGAGTCGCGGCGGCCGCGGGTGAGGTGCCCATCATGGCGCGCACGTCGTTACCGGCGATGAGCGGCGCGGCCATCATGGCCCAGAGGCTGAAATGGGATCGGTATTCGGTGTTCGTCATGCCGCCGTTGCCGACTTCCAGCATGTCGGGGTCGTTCCAGCTTCCCGGCTCTGCCACGTGCCAGTATTGCGATGAGAGGTCCACCAGCGTGAGCACGCTGCTCCAGCGGTCGGAAATGTCGCCGGTCGTGCGCCAGAGATTGCCCACGGCGGGCGCCCACTCCCATGGCCGGTTGCTCCCCCATTCACAGATGCTGAAGACGATGCGTCGCCCCGAACCGGCCAGCGCATCGCGAATCTTCGCGTACTGCGTGGGCGCGTGGAGCCCTTCGGCATTGCACCAGTCGACCTTGACGTAGTCGACGTCCCACGAGGCATACGTTCTTGCGTCGGCGACTTCGTAGCCGTAGCTGCCGGGCCGCCCTTCACAGGTCTTGCGCCCCGCATCGGTGTAGATGCCGAATTTCAGACCCTTGGCGTGGATGTAGTCCGCCAGCGCCTTGATGCCATCCGGAAAGCGCTGCGGATCCGCCACGATGGTTCCGTTCGCGTCACGGGACACCTGCCAGCAGTCGTCGATGGTGACATACTGATAGCCTGCGTCGCGCATGCCATTCGCGACCATCGCATCGGCCACGCCGCGAATGAGTTGCGCGCTCACGTCGCAGCCGAACTTGTTCCAGCTGTTCCATCCCATGGGAGGGGTGCGCGCCAATCCATTGTCGACGGGTCGAGTCGCCGTCATCCCGCCCATGAGGGGAATGGCAACCAGCAGTCGAATGGCTCGAGGCAGGATAGGGCGCATCGCTAGTACGTCAGGCCGAACCCGAACGGGAAGAGCGGCTCGCTCGCTCCGTCGCGTAGCGGCAGTTGCCCCATCGATCGCGGCCAGGTGTAGGACAGCTTGCCGCTCGGCTTGTAGTCTCCGAAGAGCACGTCGGCCACGCCGGTTCCCTCCGTGCCGGGAAGCCAGGCCGCCACGATCGCGCTGGCTTCGTCCAACACCGGGCCGAGCAGGAGTGGCCGTCCCGAGATGACCACCACGGTGACAGGAACGCCCGCGGCGCGCGCGTTCGACACCGCGGCGCGATCGGCCGCGTCGAGCGACAGGTCGAGTTTGTCTCCTCTCATTTCGGCGTATGGCGCCTCGCCGACGACGACCACCACCGCGTCGGCACCCGCCGCGCCGCTTCCGTCAACAGAGTAGCTCACCTGCGTTCCTTGCCCAACGGCCTGTTTGATGGCGGACAGAATGGTCGTGCCACCGGTGGTGATGTCTCCGGCCTTGCCCTGCCAGAAGATCGTCCAGCCGCCGGCCTGCATGCCGATGTCGTTGGCGGCGCGGCCCGCGACGTGAATGCGCCGGGAGGATTTCGAGAGGGGCAACGTGCCGCGCTCATTCTTGAGCAGGACCATGGACTCGCGCACCGCCTGACGGGCCACGGCCCGATGCTCACGAGAACCGAATCGCGCTTCGAGCGCGCGGTCCGCATGGAAATCGTAGTTCGGATCCAGCAGTCCCATGGCGAGCTTGACTCGCAGGATACGCGCAACGGCATCGTCGATGCGCGACATGGGCACCCGTCCTTCGTTCACCAGCTCCGTGAGTTTCGTGATGAACTCGGCGTACCGGTCGGGCACCATTACCATGTCCATGCCCGCATTGATCGAAATCGCGATCGCCGATTTGTAGTCGGGATGCACCTGATCAACAGCGCGGTAATCCGAAATCAGGAATCCCTGGAATCCGAGCTCTCCCTTGAGCACCTCGGTGAGCAGATGCCGGTCACCGGAGACCTTAACTCCGTTCCAACTGCTGTATGAGGGCATGATGGTGGCCACGCCCGCGTCGACCGCGGCGCGATACGGAAACAGGAACAAGCGCCGCAGCGTGGCCGAATCCGCGCGCGTGTCACCTTGATCGAGCTGCTTGTCGATGCCGCTGCCCACGGCGGTTCCACCGTCGCCCACAAAGTGTTTCGCGGACGCCGCCACCCGAAGCGGATCGCGCAGATTGCTTCCCTGCAAGCCGCGCACGGCGGCCGCCCCCAACTCCGACACCACCGCAGGGTCTTCGGAAAAGCCCTCGTAGGTGCGCCCCCATCGGATGTCCTGGGGAACGCAGACGCACGGGGCAAACGCCCAGTTCACGCCGATCGCACGCGTCTCTTCCGCCGTGACCTCGGCGGCGCGCCGAACGAGCTCCACGTCTCGGGTGGCGCCAAGTCCCACGTTGTGCGGAAAGACCACGGCGCCGATCACGTTGTTGTTGCCATGGACCGCATCGATGCCGTAAATCAACGGAATGCGGAGCCGAGTACGCGCTGCGTGGCCCTGATACATCTCCGCCATCGCGCGCCACGACTGCATGGAATTGCCTGAACTGGGGTCGGAATCGCCGCCGTTCAGGACCGAGCCCAGCATGAAGCGCTCGACGTCCGACGGATCCTTGATGAATTCGTGGTCGGCCTGCGTCATCTGGCCGACCTTCTCGGCGAGCGTCATCCGGGAGAGCAGGTCCCGAGCCGGCGCGTCGAACGACATCAACTCCGTTCGCGAGGATGTACGCGAAGCAGTGGCGCAGGCCATGGCGCAAAAGGTCAGGCCCATCATGCCTGACAACGCCCACGAGCGGGACGGAGGACGACGTCGGTTCATCAGATATTCGAATAGCGTGAGGGTGCCCTGGGCGTCCGTCGAACCAGCTCGGCGCCCAGAGCGCAGGAGATACGACCGAAACCCAGCTCGCACAAGCCTGCCGTCCTGCGCTTCAATAGGTCCTTCCGAATCCGAATTTGTAGAGAGGCTTTTCGCTGTCGTACGGCACGTCGGACTTCTGCGCCTCCACCGCCTGCATCGACGAGGGCAATTCGAACGGCAGCTTCCCCGCCGGCCTGCACTTGCCCGTCAACACATCGAGGAGCGCAGCGTCGCTCACGCCGAAATTGGCCACCAGCGCGCTGGACATCGCGGCCAATCCGGTGAGAATGGCGGGCCGGTCGAGATACACCGTCACGATCGTCGGCACCTTCGCGCTGATCTGTTTGATCGCTTCATACTCGCTGTCGCCCTCGCGGAAACCCAGGTTGCCCTCGTGCTGCATCGCGCCAAAGACGTAGCCCGGATGGAGCGTCTCGAACGGCGCGGTGGTGCGGACGATCGCCACGTCGGCCTGCGAGGGATCCATCACGACGATGAAACCATATGACGCTGCGACCTGCGGATCGATGCCGCGCAGGTACACACGCTTTCCGGGCGGCGCGAGCGGCAGGATGCTCTTCTTGTTCTCCAGCAGCACCAGCGAACGTCGCTGCGTCTGCGTGGCGATCGACTGAAACGCGGCCGTCCCGACGGTTCGCTCCGCTCTTGCCGGATCGACGTACGGATTCTCGAAAAGACCTTGCTGGAACTTCCGCAGCACGATCCGATAGACGGATTCGTCGAGCCGCGCTTCCTTCAATAAGCCGTCGTGCACGGCCGTGACGAGGTTCTCGGACTCCTCCGTGCCGCCGAACTGATCGATGCCGGCGTTCACGGCCTTGACGAAGCGGTCCCGTTTCGCGAGCTGCTCCACGCCCCATGACATCGCCACGTTGGCAAACGACGGACGCTCTCCGGCCGGCACCCCGTTCTGGCAGGCCGCCGCACAGTCGTTGGTGATGCCCCAGTCCGTGAGGATCACGCCCGTGAACCCATAGCGCGTACGAAGCAGATCGTGCAGCAGTTGCGTGTTGAACCCGGCGCCGACCTGTTCGATGGGCCGACCGTTCAGCGTCGCACCCTGAAGAATCGAGTACGTCGGCATCACACCCGACACGTTCGCCGAAAACGCGCCGAGGAACGGCCTGATGTGGTATGGCAGGTTTGCGCCGGGAAAGGTGGCATAGCGCCCGTACGAATTGTGGCTGTCGTAGCCCAGCTTCGCGGCGCCGTACCCCACCCAGTGCTTCACGACGGCCAGCACGCTCGTGGAGTCCACGCTCCTGGTGCCATGCTGAAACCCTTCGACGTACGCGCGGACTTGCCCCTGGGCGAGCGTCGCGTCTTCGCCGAAGGTACCGTTGATGCGGCTCCAGCGTGGTTCGGTGGCCAGGTCAGCCTGCGGAGAGAGCGTCTCGTGGATGCCGACGGCGCGATACTCCTGACGCGCGATGTCCGCGAACGTCCGCGTCAGCGCGGTGTCGTTCACGGCCGCGAAACCGAGCACTTCCGGCCACTGCGAGAACCGGCCTGACTGCACACTGGCCCCGAGGACGTATTGGAAGTGGTTTCGCGGATCGGTACTGATGGTCATGGGGATGCCGAGCCTGGTGGACTCCGCGATTTCCTGAAGCGCGTTGTTCTGCGCGGCAAGGTCACGGGGTGCGCCGCCCAGACGGGTGATGACGCTGTTCACCTTCTGGCCGGTGATCATGGCGCGATTTGCCGCGAGATCGTACTCCGCGCCAACCCCTGCTCCCCCGCTCCGTCCCGCGCGCGCGGTGCCGTGCATCATGACACCCGCCTTTTCTTCGAGCGTCATGCGGCTGACGAGATCGCGCGCCCGCCCGTCCGGTGAGAGGCGCCAATCTTCGTACGGATCGAGCGTGCCGTTCCGATTCAGATCCTTGAAGTGCAGACCGTCGCGCTCGATGATCGAGACCTGGTGCGCACCCAGCGTGGGCTGGGCGGCGGCACCGGTGCGCCGGCCCACCGGCAGTGAGGACATCGCAAAGGCGACGGCGAGATCGGTGGTGCTCCACAACTGCACGTCGGACCCGGATCCGTACCGAACCGGCACCACGCGGCCGTTCTGATATTCCCAGCTCCACAGCTCGCTGAAGAAGCCGGACGCCTCCACCGCCGATGCCACGGAGTCGATGGCGGCGCGGAGTTCTCGCGCGTATGGCGTGGTCGGGTCGCCGGCGTCGGCGAGACGAGTGGCCGCGCCGAGGAGAAAGAGATTGACCTCGCGCCCCCACACCACGTGCGGCCCGTGGTACCGATCGCGGTCGAAATCCCGCCACACCGTCGGCGACGCATACGCGTCGCTCGACACGACGGGTCCCACGCCGTCGACCAGCAGGCCGGCCGGGTACCGACGGGTGAACGACCGGACGTCGCGGAGCACGTCGTTCATGGTGCGCGTATCGGGTCGAGTGGCGCGCGCTTCGCCGTCACCGAGAAACAGGCGCGTGGCCGGATCGGAGTTCGCCACGGCGATCGGCGTGCCGGCGGCATCGAGTGCGATGGCCAGGAAACTGATGGAGTCACGGTCGGCCCTGGTTCGTGTCAGGACGCCGGACCAGTAGGCCCGCTCGTCCGCGGGCATCGCCGCGATGCGCGCGGCGACGTTGTCGCGCACCGCGTCGGCCCCGAGTGACACGAGGAAATGACGGCTGGCGCCACGCCAGCTCTCGACGGCGTGCCGGAGGGCGACCGAGTCGCGCATGTATCGTCCCAGTGGCGTTCCGCCTCCGAGCTCGGGTTGCGCCATGGATAGTGAGTCGATGGAGAAATGCAGAGCACGCAGGGCATCCAGAATTCGACCGACTGATTCGAGTGCGTGGGGAGCCCAGATCGCGTTGACGTCCATCGCGTAGCGCCCGCCGGCATAGCCCACGTTGCTGTCACGCCAGCTCTGCGACGCCCATCGCCCGGAGTCACGCGGCGCGAAGGACACGAGGTTGGCGGTCACCGGGTTGTCGGCGTAGGCGACAGTGCGGCGCGCAACCAGCGCGAGCTCCCGCAACAGACGACGCACTCGTGGTTCGCCGCTGTCGCTGGAATCCAGGAGGAACGCGCGCTTTGTCGCGGCGGGCACCGCCGGGTCGGAGAGCCAGCGGGAGGACACGATCGGGAACTGAAACTCTGCATCGATCATGTGATAGTTCTCGCGCACGCGGCGCAGATCGCGAAGCACGTCGCGCGCGCGCCCGAGCAGGCTGTCGCCTTCGGCGCGCGTGCCCGCGCGTACGGCGTCGACATGCACGTCGATGAGCTGGGCGTACTCGCTGGCGGCCTCCCGAACTGCCTGTCCGCCGAGTGCCTCTTCGTGACTGACCTGTCCGCCGGGCGACAGTTTTCGCAACGCGGCCGCCATGACGAACTCCGACATCTCGTCCCGCCAGATGGGCCGCATCATCAGCGAGGTCATGAGCATGTCTCGTCCGAAGTACGTCGCATAGGTCGGGAGGCCGGCCATGAGCTTCTCGTGGGACGACAGCAGTTCGAGGCCGCGGGCCTGGCGCTCGAGCCGTCTGGCGTGAAGCACCGTGCTGCGGGGCGCGCCGGGACGGCTCGCCGCGCGGCGGGTGTCAGCCAGGAATGACAGGAAGCGCGGGTTGAAGATCTCGCCGCGGGTCAGGGGCGTAAGCGGGCGCGCGCTCGTGACGATACGTACGGTGAAGGGCACGGTTGAACCGGAACGCGCGCTCAGCGTGATGGAATCGGCCGCGATGGTGGTGCGCACTCGTCGCGGATCGGTGCGGAACTCCATGACCAGCGTGTCGCGCCCGTCCAGGGCGACCTTGGCGACGCGGGCGATGGAACGTGTACCAGTGCCGGCCGTGGTGATGATCGGTTTCATCCTGGCGCGCAAGGCGCCTTCGTCGGCTGCATTCAGTAGAGCCAGGTGCCGCTGGCGCTCAGTGGGATCGAGCCGATGGAGCGCAGCGATCAGGCGATCGATATCGGGAAGGGCGAAGGGCGCATTGGCGAACGGTGCCTTCTGTCCCACGGCGTATTGCAGGTCCCGTTCGACGCGCATCGACCCCAGCTGGAACCAGCCCAGGTCAACGCGAGGCACGTCGGCAACGAGGGCGTGCTCGACGGCGCGCGGCCGCGACGTGCCCGACACCGTGGCGCCGAATCCGCCCCAGCGCAGTGGCGCCACGCGCCCATGCCCATCGCGCGCGGTGAAGCCAAGGCTCTCGTCGTCCGCGTCGGCCCACAGGTGGACCACTCGGCCGGCCCGGGCGTCGATGTAAATCTGCAGGGTATTGCCGGCGCCATCGCGAAACAGGCGCGTCTGATAGCCTTGATACGCGACCGGGTCGTCGATGCCCGGTTCGGGAAACGCGAGCACGGGGCGCGTGGGGATGGTTGGCGCCGCGAGTTGCGCGAACAGGGCGAGCGCGACGAGGCTCATCGTGCCGCCTTCGCGCGCTTGGCGGTCGGGGCGAGTGCACGCCTGGCGACCGACCCCAGTTCCACGAGTATCGTATGGATGCGGACGTCCATCATGGTGGGGGAGGAGTGTTCGATCATGTCAATCAGGATGTGGGCGGCGCGTTCTCCTTCCTGTGCGCCGGAGTGCCGGATGTGCGTGACATTCGGGAACAGAAAGGACGGGGCGTGTCCGTCGCTGATGGCCAACAGGGAGACGTCGTCGGGAATGCGGACGCCACGCTTGACCAGCTGATGATGGCTGTGGACCAGCAGTTCGTCGGACATGGCGAAGACGGCGGTGGCGTCCGGATGCAATTCGAAGGCGCGGTCGAACCGTGACTGAAATTCGTCCAGCATGGTGAGGCGGATGATCTGCGAATCGGCGAGCGGGACGCCGCGGTCGGCGTGGGCGCGCCGGAAGCCATCGAGCCGGAGGGCGCTGATGCGCTGGCGCTGGTCGCCGAAGATGCCGACGGATCGCGTGTGGCCGTTATCGATCAGGTAGGCGGCCGCCTCGCGACCCGCTTCGAAGTCGTTGATGGTGATGGTGGTGTGCGTCGAGGTCTCGATGGTCTTGTCGAGCAGGACGACCGGGATGCCGGCGCTCTTGAGGACGTCGATGTGGGCGAGGTCGGCGGTTTCGGAGGAGAGCACGAGGAGCACGCCGTCGGTGGAGAGGTGCGTGCAGAACTCGATGAGGCGGCGCTCCTGTACGAGGGCGTTATCCGACTGGAAGACGACCAGGGAGTAGTCCTTGTCCTGCAGCACGCGGTTGATCCCGGCGATCATGGAGGGCAGGAAGAACATGGTCATTTCCGGAACGACCAGCGCGATGAGCCGCGACGAATGGGCCGCCCGGAGGGGTCGGGCACGATAGCTGGGCACGTAGCCCAGTGCCGTCGCGATCCTGCGCACGCGGGACTTGGTGATGGCGCTGATATCGGGGTGGTCGGCGAGCGCGCGTGACACGGTGGCGATGGAGAGTGCTGCTTTGCGCGCGACGATGCTGAGGGTAACGCGGTTGCTGACCATGATCTCCTGGGAAGCGCGTTCCACGCGGGATGGTTTGCAACGTCTTTCGCAAAAGATTGCAGAATAAACTCTTGTGCGACAGGATAATAACTGCTAGAACAGTCTCTGTGAAAATCACGAAGCCGACATTTGTCCGTCTCCGCGACAATCGGGAGGGGGAGGATGGCGGCAAAGTGAGCGCACGTACCGGCAATGGCTTGGCGGGCGTGTTCACCACCAGTCCGAGGCGCGCCGTGCGCCGCTCGTTTGTACTTCAGAATGGCAAAGTGACCCTGGCAACGCTGGTTGGGTCAGGGTCCAAGCGGTCTCCGCCCGTCCTGCCAGTTTGAGGCGATCCATCACCGTACGTCCCTGGAGGGATCAGGAATGACAAGAGTGCGCTGTCTATCAGTTGCCGTTGTAGGAATGTGGCTCGCTCTCGCGCCGCTCGGTGCGCAGACCGCCACGGGCGTCGTGACGGGGCGCGTGATCGACTCGGCCTCGCGGCAACCACTGCCGTCCGTGAGTGTCCGCATCGTGGGGACGGCGAACGGCGCGCTCACGCGCGCCGACGGCGGCTTCACCATCACCGCGGTCCCGGCGGGCTCACAGAAAGTCCGAGCGAGTCGGATCGGGTTCGGCGCGCAGACGCGTGATATCGCGGTGCAAGCGGGTGGAACGGTCAGCGTGGAATTCAGCATGGGCTCACAGGCGGCCGTCCTGAGTGACATTGTCGTCACCGGATACGGTACGCAGCGGCGCGAGTCGATCACCGGTTCGGTCGCCACCGTCAATGCCGACGAAGCGAACGTGGGCGTCGTGACGAATGCGGACCAGCTGCTCCAGGGTCGCGTGGCGGGTGTGCAGATGACCACGAACAATGGCGAGCCGGGAGCGGGATCGCAGATCCGCATTCGGGGTGGGACGTCGATCACGGCCAGCAACGATCCGCTGTATGTCGTGGATGGCGTGCCGCTGCAGAACGAGGGCACGGTGGCCGGCGCGGCAACGCCTGGCGTGAACGCGCAACTCGGTCGCAACCCACTCAACGCGATCAACCCGAACGACATCGAGTCGATGACGGTGCTGAAGGACGCGTCCGCCACGGCGATCTATGGCAGCCGCGGAGCGAACGGAGTGGTGCTCATCCAGACCAAGCGCGGTTCGCGCGGCAACTCGGCAATGGATTACGACACGTACGTGGCCGCGGCGAGTCCGGCGCGGAAACTGAACTTCCTCACGGGTGACCAGTACCGCAGCTTCGTCAACGCGCAGATCGCGGCGAACAACCTGCCGTCCAGCCAGGCGGCGCTCAACGGCACCGCGAATACCGATTGGGAGAGCGCGCTGACCCAGACGGGGTATACCAACAACCACAACCTCGCGTTCGCGGGCGGGTCGCAGGTAACGCACTACCGTGCGTCGCTCAGCTACTTCGATCAGAAGGGCGTGGTCATCGACAACGGGCTAACGCGGTACCAGGGTCGCCTGAACGCTCAGCACGCCGCGTTGGATGGAAAGATCAATCTGGACCTGAACCTCACGGCGTCGCGCGTCCAGAACAAGTATCTCGCCATGGAGAACGGCGGCGGGTTCACTGGCGGCGTGTTCACGAACATGGCGATCTACAACCCGACGCTGCCGGTGCAGGTGCAGGACTCGCTGACCCATCAGCTGGTGTACTATGAAATGGGCGCGGGTTCGCAGTCCGTGCGCAATCCGGTTGCGCTGGCCGCTCAGATCAACGACCAGGCGCCCGAGAATCGCGTGCTGGGGAACCTCACCGGCACGGTGCAACTGCACACTGGGTTGACGGCGCAGACGACGCTGGGTGTCGACTACACCAATTCGGTGCGCCAGACCTACGTGCCGCGCACGAGCCCATTGGGCGCGGAATTCAACGGGGTGGCGCGACAGGCGGAGCGGAGCCTCCAGAACCTCAACTTCCAGCAGCTGGTCACGGCCACGCCCAAGATCGGCGACAAGCAGGAGCTGGAAATCGTGGGCGGCTACGAGTTCAGCCAGTTCGCCAACTCGGGCTTCGAAGTGACCTCGCAGGGCTTCATCACCGACGCGTTCACGTTCAACAACTTCAGCGCTGGCACACAGGCGAGCTCGCCGGCGCCGATCTCGTACATCCAGGAGAGCCGTCTGGTCTCGTTCTTCTCCCGGGCCAACTACGGCTACGCGGACAAGTACTTCCTGACCGGCGTGATTCGCCGCGACGGCTCGTCGCGGCTGGCGCCGGGCAACAAGTGGTCGGTGTTCCCCGCGTTGTCGGCATCCTGGCGCGCGAGCAACGAGGATTTCATGAAGGGCAGCCGCCTGTCGACGCTGGCGTTCCGCGCCGGGTGGGGACGGCAGGGCAACCAGGCGGTGCAGCCGTATGCGACGCAGCTGCTGCTGGGGACGGACAACAGTGCGAAGTATCCGTTCGGCAACTCGGTGACCACGGGCCTGTCCGCGCTGCAGGTGGCAAATCCGTCGCTCAAATGGGAAACGTCGGATCAGACCAACTTCGGTATCGACTGGGGAGTGAAGGGCGATCGCTTCACGGGCGTGCTCGATTTCTACCAGAAGACCACGAAGGATCTGCTGCTCACCGTCCCGGTGCCGCAGCCGGCCGTGGTATCGACGCAGATTCAGAACGTCGGCTCGGTGAGGAACCGCGGGTTCGAGGCGACGATGGACGCTCGGCTCATCGAGGAGGGCGCTCGGACGCTGTCGTCGGGACTGGTGCTTTCCGTCGAGCGTAATTCGGTGCTGGATCTCGGCGCCGCGCCGTTCATCATCACCGGCGGCGTGTACGGGCAGGGTCAGTCGGGCCGGTACTCGCAACGGCTCCTCCCGGGACAGCCCATCGGCACGTTCTGGGGGGCCAAGTTCCTCCGCGTGAACAGCAGCGGCCAGCAGGTGTTCGCCTGCGCCGCGGCGAGCACGGGCTGCGCCAATGGCGAGACGCTGGCGCCGACGGGTGATGACGAAGGCATCATCGGCAACGCGAACCCGAAGTTCAGCATGGGTCTCCGCAGCAACGGCTCGATGAACAAGTTCGACGTCAGCTGGCTGTGGCGTGCGGAGTTCGGTCAGGACGTGTTCAACAACACGGCGCTGGTCTACTCCACGAAGGGCAATGCGAAGTCGTCACGCAATTTCCTCGTCACGGCGCTGGCCGATCCCATCGGCATCGCGGAACCTGCGATCTACTCCTCGCGTTGGATCGAGAGTGGGCGGTTCGTCCGTCTTCAGAACGCCACCATCGGGTACACGTTCGCGTTGCCGTCGGCGCTCGGTGGAGGCCGCAACACCCGCGTGTATCTGTCCGGTGACAACCTGCTGCTGTTCACGCCGTACTCGGGATACGACCCGGAAGTGTTCGTCGACGCCGGCATTGCAACGCGCGGCATCGACTATCTCACGTATCCCCGCGCGCGCACGTACACGGTGGGAGCCCATGTCCAGTTCTAACGGCACGCATCGCATCGCTGGTTCGCCTTCAATCCAAACCTGAGTCCCATGCCGACTTTCAATTCGAGGTCGATCCGCCGGGCAACCCTGACTGCGCTGCTGCTCGTGCCCGCGCAGATGGCGTTCTACGGCTGCACGAACCTCACCGAAGTGCCGAAGGACCGGCTGACGCCGGACAACGCCTTCCATAGCGACGCCGAAGTGCTGGCGGGCGTGGCCTCCGTGTACGCGCAACTGCGCGGCACGATGTGGGAGTACTACAACCTGTCCGAGATCAGCACTGACGAGATGATCGTGCCGACGCGCGGCCAGGACTGGTACGACAATGGCCGCTGGCTGGAGGTCTACAAGCAGCAGTGGAACCCGAACAGCGGTGCCACGCTCGTGGACGTGAACGGGGCGTGGAACGTGCTGTTCAGCGGCGTGGCGCGGGCCAACCTGATGATCGACGTGATCACGAAGGCGGGAGGTCCGACGGCTCCACAGACGCTCGCGGAGCTCAAGACCGTGCGGGCCTGGTACTACTACATGCTGATGGACTTCTTCGGCGGCGTGCCGCTGGTGACGGGCACGCAGGTGGGAGCCTCGGCCAGGGCATCGGGCGACTCAGTGTTCCGCTTCATCGAGTCCGAGCTCCTCGCGGCGCGCACCTTGCTTCCCGCCACGCGGCCGGCGGATCAGACGGGCCGCGCCACGAGTGGCGTGGCTGACGCGATCCTCGCCGGGCTGTACCTGAATGCCCAGGTGTTCAACGGCACGGTGACGTCCGGCGGTTTGACGAAGGGGACGGGACGCTGGGCGGACGCCATCACGGCCGCCGACCGGGTGATCAATTCCGGCAACTATGCGCTCGAAGCGAACTGGCAGCATAATTTCACGCCAGACAACCATGACTCGCGCGAGAACATCTGGTACATCGCGCATACCAACCTGCAGCCGGGCCTCGGCATGAGCCTGCCGATGCGGACGCTGCACTACAACCAGCTCAAGGTGGCGGGCGGACCGTGGAACGGCTTCGCGACCCTCTCCGAGACCTACCATGCATTCGATCCCGCAGACAACCGGCGCAACATCTTCCTCGTCGGACAGCAATACAGCTTCGATACCGGTTTGCCCGTGAAGGACCGCGCCGGAAATTCCCTCGTGTTCACGGATACGATCGGCAACGAGAATGCCGCGGCGGAGAACGAAGGCCCGCGCTTCAACAAGTTCAGTCCGCTCACCACGGCGCTGGATGGCGGCTCGCATCCGAACAACTTCCCATTCTTCCGTCTCGCGGAGATGTATCTGATCAAGGCTGAGGCGCAGAACGAGCTCGGGCAGACCGCGGCGGCGATCGCGAACGTGAACATCGTGCGGGCCCGGCAGTTCGCCACGCCGAAGCCGTTGTCTGCCGGGCTGTCGCAGAGTGATGCACGGCAGGCGATCTTCAACGAGCGCCTGTTCGAGTTCACCGCTGAAGCCAAGCGGCGTCAGGACATGATTCGCGCCGGCACGTATGTCTCTGCACGCCGGTTCAAGGGCGCCTCGGCGGCGTACAAGGTGTTGTTCCCGATTCCCACGACGCAAATCGCATCGAACCCGCTGCTCACGCAGAATCCGGGGTACTAACCCGGCGTCATGCTCACCTTTCGCGTCATGGCCTGTCGGATCGTCGACAGGCCATGATGCGCAGGAGCGGGACGACCACGCTCTCCCGACGCTCCTCCGCGACTCCGGACCTCGATCGCTCGCGTCCGGCGCCACACTCGCCGCTGCATTCCCGTACATGATCCGTCATTTCACGCTTCGGCCGAGGCGGTGGCTCGCCGCCCTCGGGCTGCTCACGGCCATTCCCGGGTGCTCCGGCACGCGAGAGAAGCAGGGGTCGCTCGCTGATGCCCCCGCGGTGGGACGCGAACTCTTCTCGATGCTATCGCCGAGCGTGACCGGCATCCGTTTCGAGAACACGCTGACCGAAACGGCAGACATGAACGTGTTCACGTACCGCAACTTTTACAACGGCGGTGGTGTCGCGATCGGCGACCTCAATGGCGACGGTTTGCCGGAGGTCATCCTCGTGTCCAATACCGACGGGCCGCGCGTCTTCCTGAATGAGGGCAAATTCCATTTTCGCGATGTCACCGAAGCCGCCGGCATCAAGACCCGCAAGAACAGCTGGAGTACAGGGATCACTCTGGCCGATGTGAACGGCGACGGCCGCCTGGACATCTACATTTGCCACGCCGGCTCCGGCGGTCCTGAGCAGCGCGCGAACGAGCTCTGGATCAACCAGGGGCCCGATGCCAACGGCATTCCCACCTTCAAGGAGATGGCGGCGGCATACGGCATCGCCGACGGAGGATACTCCACGCAGGCGGTGTTCTTCGACTACGACCACGACGGCGACCTCGATTTGCTGTTGATCCGTAATTCACCGCGTCCCGTCAGCAGCTTCGGGTTGCGGAACATGCGCAACGTGCGGGATCCGAATGGTGGTGCGCGACTGTATCGCAACGACGGCGGCCACTTTACGGACGTCAGCGCGTCGGCCGGCATCCACAGCCCTGAGGCGGCCTTTGGGCTTGGCGTGGTGGTGGCCGACGTGAACAACGACGGCTGGCCGGACATCTACGTCTCCAACGACTTCTTCGAGCGCGACTACCTCTATATCAACAAGGGCGACGGCACCTTTTCCGAGGCGCTGGACCAGCAGACGTCCATTATGAGCTACTTCTCGATGGGGCTGGACGTCGCCGATCTGGACAACGACGGGTGGCCGGACATTTACACGACGGACATGCTGCCCGAGAGCGAGTACCGGCTCAAGACGACGAGCCAGTTTGAAGGGTGGGACATCTACATGACCAAGGTTCGCAACGGATACGGCTATCAGTCGATGCGGAACATGCTCCAGCGGAACAACCGCGACGGCACGTTCAGCGATGTTGGGCAGATGGCGGGCGTGGCGCGAACGGATTGGAGCTGGAGCGCCCTGATTGCCGACCTGGATCTCGACGGCAACAAGGACATCTTCGTGACGAACGGGCTGGCCAAGGACATCACATCACAAGACTACGTGGCGTACCTGGCCAATGACGAGACGATGAAAGCGGCGACCAACGGCGGCAAGACGAAAGCGAACTTCACCGGGCTGATCAAGGCCATGAAGTCCACGCCGCTCTCCAACTACGCATTTCACAATACCGGCAACCTTCAGTTCGTGAACGAGGCGAAGCGGTGGGGGCTCGACACGCCCGCCTTCTCGAACGGGGCGGCGTACGGTGACCTGGACGGCGACGGCGCTCTGGATCTGGTTGTCAACAACGTGAATCAGCAGGCATTCATCTATCGCAACAACGCGCGCACACTGTATCCCGAGAATCATTTCCTGCGCGTACGGCTGGACGGCGAGGGCGGGAACCGCTTTGGCGTGGGTGCGCGTGTCACGCTGCACGCGGGCGACGCGCTCTATATGCAAGAGGAGTCTCCGACGCGCGGTTTTCAGTCGAGCATGGACTACGTGCTCGATTTCGGCGTGGGCACGCACGCCGTGATCGACTCGGTTCGCGTGGACTGGCCGGACGGACGCGTGAACGAGCTGACGGCCGTCGCCGCCAACCAGCTCCTGATCGTCAAGCACGCCGACGCTGGGCCGAGGCGCGCCGTACCGCGCGCCGCGCCGGCGCCGACGTTGTTGGCGGACGTGACGGCGCGGACCGCGCTGGACTTCAGGCACAAGGAAAACGAGTTCGTCGACTTCGATCGCGAGCCCCTGATGCCGAAGCTGCTTTCCACCGAGGGTCCGTTCATGGCGGTGGGCGACGTGAACGGCGACGGGCTGGATGACATCTACATCGGCGGCGCGAAGGATCAACCCGGCAGGCTGCTGATCCAACAGCGCGACGGGCGATTCGTGAGCAGTGACCAAGCCGTCTTCGCGGAAGATGCCATCTCGGAAGATCTTGGCGCCGTGTTCTTCGATGCGAATGGCGACGGGCACCCTGATCTCTACGTGGTGAGCGGCGGCAACGAATACTCCGAGGGGGCGTCCGCCCTGCAGGACCGACTGTATCTGAATGATGGGCACGGTCACTTCAAGAAGGCGGCGGGTGCCATTCCGCCCGAGGCAAACAGCGGGTCACGCGTGGTGGCCGCCGACTACGACGGGGACGGGGCCATCGATCTGTTCGTCGGTGGGAGGGTCGTGCCCTGGCAATACGGCACTGATCCCAAGAGTATGCTGTTGAAGAACGACGGGCGAGGGCATTTCACGGACGTGACGGCGCGGCTGGCGCCCGAGCTCGAGCACATCGGCATGGTCACCGACGCCGTGTGGCGGGACGTGGACGGCGACGGCCGTCTGGATCTCATCGTGGTTGGTGAGTGGATGCCGATCACGATTTTCAAGAACATGGGCGGCGGCCGGCTGAAGCGCCTGGACGTACGGGGGCTCGAGAAGAGCAACGGATGGTGGAACCGGATCGTGGCAGGCGACTTCACCGGGAACGGACGCACCGATTTCATCGTCGGTAATCTGGGGCTGAATGGCCGCCTGCATGCGTCCGCCAGCGAACCACTCAGCATGTACGTCAAGGATTTCCTCGGCAACGGCTCCGTTGAGCAGGTGATCTCGATGTACAACGGTGGTGTGAGCTATCCGCTGCCGATGCGCGACGACCTCCTCAGGGCGATTCCGTTGCTCGCGGCGCGTTTCCCCACATATGAGGCATACGCGCGTGCGACGATGAAGGACGTCTTCACGCCGAAGGAACTGGCCGGAGCCGCGGTGAAGCAGGCGTACACCTTTGCCACGTCGCTCGTGCGCAACAATGGCGACGGCTCGTTCACGCTCGTGCCGCTGCCGAGTGAAGCGCAGATCGCGCCGGTGTACGGCATTCTTGCCGCCGACGTGGACCACGACGGCCGTACGGATCTGTTGCTTGCGGGCAATTTCGACGGCTTCAAGCCGGAAATCGGCCGCATGGCCGCCAGCTATGGCCTGGTGCTCCGCGGCGATGGGCGGGGTGGCTACACCCCGGTGCGCGCACCGGAGAGCGGATTTGTTGTGCCGGGCCAGTCGCGCGACATTCAACGCGTGCGCACGGCGCAAGGGGACATCTTCGTGGTGGCCCGGAACAACGACACTCCGCTGGTGTTTCGCGCCGCCGCCACGAAAGCGGTTGCCAGGCAGAAGGGAGCGATGGTGCGATGAAGAATGCTGTGCGCGTGATAGCCGAGACCGCGGATGACCCGTTACCTCATTGAGGGGCGGGCGGGCGCTTCGTCTTGATCACGATGACACCGTTCGCCCCCCGACTGCCGTACATCGTGAGGCTGGCGGCATCCTTGAGCACCTGGATCGACGCGATGTCGTTCATATTGATACCGAAGAGCGCGCCCCCCGCACCCGGATCCATCGGCGTGCCATCGACGATGTACAGCGGGGCGTTGTTCCCCGTGAGCGACGTGGCGCCGCGTATGCGAATCGTTATGCCGCCGTCCGCCGTCGGCGTGACGACCACCCCGGAGACGCGGCCGTTCAGGTACCGGTCGATCGACTCGCCTGGTGCGGCGGCAATCTCATCGGCGGTGACAGTACTGGGGGAAGAGACCACCGGGCGCGGTGCGGGCGCGGCGCCGCCGCTTCCGCCGCAGGCGACGCCCAACAGGAGTGCCATGATCGTGGCGGGCCGGTACCACCGCGAACTTGTCGGCGAGCTCGGAAGATCGATCGTGCGCACGGGAGCACCTCGTCGGTGCGACTCCACCCGTTCGTGAGCCGCCGGTCATGCGAAACCGCCATGCCGACTTCAACGTGTCGAGTCGCCGGTGACAGGAGGGCAGGGGATTCGGCATGCCGTGTCTGGCCCTCCAAGCATTCGTTGAGATTGCCACCGTGAGAGGTTTAGCGCCAGTACCGCGCGCGGATATCCGGTGGGGTATGCGCCGCAGCGCGGGCAAACAGTTCAGGCTGATGACCCGTTCGTGTGTCGCGCGGCTCACCGCCGCATGCGCCCTGCTGCTGGCCGGCTGTCGCGCCGCCCCCGCTGCACCGACCCTGTTCGAGCTGCTACCTCCGGAGCGAACCGGCGTCACGTTCGCGAACACGCTGCCCGAAGACGCGACGTTCAACATCCTGAACTACCTGTACTACTACAACGGCGGCGGCGTCGCCGTGGGCGACATCGACCACGACGGTCTCCCGGATCTCTATTTCACCTCGAACACCGGCTCCAATCGCCTCTACCGAAACAAGGGGAACTACCAGTTCGAGGACATCACCGAGCGCGCCGGTGTGGCCGGGCCGCCGGGCTGGAAGACCGGCGTGACGATGGCGGACGTGAACGGCGACGGCTATGTGGACATCTACGTCTCCGCCGTGAACCACCTGTCGATGCAAGGGCATAACGTGCTCTACATCAACAACCGCGACGGCACGTTCACGGACCGCACCAAGGAGTACGGGCTGGATCATGTGGGGTACTCTACTCAGGCGCTGTTCTTCGACTACGACGGCGACGGCAGACTCGACATGTTTCTGCTCAATCACTCCACGCACGACGAGCGTGCCATAAGCGACGCCCACGGTGGAGCGCGTCCACCTGGAACGGGCGACCGGCTGTTCCACAACGTCGGCGGGCACTTCGTGGACGTCACCGAAAAGGCCGGTATCCTCGGCGGCAAAGGCTACGGTCTGGGTGTCGTGGCCAGCGACGTGAATCTCGATGGCTGCATCGACCTGATCGTGACGGACGACTTTCAGGAGGACGACCGACTCTACCTGAACAACTGCAACGGCACGTTCACGGAGTCGAGCGCGACGGCCCTGCGCCACACGAGTCGTTTTTCCATGGGGGTAGACGTCGCCGACTTCAACAACGACGGGCGCCCCGACATGATGGTGGTGGACATGATGCCCGAGCGCGAGAGCATCCTGAAGACGTCGGCGCCGGCCGAGGGGCTCGACGTGTTCAACATGCGGCTGAAGGCCGGCTTTCACCCGCAGTACGCGCGCAATACGCTGCAGCTCAATCGTGGACTGGGCCGCTTCAGCGACATCGGCTATCTGGCCGGCGTGTACGCCTCGGACTGGAGTTGGGCTCCGCTGTTCGCTGATCTCGACAACGATGGCCTGAAGGATCTGTTCGTGACGACCGGCGTCTATCGTCGCCCCAACGACATGGACTACATCAACTTCATCGGCAACGAGGCGGTGCAGGCATCATTGGCGCAAGGCATTTCCGCGAAGAACGTCTCGTTGCTGCAGAAGATGCCGCGGGTGCCAATGGCGAACCACGCGTACCACAACAACGGGGATCTGACCTTCACGAACCTCGCCGCGGCGTGGGGACTCGCGCAGGAAGGCTTCTCCAATGGCGCCGCGTATGTGGATCTCAACAACACCGGCTCGCTCGATCTCGTGGTCAACCGCATCAACGCGCCGGCGGCGATCTATCGCAATCACGCGAAGGAGCGGAACGCAAACCACACGTTGACGCTGGTGCTGCGAGGCAGCCGGGGAAACACGGACGGCATTGGCGCCAAGGTGATCATCCGCCAGGGCGGGGCACTGCAGATGCTCGAGCAGATACCAACACGCGGATTCGAGTCGTCCGTCGACCCGCGATTGCACTTCGGGCTTGGCAAGGCGGACCGCGTGGACACGCTCGTGGTGATCTGGCCCGATCACCGATATCAGACGCTCACCAACGTCGTGGCTGACCGGATTCTGACGCTCTCGCAGCAGGACGCATCCGGTCGATACGATTTTCATCGGCAGGACGCGTCATCACATCCGCTTTTCGCGACCGTGCCGAGCGCGCTGGGCATTGATTTCAAGCACGTGGAGAATGCATTCAACGATCTCGACCGCGAGCCGTTGATGCCGCATCTGCTCTCGACGGAAGGCCCCGCGCTCGCGATCGGCGATGTGAACGGCGATGGGCTGGACGATGTGTACGTGGGTGGCGCGAAGTGGCAGCCAGGAACGCTGTATCTCCAACAGAAAGACGGCACCTTTCGCGCGAGTGATCAGCCGGACATCCGCGCTGACAGTCTGAACGAGGACGTGGACGCGGTGTTCTTCGACGCGAACGGCGACGGGCATCCGGACCTGTTCGTCGTGAGCGGTGGCAACGAGTTCTGGGGTGCCGCCCCCGCCCTGGAGAACCGCCTCTATATCAACGATGGCCACGGCCACTTTCACCGCGATACCACCGCGTTGCCGAAGATCTTCGAGAACGGCTCGTGCGTGGTGGCCGGCGATTTCAACGGCGACGGTTTCATCGATCTGTTCGTGGGAAGCCGGGTGGTGTCCAAGAACTATGGTCTGTCGCCGCGCAGCCACCTGCTGCAGAACGACGGCGCGGGCCATTTCACGGACGTGACAGCCGAAAAGGCGCCCGCGCTCGCACAGGCAGGGATGGTCACCTCGGCGGCGTGGGTGGACTACGACGGGGATGGAAAACTTGATCTCGTCATTGCCGGCGAGTGGATGCCGGTCCGAGTGTTCCATCAGGAGAGCGGCCGTTTCGTCGAGCGCACGAAGGAGGCGGGATTCGGCGAGACGAATGGCTGGTGGTCGTCGGTGACGGCCGTGGACCTGCGCGGGATCGGCCGCACCGACCTGGTGCTCGGCAACCTCGGGCTCAATGCATATCTCCGCGCGTCTCGTCTGGAGCCGGCTCGTCTGTACGTGAGCGACTTTGCGCACAACGGGGCGCTGCAACAGGTGCTCACGTTCTACAAGGATGGCGTGAGTTATCCAATGCACAGCCGCGACGAGTTGGAACGCGCCATTCCATCACTGCACACTCGCTTCAGTTCCTACGCTGCGTTCGGAGCGAGCCGGGTGGAGGACCTGTTCACGTCGTCGGAGCTCAAGCAGGCGACAGTGCTCGAAGCGAAAACGTTCGCCAGCGTCGTGGCGCTCAACAACGGCAACGGCACTTTCAGCTTGCGGCCGCTGCCGACCGAGGCGCAGTTCTCGCCCATCTATGCGGTTCTGGCCGAGGATTTCGACGGCGACGGGCGACGTGATCTGCTGGTGGGAGGCAACTTTTGGGGCGCGCCACCGAGCCAGGGTCGCTACGACGCCAGTTACGGACTGTTGTTGACGGGCCGAGGTGACGGCTCGTTCACGGCGGCGGACATGGAAGCGAGCAAGCTGCTGATCGACGGCGAGGTGCGGCACATGAAGATGCTGCGCGGCGCGCGTGGGGAGCGATTCATCGTCGTGTCGCGCAACAACAACACGGTGCAGGTCATTCGTCCCCTCGGCATGCCTGCCGCTCCGGCGGCTACGTTGCCACGTTGATCACTTGCGGCGAGTGACGTGAAAGTCCCGGTCGATCACGATGTGCGCGGCGGCCGCTTGTGGTGCGATCAGGTCGTGCTCGATCGCGAGCACCTGCTCGACGAAGGGTTCGTGGAGGTCGCGGTTGCGGAGCCTGCGTCGTTCACGCGTATCGTCGCTCGTGGCCTCCAGGAAGATGCGCACGTCGATGTCGTCCAGCCGGAGCACGTATGTTCCCTCCACTACCAGCGCCGCGTCGGTCGAGAAGTCCGCGCGACTGGTGAGAAAGCGATCGCCAGCGTAGTCCACCTGTGGCACGCCGACATTGCTTGCACTCGCCCGAAAGGCCGCAACATGATCGCGGAGAAGTTCGAGGTCCACTTCCTGTGGCCCCACACTGCCGAGGTCGTGCTTCCGGTGCTCGTGGTTGGCGCGAGGGGGCCGACGGAAATAGTCGTCCTGATGGAGCGCCGTGACGGCGATGCCGGCGGCGCTCAACCCGCGCTGCAAGCTGACCGCGGCGATGGTCTTGCCGCTGCCAGACTCACCCGCGATGGCAATGACGCTGCGCTCCCCAGCACCCACCCCGTAGTCATTGATCAGAAGGGATGCGAGCGACTCGCCGATGCGGCGGTACTCCGGCTCGAGATCAAACCGCGTTTGCTCCGTCATGGGCGCAGGAGTCCAAGGCCGTTGCCTGACCGCGCGGCGTGGATGAAGACGACGCCCGTGGCACTGTATGCCATTTGCGGGGTTCCCATGGCCACCCCAGCGCTTCCGTGAAAATATTCCTCGAATCCGTAGCCACTCGCGACGCTGAGGCGCGCGATGACCGCGTCGAACAGCTGAGTGAACTCCGCTCGGCGGCCGGACTGCGCGAGCGCCAGGGCCAGCCAGCCGAGCCAGATCATCCAGATGCCGCCGTTGTGGTATTCGTGCGGCCGATTTCGGAAACCGTGAAGTTGATAACGCTGGAGCGCCGGCCAATCGGCGTGCCCGGGTTCAATGACCGGATGAAATGCCGGGGGAAGCCGGCTGTCCGCGAGATAGTGCGCGCTGATCCAGTCCAGTGCCTTTGGGGAGAGGGCAGGCGCCACGCCCGAGACACCGAGCAGGCTGCACGTGGCCAGGTCAAAGACGTCGAACACGCGCGCGGGCGAGAAGGCGGCCAGAGGGAATTCATGCTCCCGGCCGGCCGGCCAATAGGCCGCGGCAATGGCCTCGTCGATCTGCGCGGCCTTGTCGCTCCAGTCGGTCCTTTGGTAGGTCGCGCCGGCCAAGCGAAGTCCCCAAGCGCGCAGCACCTGGTCGTGCAGGATGTAGCCCTCGTAGACGTACTCGTCGGCCCAGTCTCCACCGACCGGAACGTAGATCAGGTGCCGGCCGTTGTATTCGATCGCGTGGAGCATTCGCACCACCAGTTCGACGGATGCCCTGAACTCCTCTGGATCGAGCGCGCCGGCGCGCGACCCCAATCCCACGCCGATGAGATACCAGAGTGGCGCATCCAGACGCGGGACGAGCGAGCCGAAGCTCACCAGTGGCGGGCCGCCGTCACGGCGCGCATAGTTGGAGGCGATCTGCCCCTCGGTTCCCTGCAGGTCGCGCAGGTTTTCGAGCGTGGCGACGAAGCTCCGCGTGATTCGGGCGTCCGTCACCAGGAGGCCGGCCACACCCGCCATCACCGCGTCGCGCGCGAACACCGCGCTATAGTTGGCCGTGGGCGACAGCGACGCATGAATGCCGTGCGCCCCACTCAAGGCGTGCAGCAGATGGAGGGCGTCGTCGTACGTCGTCGAGAAGGCGTTCACAAATGCCTGGTGTGAGCGGTTGGTCCGGACGAGGCAAGATAGCGGTGCAATCCAACCCGAGTGAAAGCGAGGCGCAGTCGATGTCCATGATGACCAGTGCACCGACCGCGAGTGCGAGGCGACCACAGCTCTCCTTCCTCCAGATCGTGAACATGAACATCGGATTCTTCGGAATCCAGTACAGCTTCGGATTGCAGCAGAGCAACATGAGCCCGATCTACCGGTACCTTGGTGCGGACGAGGCCAGCTTGCCGCTGCTCTGGCTCGCCGGACCGATGACGGGACTGCTGGTGCAGCCGCTGATCGGCGCGCTGAGCGACCGCACGCTGAGCCCGCGAGGCCGGCGTACGCCGTACTTCCTGGTGGGCGCGATTCTCTGCAGCATCGCGCTGTTCTGGATGCCCTTCAGCCCCGCGCTGTGGATGGCAGCCGGACTGCTGTGGCTCCTCGACGCCGGCAACAATGTCACGATGGAGCCGTATCGTGCGTTCGTCAGTGACAAGCTCGATTCCAGCCAGCATTCCATCGGGTTCCTGACGCAGAGCGCGTTCACGGGCCTCGGGCAGACGCTTTCGTATCTGACACCCTCGATCCTGGTGTTCATCGGACTGAACCGCGACAGAGTGAATGCGCATGGCATTCCCCTCATCACGGTGGGCGCGTTCATCATTGGATCGGTACTCTCCATCACGTCGATCCTGTGGACCGTCCGAACGACCAAGGAACTCCCGCTCAGTGCGGAAGAGCGGGCGCGGATGGAGGCAATGCCGCGCGGCTTGGGGTCTACGCTGCGCGAAGTAGCAGGGGCGATGCGGGAGATGCCGTTAACGATGAAGCAACTGGCGCTGATGAAGCTGTTCCAGTGGTACGCGATGTTCTGCTATTGGCAGTACATCGTGCTGTCGCTCGCGTCCACGATGTTCAACACGCACGATGCCTCGACGTCGGGCTTTCGCGAGGCGTCGCTCATCAACGGGCAGATCGGCGGATTCTACAACTTCGTCGCCTTCGTTGCGGCGTTCGCGATGGTTCCACTCGTGCGCCGACTCGGCCCCAAGTGGATGCATGCCATCTGTCTCACGCTGGCGGGGCTGGCGATGCTCTCGATTCCCATGATCACGAGCCGACCGCTCCTGTTCATCCCGATGCTCGGCGTCGGTCTGGCCTGGGCAAGCATCATGGCGAATCCGTACGTAATGCTGGCTGGCTGCATTCCGAAGGAGCGCGTGGGCGTGTACATGGGCATCTTCAACATGTTCATCGTGATTCCGATGATGATCCAGATCTTCACGCTGCCGCTGTTCTATCGCGCGTGGTTGGGCGGCCACCCGGAGAACGTGATTCGGCTGGCGGGCGGGCTGCTGATCTGCGCGGCCGGAGCAGTGATGCTCGTGCGGACCGCCACTCCACGTCCTGTAGGTGAAGTGGCACTCCAGGCGGCCTAGCGACACCACTCACACGGTCCATCGATGCGGCATTCCCAGCAGATCAGGTTTTCGATCGTCGTTCTTGTCCTCGTGGCCGCCTGCAGAGGTCCGGGCGCGCCGTCGCCGACTCCGCTGTCGGCGTACGATCCGGCGCACGACCTTGGTCCGCTGTTCCACGACGTCCAGATGGCCAAGGTCTTTCCGGATTCCAAGACATTCGTGGACGCGCGCCCTCGCGCGGCGCCGCCAGAGATATTGGAGCACTACTTGGCCGAGCGGGGGGCGGCGTCGTTCGACCTTCACGCGTTCGTGGAACGAAACTTCGACGCGCCCCCAGCGGCCGGCGAAGGCGTCCGTACCGACACGGCGCAATCGATGGAGGAGCATATCCGCGCTCTCTGGCCCGCCCTCACACGGGCGCCGGATGCCGCCGACGCGCATTCGTCCCTGATCCCGCTGCCGGACGCGTACGTCGTGCCGGGCGGGCGATTCCGCGAGGTGTACTACTGGGATTCGTACTTCACGATGCTCGGCCTGGTACAGGACCAGCGCGCCGATCTCGTGAAGAACATGCTGGACAACTTCGCCTATCTGGTGAGGACGGTGGGGCACGTTCCAAACGGGAATCGGACGTACTATCTCAGCAGAAGCCAGCCTCCGTTCCTGGCCGCGATGGTCGGGCTCTACGCTTCGTCCACGGACACCGCCAGCGCCTTTCCGTATATCGAGGCGATAGAGGCAGAGTATGCGTTCTGGATGGCGGGCGCGGACGCGGTCGCACCCGGGCGTGCTGCGCGTCGCGTGGTGCGCCTGCGCGACGGGTCCCTGTTGAACCGCTACTGGGACGATCGGCCCGAGCCGCGTCCCGAGTCATATCGGGAGGATTTTGCGCTGGGGCAGCGTGTCGCCGAGGGGCAGCGCGAGACGCTATACAGGAACATCCGCGCCGCGGCGGAGAGCGGCTGGGATTTCTCGAGCCGGTGGATGCGGGATCCTGCAGACCTCAGGACGCTGGAGACCACCGAGCTCGTGCCGATAGACCTGAACAGCCTTTTGTATCACGCGGAGCGCACCATCGCGGCGCTGCGACTCGCTCGTAGGCGCGAAGGCGACGCGATCGTGGCTGCTCGGTTCAATACGGCCGCCGAGAACCGTCGCCGGTCGCTGCTCGCCGCGGCGTACGATTCGGCGAGCGGATTCTTCTACGACGTGCGCTGGCGAACGGGTGAGCGAGTGACGGACCGTCCGACCATGGCCGCCGCGGCGCCGCTCTATTTCGGCCTTGCCACGCCGGAGCAGGGACGCGCCGTCGCCGCTCGACTCGGTCGGGATTTCCTGAAACCAGGCGGATTCGTCACCACGCTGGTGATGTCCGGCCAGCAGTGGGACTCACCGAACGGATGGCCACCGCTTCAGTGGATCGGCACGCAGGCGGTCTCGATGTACGGGCGGCCGGACATCGCCACCGATGCGCGCGATCGATGGCTCGCGCTCAATCGCCGCACGTATCGCGCGACGGGGAAGATGACTGAAAAATACGATGTGACGGACCTGAGCAAGCGCGCTGGCGGCGGGGAGTACCCCACGCAGGACGGATTCGGGTGGACCAACGGCGTGGCTCGAGCGATGGCCGGTCAAGCGTCAGGGCGTTCGGCGCCGGCCGTTGCTCGTCCATGAGCTCCGCGGCGCACCGATGAAATGGCTGTTCGCGCTCGGCGTCGTCGGCCTGATGCTGACGGAGGCCGCCAACGTCTACTTCATCATGCCGATGCCCGGCAGCCAGCGAATGCGAAGCATCGACGTGGCGTACGCGATCTACACCTGGCGCTGGCCACTGCGGATCATGTTCGGCGCGCTGTGTGCGGCGGGGGCGGCGTCGGTATGGCGGCTCGACGGTTGGCGCCGCTGGATGGTACCTGCCTCGGTCGTGGCGGTGAGTGCCGTGGCATACGTGGTGAACGTCCAGATGTCGGCCGATCACATGTTCCGGCAGCCGACCGTGTTGCGATTGGAGCCGGCCTCCCGCAACCGGGTCGCGCTGAACCGTCTGGTCGTCGGCGTGAACGTCAATGGTGACGCGCGCGCGTATCCGCTGCAGTTCATCGGCTACCATCACCAGGTGCGCGACAGGGTTGGCGGCCGCAACGTACTGGTCAGTTACTGCACGGTATGCCGAACCGGGCGAGTGTTCGCGCCCACGGCGGCCGGGCATGACGAAACGTTCCGACTGGTAGGCATGGATCACTTCAACGCGATGCTCGAAGACCGAACGACGGGCAGTTGGTGGCGGCAAGCCAATGGAGAGGCGATCACCGGCGCGCTGAAGGGAACGTTCCTACCCGAGCTGTGGCACCTGCAGGTGACGCTCGACCAGTGGCTGGCACTGTATCCCCACAGTCTGATCATGCAGGGCGATTCGACGTTCGCAACGGAGTACGCCAAAGACTATGCGTTTGAGCGCGGCACCAGTCGGAAGCAGCTCACCGGAACGGATACCGCTTCGTGGCACGATAAGTCATGGGTGGTAGGACTGACCGTCAACCAGCGCAGCAAGGCGTACGATTGGAATCGACTGCGCCGGGAGCGTGTGGTGAACGACGAGGTTGGCGGCACGCCGGTGGTCGTGGTACTTGGCCGCGACGGTGTCAGCTACTTCGCGTTCCGGCGGCCGGACTCGGCCACCCGCTTCGTGCTGCGCGGCGATTCGCTCGTGGGCGGCGAGCGCGCGTTCGCGCTCACCGGCGAAGGCGCGTCCGGGCGGCTGGTGCCCGTCATTGCCAGTCAGGAATTCTGGCACAGCTGGCGAACGTTCCAGCCCCGGACGCAGCAATACTGACCTGGCTCTATTCCGCCGCCGGCTTGCCCATCACGTACCCTCCGGCCGCCATTCGCCGACCCGACATCTCATACCCCTCTGCCGGCATGTCGCTCACGCCCGACGCGTCGATCCATGCGTTGTAGAACTGGAACAGCGCCACGACGGTGATCGCGTCGTAGAGCGCCTCGTCCGTCCAGCCGGCCGCACGGGCCGTCACCACGTCGGCCTCGCCGATGGAGAGCGAATCGTGCACCATCTTCTTCACGAATAGGTACAGTGCCCGGTCCCGGTCGGAAATCGGCGCCGTGTCGAGATCGGTGAGAACGCTTTCCACCAGCGCATGATCGCCCAGCAGCTCCGCCGCGACCGCGGCGTGGGAGCCGATTCAGAAGAGACACTTGTTGAGCGTGGACGTCAGCGCCGCGATCAGTTCGCGCTGTCCGGCCGAAAGCGGCGACGGGCCGCGCATCACACCCTGCGTGAACGCCGCCAGATGATCGGTGCGTTCCGGCTTGTAGGCGAAGAGGTGCATGATCTGTGGCACCGGCACGCCGGCCGCGCGCATTCTTTCGATCGTCTCCGCGCGCGGTCCCGCACCCTTATGCGCTTCGACGTCCTGCAGGTACATCGGTTTCATGCGCCCTCCGGCGATTCGGGAAGGATATAGGCGGCCGGCGCCACAGAATCAACCGGCATGGTCGTCGTCAGGGATTTGACCCGCCCCCTTATCGGTGATAGGCTACCCCAGCCGAAAAACGAGCAGCCAGTCAGCTGCCTTCCCAAATGGAGTCTCGACTTGATGGCGCCCAGTCTCTCTCCCGTAGGTCTCCGCTGGATCGACTATACGATCATCGGCGTGTACTTCCTTTTCGTGCTCGGGATCGGATGGCGGCTTCGCCGAGCGATGAAGACCAGCACGGACTTTTTTCTGTCGGGTCGCTCGCTTCCGGCGTGGATCACGGGATTGGCCTTCCTGTCGGCCAATCTCGGCGCGCAGGAGGTAATCGGCATGGGCGCGTCCGGAGCGAAGTACGGCATTTCCACCAGCCACTTCTACTGGATCGGTGCGGTGCCGGCCATGCTGTTCGTCGGCCTGTTCATGATGCCGTTCTATTACGGCTCACGGGCCCGGTCGGTTCCCGAGTATCTGCGTCTGCGCTTTGACGAGAAGACACGCGCGTTCAACGCCGTGTCGTTCGCCGTGATGACGGTCTTTTCCTCCGGCGTGTCGATGTACGCGATGGGCGAGTTGATGCACCTGCTGTTGGGATGGAGCTTCAATTTCAGCGTGCTCATGTCCGCGGCTATCGTGCTCTCGTACATCCTGCTGGGCGGGCTGACGAGCGCGATCTACAACGAAGTTCTGCAGTTCTTCCTCATCGTGTTCGGCTTCGCGCCGCTGGTGATTGTCGGCCTCAACGAGGTGGGTGGCTGGAGCGGGCTCACGGCGAAGTTGACGGCGCTCGCCGTGTCGCAAGGGCATTCCGCGGACGCCTACACGCATGCGTGGCGCGGTATGGGCGCTCCAGAGCACAACCTCATCGGCGTGGAGTGGTTCGGGCTGGTCATGGGCCTCGGCTTCGTGCTCTCATTCGGCTACTGGTGCACGGACTTCCTCGTGGTGCAGCGCGCCATGGCGGCCGACTCGATGGAGGCCGCGCGACGGACGCCGCTCATCGCGGCGGTGCCGAAGATGGTCTTTCCGTTTCTCGTGATCCTGCCCGGGATGATTGCGCTGGTCATTGGCGGATCGGGCATCATCCCGGCGAAGGTGGGTCCCGGCGGGGGGCCCCTGCTCAACGCTGCGGGCAAGGTGGTGCTCGATTATGATCTCGCGACCCCCTCCATGCTCATGCATCTCTTTCCGAACGGGATGCTGGGGCTGGGGCTCGCGGCCTTGCTCGCCTCGTTCATGTCGGGCATGGCTGGAAACGTGACCGCGTTCAATACGGTATGGACCTACGATCTCTATCAGGCGTACGTCCGGAAGGATGCCAGCGACGAACATCTATTGTGGATCGGCCGAGCGGCCACTGTGGTCGGGATTCTGCTGGCCATTGCCGCCGCGTACGTCGCCGCGGCATTCAACAACATCATGGAGCTGTTGCAGCTGGTGTTCGCGTTCGTGAACGCGCCGCTGTTCGCCACGTTTTTCCTCGGCATGTTCTGGCGGCGGACCACGGGGCACGGCGCATTTTTCGGTCTCCTCTCCGGTACGCTCGCCGCCGCGGTGCATCACGGCCTGACGCTTCCCGCGGGGTCCGTACCCGGCGTCAAGGGAGGCTATTTTGGCGTGCTCGAGACGTTCCCCAGTGAGCTTGGGCAGACGTTCTGGACGGCGATCTTCGCGTGGACGACCTGTTTTGTGGTAACGATCGTGGTGAGTCTCCTGACGCGGCCTCGCCCCGATGAGGAACTGCGCGGCCTCGTCTACGCGCTGACGCCGCGCCCGGTGAGTACGGCGCGCTCCTTCTACGAGCGTCCGGCGTTCCTTGGCGCCCTCACCATCCTGCTCCTTCTGGCCCTCAACCTTCTCTTCGCCTAACCATGAGCGCAACCGGAGACCTGGACGTGCGCGTTCCCATCGGCGGTCTGTTCGTGCTGCTGGGAATCCTGCTCACGGCGTACGGCTACCTGTCGCCGGCGACCACCGCCGCAGCCTTCACGAGGAATGGACAGATCAACCTGTGGTGGGGCTTGGTGATGCTCGTGTTCGGCGTGCTGATGCTGCTCCTGGCGCGGCCCAAGAGGCCAGCGGTCTGAGCCCCGGACGCTCCGTACTGCTTCGCAGGCTGGCGCGGCCGGCGGCCGTTGTGGGGCTAATCTGTTGCGTGGTGCCAATGGGACCCGCCAATGCACAACAGGGCGCCTTCGTGGGCCTTGGCCGCATGCGACGGAGCTCGCCGGTGGCAGGCGGCGTATTCCTCAGTGCGGAGCATGGCGGCGTGCTCGTGCAATCCATCGCCGGCATCGGTGTGCGTGTGCGCGTTCGCTTTGGCGACGCGGTCACCGCGGCATTTCCCGCCACGCGCTCCATCGCGACCGGCGACTCGGCACCGCGCGTGGGCACGGCGGTCATTCGCGAGACATCAGATGGCGTGACCGTCCAGGCTGAAGGTATGACAGTCACAGCGAGCCGCGCACCGCTCCGCGTCAGCGTCCGGGACAGCGACGGACGATTGCTTCTGTCCGAATCGCTCGGTGCTTCAACCTGGCAAGGGCGCGTTGCACATGTGGTGCACAGCGATTCCGGGGCGCGCTTCTTCGGACTCGGCGAGCAACCGACCGGCCTGGATCGCTCTGGCTCGACGTTCCCCTTCTGGAACACGGATCGGGGCGTGCAGATCGATCAGGTGCCGATCTACTCGTCGTTCCCGTTCTACGTGCGTGTGAGGGACGGAGTCGCGCACGGGGTCCTCTACGATAATCCATTCAAGGGGGAGATGGATTTCAACGGGCGACTGAAAGGCGGCGTCGCCTACACGGCGGAAGGCGGCATCGACGGCGGTGAACTGCGGTGGTTCATCTTTCGTGGTCCCGGCCTCGACAGCGTCCTTGCGCGCTATTCGCGCCTCACGGGTCGCACGCCGATGCCTCCACGGTGGGCGCTCGGTTTCCATCAGAGCCGGTACAGCTATCATCCGGACACGCAGGTCGTGAATCTCGCGGCGGAATTCCGGCGACGGCATATTCCCGCCGACGTCATCCACCTCGACATTCACTTCATGGACGGGTACCGCGTGTTCACGTGGAACCCGCGGGAGTTTTCGCAGCCGAAGCAGTTGCTCGACTCGCTCAACGCGCGGGGGTTCAGGGTCGTCACCATCGTCGATCCCGGTGTGAAGGTGGACAGCGCGTACAGTGTCTACCGCGAGGGGCTTGTGCGCGGCGCATACGTCAGGCTGCCGGACGGCACGGCGTACGTCGGCCAGGTGTGGCCGGGCCGGAGTGTCTTTCCTGACTTCTCACGCGCGGACACGCGCCGCTGGTGGGGCGACCAGCATCGTGCGCTGCTCGATGCAGGCGTCGCAGGAGTCTGGAACGACATGAACGAACCGGCGTCGTTCGGGGCGCAGACGATCCCGGACTTCACGCAGTTCGACGGCGACGGGCGCCCCGGAACGCATATCGAATACCACAATCAGTATGGGGCGCTGGAGGCGCGCGCCACGTACGACGGGCTGCGGCGCCTGCGGCCCGAGCGCCGTCCGTTCATCGTCACCAGAGCCGGTTACACCGGTATCCAGCGATACGCGAGTATGTGGACGGGCGACACCTACTCGACATGGGACCAGCTCAAGGTCTCGCTGCCCATGGTCATCAGTCTGGGTTTGTCCGGTCTGCCGTTTGCCGGCGACGACATCGGCGGATTCAACGGCTCACCCTCGGCAGACTTGTACTTGCGCTGGCTGCAGTCCGCAGCTCTCCTTCCATTCTGTCGCACGCACTCGTCCATCGACTCGCCGCGTCGCGAGCCCTGGTTTTACGGGACGGAGCATGAGCGCGCCGCTCGCGCGGCGATCAGCCTTCGGTATCGCCTGCTTCCCGCCCTCTACACGGCGTTCTTTCAGCACACGCGCGACGGAAGTCCCGTTGTCCGCCCGGTCTTCTGGGGGTCGCTTGGTGACACGGCGGCGCTTCGATCGCAGTTCTCATACATGCTCGGCGATCATCTGCTCGTTGCCCCCGTCGTCGATTCCGCCGCCGACAGCCGCAGCGTCTATCTGCCCAGCGGCGAGTGGTATCGACTGGGCAGCGACGAACGATTCGCCGGCGGGGTGAGTGCCACCGTGGCAGCCCCCCGCGTGCTCCTGGACGGCGGCGACACCACCGCGCTGCGCGGTCTGCCCGTGTTCGCGCGTGCGGGTGCGGTGATTCCAACGCAGGCGGTGCTCCAGTATTCGGACCAGCGCGTGCTGGACACCCTTGCACTCCGCGTGTTTCCCGGCGCCGCAACGAGCGATCTCTATGAAGACGCGGGCGATGGCTACGGATACCTCCAGGGACAGTTCCGCCTGACGACGTTCGTCACCGCCGATGACGTGCGCCAGCTCAGCGTCCGCGTGTCCTCGCAGGGTGCCTACCGCGGCGCCACCACGTTCGACGTCACCATAGCCGCGCAAGGCGCGCGGCCAGACCGCGTGCTCGTGGACGGACGGCCAGTCGCAGCGGCGTACGACGATGCCGCGCGAACAGTTCGTTTTGTGATGCCGAGCGGCGTGCGGCGAGTCGAACTCGTCCGCTGAGAGGCCGTGTTCGCATTGATGGCTCGAGGTGCCAACGCGCGCGACCGAAGCACCGGCCAAGGGTCCCCACATCAGCGCGGCACGCCTCTCGGCCTGCTGGCGAGCATCGACTGCGCCAGTAGTCGGCGGAGGGCGCCGTCGTCGAACTCCTCCCAGGAGGTCGGCACCGGAATGAGGCGTCGGCGCTCGTACTTGTTCTGGAACGCGAGCCATCCACCGCGGATCTGCATGGGGAGTGTCGCGCGGCCGACCGGTACGTGCCGACGTTCCAGCTGACCGCGGGCCGCCGCGCGGCGCTCGGCAAGCAGACGGCGTTCCACGAGCGAGGGGTAGACTTCCCAGACGCTCCACTCTGCGCCCGCGACGTCGATAAACGTGCGTTCGGTCATCATGGCTGGCTCACTTGTGTTGTATCGGGTTTTCGCGTGGTGTCGCGACGGGCGCGAACTTGGGATAGGCTGTCGCCGGACGACACCGTGTCTGGTCGAGGCGTCGAGTCACGACCGATGCGCCGAGTGTGCCGCACGAGCTGTGCGGCGGCGGCGGCTGAATCGAGCGGCTGGATGCGCTTTCCAATCAACGAGTCCACTACCGCGCCTGCAGGCGGAAGTGGAACGGCGTACTGTGGCGCCACAACTGGGAGTGCCGCTACAGGCGTGGCTGTCGTGCGTGTCAGCGCATTCACCGACGCGGGCGCTGTGGTCGCCACCGTCGTGGATCTGTACCGAAGGGCAGCCGCGCCGAGGACGATGACGACGAGCAATCCTACGAGCGCAAACGGAAGGATGCGCGCGCGGGGGTGCGACGGTCGATCGGTCGACGCGAGCGTCGCCACGGGGGCCGGCTGGCTGTCAATAAATGTGTGTTCGCGCGTCTGTGGAATCATCCCGTCTTCGTCAGGCAGCCACGGCCGGTCGTCGTTGAAGCCCAGTTCGGCCAGTGGGGCCATGATCGGAAGCACGAACGGGAGCGCCATCAGACGGTCCTGATCGAGCACGGACGCCGTATCGGCGTCAGCGTCGTGGATGTCCTCGAGCGCGGTGAGCCGCTTCTTCTCGATCTCGAGCTCTCCCGCCCGGCGGATTTCGCTGCGAAGGTCGTCAATCAGCTGGCGGTCATGCGCGGCAATGCGTTCGAACGCGGCGATCCGGTCGGCGGCTTCCTTTTCGAGTGCCTCGCGCCTGGCGACGAGCTCTGCACGTTCCTGGGCTACCCCGGCAAGGAAGGCATGGCGCTCCGCTGCGAACCCCGCTCGTTCCCCGGCCATGGTTTGCTCGAAGCGAGTCCGCTCATCTGCGAGTTTCCCTCGCTCCACGCGTTGTTCTTCGACGAGTTCGGCCCGCAGTCGCTCGAGTTCGGACTCCTCTGCGGCAATCGGATCGGCCATACCGATGAGGGCGAGATACGCCGGGATGTTCGTCCCGTCAGCGGTCTCCTTGTCGTCGAGTACTGCCTTCGTCACCTCGATAACGCGGTCGGGCAGATCGGGCCGCGAGTCGGCGAGCGTGGCGGCGGTGAGGAGGGGTCGATCGCCGTTCCCGATGAGCATCGCGATGGCGAGGCGAGCGATGGTCCGTGCATCCGCATCGACATCCGACCGCGGCCGACGCGGGATTGCCGCGACCACGAACGACGCGCGCACGCGGTCAGTCTGCGGTTCGAGGAAAATCGTCTCGGCCGTGAGGGCGCGGTGAATGATTCTCTGTTCGCGCGCCCACTCGAGCAGGCCGTTCACCTCACGCAGTATCGCGGCGATACGCGGATTCGAAAATCGCTCCCCCGAACGCGCAAGCACGGCGGCGAGGGACGGGTCGGCAATGCGTTCGGACACCACCGCGAAGCTATCCTTGCCCACCCAGCCGCCCTCGATCACCGGAATCAGCCGTCGGTGGCCCAGTCGTGCAAGCAGCTGTGTGTCGGCTGCATAGTGAGACAGGGCGTTTCCCTCGTCGCCTTCGGGAGTGGCATTCACGGTGATCAGGACGCGGGAATGATCGTCCTTCCGTTTCCCACTCGCGTCCTTCCTGGTCGCGATAAAGGCTCGCGAGTGATCCTTGACGTTCATCTCGCCGATGATCTCGTACTCATTTTCGAGACCGGAAAGGTCGAGTATCCCAGTGCTGTCGCTCATCCGAGGGCTCCGTGACGGTCGCTGAGTGCGGTAGGATCACGAACCAATGCGTGTTTAATGCCGCGACGGCGGATGCTCCGGAGTGCTGAGTCCGGTAATTACCTACCGCCACCCCAGAGCAGGCTGGACAGCAGAAGAGCGAATACCAGCGTCGCCATCCCGGCGTACAGGCGGTCGCGCTGTAGAATGAAGGCGCCGACGGTGAGTGCCACACGCGCAACCGGCGTGGCGATCAGCAGCACGATCGCGAGTTGAGCGATCGCGCGGCTATCGCCTGCGGCGGCGCCGCGCCCGATGGCTCGGAGCGACCCGAGTGGCGAGGTGCCCCCACGAAACACGTGGAAGTCCGCGGGCAGCCGTGCGTGTTGCGCGAGCATCCCCAGCGCGCCGCCGATCGCGACCGCGGCGGCCACGAGTACGCCCACCTGGAGCACTCGGCCAACGGCCTGTTCGACGTCGTGATCCGTCCAGCGCGGCGCGTTCACAGCGCCCCCGAAATGCCCTTGTAGAGCATCTCCGCCGCCAGTGCGCACACGACCACGGTGAAGATGGTCCGCAACCACGTGACTCGGGCGCGCGAAAGAATGCGCGCGCCCAGAAGTGCTCCCAACAGCACGCCGAGCATGACCGGCGTGGCGATCGCAGGATCGATGTAGCCACGATGCAGGTAGACTCCGGCGCTCGCGGCGGCCGTTACCCCGATCATGAAATTGCTGGTCGTCGTGGAGACCTTGAAGGGCAGCTGCATGACGCGGTCCATCGCCAGCACCTTTATCGCGCCCGAACCGATGCCCAACAACGCCGACAGCACGCCGGCGACGAACATGAGGAAGAACCCGGTCGGCACGGCTTGCACGGAGTAGGGACGCATGGCGCCGTCGGCGGGATAAGTACCGTCCAACCGCAGGCGCGTTGCCCATGGGTGCGACGGCCGCGTACTCGTATGCTCCTGCACCGATTGCAGCGAACGGAACGCGGTGTACAGGAGCACGAGGCCGAACAGTACGGCGAGTGCGCTGGTGGGGACAAACCCCGCCACCGCCGCACCCGTGAGCGCGCCGGTAGTGGTGGCCACTTCGAGGAAGATCCCCACTCGCACGTTGGTGTATCCCTCACGCACGTACGCCGCGGCCGCGCCGGAGGATGTTGCGATGACGGACACGAGTGAGGCGCCGATCGCGTATCGCAAGTCGACGTGAAACAGGACGGTCAGCATGGGCACCACCACCATGCCGCCACCCAAACCGGTGAGGGACCCAAGAAGTCCCGCGCCGAACGAGCCGACCGCCACGAACGCGGTGAAGGCGAGGAGGCTCACGCGTACGGCACGGGTGAAAGCGGAGGCGTCAGCTGGTGGGCGGGCTGAACGCGTCGTGCTGCGCGTCTATCCAGCTACGATGATAGTTCGGGTCTTCGATGTCGCGGGCCTGCTTCGCCACCATGAGCGGCCGGAAGGTGTCCACCATCACGGCGAGTTCGTCGGTGTATTTCGCGCCGATGGAGGCTTCTGCCCGCCCCGGATGCGGCCCGTGGGGAATACCGTCCGGATGATGTGTAATGGAGCCGAACTCGATGCCTTTGCGACTCATGAACTCGCTGGAGGCGTAATACAGCACCTCATCGGAGTCCACGTTGCTGTGATTGTACGGAGCGGGGATCGCTTCCGGATGAAAATCGTACGGTCGAGGGCAGAATGAGCAGATGACGAATCCATCGCCCTGGAAGGTTTGGTGCACGGGGGGTGGCTGATGGACGCGACCCACGATCGGCTCGAAGTCGCGGATGTTGAATGCCCACGGATAGAACTGGCCATCCCAGCCGATGACGTCGAGCGGATGGTGATCGAGGATGATTTCGTTGATGCCGTCGTATTGCTTGACGAGCAACTGAAAATCGCCGCGAACGTCATTGGTCACGAGTTCGCGTGGCACGCGAAGATCGCGCTCCGAATAGGGTGCGCCCTCTATCAACTGGCCGAACTCGTTGCGATAGCGCGTCGGCGGCCGGACGTGGCCTTTGCTCTCGATGATCAGGAGCTTCGCTTGCTCACTTCCCTCCGCAAAGCGGTACCGGTGCAGAATGCCCCGGTGAATGACGAGATAGTCGCCTTCGCCAAACGGAAGCAGCCCGTACTGCGTCTCGAGCGAGCCGGACCCTTTCGCCACGTAGACCACTTCGTCGCCTTGGGCATTCCGGTAGAAATGCTCGTCCGCAGTGCTGGGCTCGACATAGAGCAGCGCAACATCGCGATTGAACAGGAGGGGAATGCGGTCGAGCGTCGGGCTTCCCCCCGATGCAATGCGCGATGTGCGAAAGTGACGATGGTGGAGGGAGCGGTCGGCGTCCGCCTCGTACGTGATCTCCTTTAGGCGCCTGACGGACTTCACGGTGGTGGGCGGGTGCACGTGGTACAGCAGCGCCGAGGTTCCCGTAAATCCCTCGTGCCCCACGAGTTGTTCAGCGTACAGGCCGCCATCCGGCTTCCGGAAGGCGATATGTCTCTTCCTGGGTATTCGGCCAAGCGTGTGGTAGAACGGCATCGATCATCCTCCAAAGGGAACGGCGGTCGCTACGGTACTCCGTGTCCGCGCATTGCCATGAACGCTAGAGATTCCCGCGCAGCCCCTGTTCCCTCTCGATGGCTTCGAACAGCGCCTTGAAGTTGCCGGCGCCAAAGCTCTTCGCTCCTTTCCGCTGAATGATCTCGAAGAAGATCGTGGGTCGATCCTCCACCGGCTTGGTGAAGATCTGCAGCAGATATCCGTCCGGGTCGCGGTCGATGAGAATCCCCAGCTTCGCAAGGTCGCCGACGGGCTCATCGATTTTACCGATCCTTCCTTGCAGTTCGTCGTAATAGGTCGTGGGCACGCTGAGGAACTCGACCCCGCGGTCGCGCAGCGTGGTGACGGTGGCGATGATGTCGTCCGTGGCCAGCGCCATGTGTTGTACGCCGGGCCCCTGATAGAAGTCGAGGTACTCGTCGATCTGCGACTTGCGTTTGCCGCTGGCCGGTTCGTTGATGGGAAACTTGATCCGGTCGTTGCCGTTGGCCATGACCTTCGACATCAGAGACGAGTACTCGGTGCTGATGGTCTTGTCGTCGAACGTGAGCAGGTTTCTGAAGCCGAGCACGTGAGAATAGAACTCGACCCAATGGTTCATCCTGCCAAGCTCCACGTTGCCGACACAGTGGTCCACATACTTCAACCCGGCCGCCGGCGGCGCGAAGTACGGCGTGACGGTGCGATACCCGGGCATGAACAGCCCGCTGTAATTCCGCCGCTCCACGAGCGAATGCACTGTTTCGCCATAGATCCGGAACGACGCGATCACGATCTCGCCGTGATCGTCGCTCATGACGGTGGGTAGCTGCACGGCGACCGCGCCGCGCTCGACCGCTTTCGCGAAAGCATCGCGCGCGTCGTCTACCCACAGCGCGATGTCGCGCACGCCATCGCCGTGGCGGTGAACGTGGTCCGCGATACGCCGCGCGTCGTCGCTCAGGTCGGGACGTATGGCCGTGGTGAGGACGAACCGGATCTTGTCCTGTTGCAGCAGGTAGCTCGCCCGATCGCGGCACCCGGTTTCAGGGCCGCGATACGCGACAAGGTGAAAGCCAAATGCCGCGCGGTAGTAGTGCGAGGCCTGCTTGGCGTTGCCCACGTAGAACTCGATGTAGTCCGTTCCGTTGATGGGAAACGTGTCCTTCGTCGGGGCCGGAGCGTCGAGCGTGGAGATGGCCATGATGTCGGTAATCGAAGGGAAGGTGAACCGTGCCGCGCTCGCCAGTCTTGCTGACATGGCATTCGATGAATGATATGATCAATACCTCGTAATTCCAGTATCGATCAGTCGCTGCCGCGCGCCTTCGGGCTTCGCGTCAAGTTCGGGCGCGGTTTCTGCAATGTCTCTGATTCATGGCAGAATCGCGCGTTTCGCGCCTCGAATCGATCCGGACCGACATCTACCGCCGATTGCGGAAAGCATGTTCATATATGGAGTCCGACGAGTTCGACGAGCTGGTGAAAAAGATGGCCAATCTGCATCTGCGCTTCGAGCAGCGCAGGAACAGACACGTTGCGGACTTGGCTGTGCGTCCGCTGATATCGCGAGAACCAGGCCTCACGAGCTCGCCGTACGTGGCCCCCGCTGACGCCGAGTCAGTCGCGGCGACCGTGCAGCGCGATGCGGAGCCCAACCGCCGACTCTGGCTGGACCATCCGACGAGCAGCGAGACGCTGAGCGAGAAAAAGCGCTCCTGAACGCGACACCTCGCATAGCCCCGCGGCTTCGCGCCTCGGCGGATGCGTCGTGGCCGCTACGGATCTTCAGACTGTTCCATGCGTCGCCGTGATGGCTACATCCTCAGCAAGCGGCTGAACTTGAGGAAGAAGTGGTCCGAGTTACGCACGAGCGGCTGATAGGCGAATCGCTGCGTCTGGCTGGGCAAGCCATCGGCCGCGGCGCCGTATCCCAGGAACATCACCGTGCCCGGCTCGGGCTGATACGAGAAGAGGAGATCGCCGACAAACGTCCTCGTGCGCTTCGCCAGGGCCTTTGACCCGTTGATGATCAGTGGGAATTGGGTGCGACTTTCGTCGCGGAGGTCGTCGTTTTCCGCGCCATCCACTTCGCCGACCGCGCGCACGAATACGGCTGGCGTGAGTTGATACTCGACCCGTACGCGTGGGATAAAGTTCCGACCCGCCATGCTGCCGTCGGTGCGGCGCAGATAATCCTGGTAGTCGAGGGAGCCGTCCACCCTCAGACGCGCGGTGGGACGCAGGTTCAGCGTTGCCGAGATATAGTGGATGTTCGCCTGTGCCCACTCGAAGAAGTTCTCGTCCTGCCCCCAGAGATAGAGCAGGGTTCCGCTGAACGTCGAGAACCGCGGCGTGTCGAGCGTCAACACGTAATCGCGATTCATGATCCGCGGCGTGCCGATGAAGGGCACCGTATCGACGACCGCGCCCACCTGCCGTTCGATCTGGTAGCCGGCGTACAGGCGATCGTCGAAGCCGAAGGTTTCCCAGTACACCGACGTACCGATGCTCCATCCGCCGCGGAGTGCGGTGTTGAGGCTCACGTGGTACTTCTTGTCCTGTGCGTCACCATGGCGCTCGAAGTTGGACGTCGTCCAGATGTTGTCCCAGAGTAGATCGAGTGTGATACCGTCAACGGCGGCGCCCCGAGTCCCGAACCAACTGAAGCGATTGTCGATTTGCGCGTGTGTGATGCCGGCGCGCGAAATGAATCCGCTCTGCGTGCGAAAATCCGGTGTCGAGCCACCGAAGAGGTAGCGGAAGCCGAACGTCTTGCCGCTTCCGTTGAGGTTGAGATTCCAGAGAGATCCCTCCGTGGTCGTTCCGCCCTGGCGCGTGGTGCTCCCCGCGTACTGGAGGTTGGCACTGTAGAGCCCACCGAACACGAGCCGACTGTCGATGTCTGCCACGCGGTTGAAACTGCCGCCGACCTCACGGTTGGTGGCGGCAAAGCCAAGGCGCGATTGCCCGCCGATGTCTCGTTGCAGCCGGACCATGTTGTAGTAGATGTCGTCGTGCCCCGAGGGCGACAGCGAGGGGTCGTCGACGGCGGACAGAAAACCGATGGTCGTGCCGAGCGCCTTTCCGCTGAGCTTCACCGCTCCCAACGGTTCGACGACGCGTCGCGTGTAGATCAAATTGCCGGGCACGGTGAACTGCTCGGCGCCATCGAGAAAGAACGGACGCTTTTCCGCGAAGAACAGAGCGTTGCGCGGGTCGATGACAAAGACCCCAGCGTCGGACTCCACCTCCGCGAAATCCGGGTGCGCCGTGCCGCTGAGCATCAGGTTGGTGGTCAGACCCCATCTCCCACTGGCACCGAACTGCGGTTTGCTGCGATCATACGCCCAGCCCGCAGCCCCCGCAGCGCCGACGGTCTTCTGCGTCACGACGGGCGTGGCGTCCAGCACGAGATCATGCGCGATGCCATGCAGGTCATCCAGCGTGCCCGCCTGTCCCAGAAAGGACGGGTTCGCCCGCTTCGCAGGCGCCCACGTGTCTTCACTGCTCGAATGCTGGATGTCGCGCGCTACGTTGAAGTCCCACGATTGCACGTCGATGGACTGATACTTGAGACTCTTGAAGGGGATGCGCACCTCTACCTCGTAGCCGTAGTCCGTGAGTCGCCCTTTGGAGGTGAACACGAAGTCCTGACTCAGGTCGGGCTGGACGCGGGCTGCCACCGCGCCGCTCCAGGTCGCGGTGACGCTTTGTCCCTGCTCCACGATCGTTCCGTCCATCTGAGCGCCGAACGGGTTGACGCCAAAGACGAACGCCTGGCGGCGGTCATTGAAGGTGCCGAGAAAGATCTGGACGTTGTCATCAGTGGCAATCTTGTCGCGGTCCGCGTGCGTGGCATGCACCGAGCCATGAGCTTCGAAGGCGCGAATACCGAAGTAGATGGCCGTCGGCGAATACCAGACGAGCACTTCGGTGGAATCGGCAGCCGGAATGCCGTCCTGCGGCGTGAATTGCGAGAAGCCGGTGAGGCGTGCCGCCTGCGCCCAAACCGGCTCATCGAGCGTGCCGTCGATCACGGCATCCATCTCCAGTCGCGGCACACGGACGTGCAGCTCTCCATTGCGGCCGCTATAGGGCGACGAACCTGGTTGATGAATGGGTGGCACCACGGCGGACAGGAGCGCTGCAGCGAGGGCGAACTTCATTCAGGGAAGGGTTGTACGTGTGGGCGACGGATGATTGCCATCGCAGTATATGCGACGCGCCGGACAGGAAAGTGACGCGCCGCAACGACCGGCGGCTTGAATGATGTTGATTGGCGCGGGCGACATACAGGGTATGCCGGAGGACCAGACGGGAGAGACATGCTCACACCACTCTGACGCCTCCAGCGGTGAGATCGCGATACGGCGCGGCGGCATGGGGAACAGCGCGCGTCGCCCGCTCACCGTCGCTCTCGCCGAACAGGACCGCCCTGGCGCCACGCGTCAAGTCATGAAGGACAAAGCTGGCGCCACCTGGCAGCGCCGTCACGCGAAGACAGGCGCCCGTGAAGCCGTCGCCAGGGGAGTCGACCACGATATCGAGGACGCCGGGTAGCATCACCATCGCGTGCATCTGTGCGATCAGTTCCGACGGTGCAACACGAATCTGTTCGTCGAGCCGCGTCGCGACCGCCACGTGCGGTGCATCGCCGCGCGCGGCGTGTCGAAGGGATACCGCGGCATCGAGCGTCTCAAGGGCCTCCCGTGGTCCGACCGATTCACGCTCGCTCGACTGCAGCAGGAGTCGCAGCGCATCGGCGAGCTCCAGCACCTCCTCCTCGGCGACGTCAGGCTCCGTGTCCATCAGCGCGGCAATGCGCTCGAGCGCCGTGGCGATCAACGCCGGCTGCGACTCCATCGCCAGCGCGTGCCAGCGAGCCTGAGCGAGCTTGGCGTCGAGGCGCCGTTCGGCGGTCTCTCGTTCCTGAAACCACTTGAACGCGGCCCGATAGTGCGTCAGCGCGATGATCAGGAAATAGATCACGCTGTTGAGTGCGATCGGGTTGAAGTTCGCTTGATGAAACAGCGTCCGCGACCCGAGCTGCCCGCTTGCCATGATGATGCGCACCTGCAGCAGCGATACGATGAACGACAGGACTGCGTGCGCGACGGCTCGCATCACCCATTGGCGTCCGCGGATGGGCAAAAGTGTTCCCAGCGTGAGCACGACGGGCGTAAGTCCGATCCACGCCACCGCGGACACGAGGTCGGCCCAGCTTCCGTCGAAGACCGATGTACTCTGCCACCCTCGCACGAGGCTGTAGAAGTACATCTGGTACGCCCAGAAGACCCATGCCGACGTCCAGAAGAGCACAATGCCGATCGCGATGATCCACGCTGGCGGCGATTCGACCAGCTGCGACAGGCGACGTTGTCCGGAGGTGGCAGGACGCGCGTTCGGCGAGGCGGCGCCGTCGGTGGACGACACCGGATCGGGCATCACATCGCGCGTGCGACGGGGCATCACCACCGTCAGGACCGCGCGGTCCGCTTCGAAGTCGAGCGTCAGGGCGAAGTCGTCACGGAAAAAGCGCGCGAGCCGCTCGCGGGTGTTCCGCAGGCCGATTCCGAGCCCAGGCGCTCGCGAGGCCGGCGTCGCCAGCGGATTGGACACCGTGATCCGGACGCGTCGGTCGTCGTCCACGCCGATGGTCAGCCCGACCACCGCGGGCTGCATGCCGGCCAGGAGCCCGTGACGGATGGCATTTTCGAGCAGCGGCTGCAGCATCAATGGGGGGACGCACGCGGCGAGCGCACGTGGATCCACGTGGCGCTCGACACGAAGCGCATCGGCGTGTCGCGCCCCGAGGATGGCGAGGTACGCGTCCAGTACCTCGACTTCCTCGGCAAGCGAAATCCATGGCATCCGGGAACGGCTCGCCGTGGCCACGAGCAGCGTGCGTAGATTGCGCAACATCCGCGACGCCTCTCGTGGCGCGTCGGCCGCGAGGGCCACCACCATGTTCAGCGCGTTGAACAGGAAGTGCGGCTGAAGCTGAAGCGCAAGAAATCGGCACCGCGCATCGGAGAGTCGCGAGTCGAGTGCGAGGAGCCATCGGTCGCGGGCGACGAGCGCCCGGTTCTGCGCGAGCAGTTCCAGCACGACCGCTGCGAGCACCGCGGCGGCGAGATTGACGTCGAGATAGTAGAACACACCGGCGAGGGCGGGGACCGGATCGCGAATGCCAAGGCGGGCCGCCACGTTGGCCTGGAGGACTCCCGCTCCGACTGCCGCGCACAGTATCACCAGGACCTGCCACATGCTGCACCATGCGCCAGGCCGAGCGAACCGGCGCACAGCACCGAGCATCCACGGCGTGATCGCAAACCAGAGCACGGCGTTGAGTGCGGTGCGCGCAACCGACGCGGACAAAGGGATGGACGTGCCCGTGCTGAGCGCGATGGCATGACAGATCGCGTAGATCAGCGCAAAGAGCGCGGTCAACCGGGTGGCGCGCGTCATGGTGGACAGCATGTCTGGAACTAACGGGAACCGCAGCGACTACGCAACGCTCGTCGCGATGCCGGCGGACCGGCACGCCCTCGCGCGAACAGGGATGTCCCGTCAGGCTACGTCTCGTGGAGGGGAAAGTGCGTTTCGTGCCGTGAATCGCGCGCCTCGTCCGCGCGCTGCGACGTTCCGGGAGATCCGGGTGTCCAACTCGTCGTGAAGTTCCCACACTCACGCCTCGCTGCGAGATGCCACCATGTCACATGACGACGAGACGGCGCAGGTCATGCTTGCCCGGTGCGACGAGCCATTCGAGATGCTCAGCGGTACCTACGTCCGGCAGCGCTTCGCGCCGCATCTCCACGAGACGTACGCTGTGGGAGTACTTGAACGTGGTGCAGCGCGGCTCCGCTATCGCGGCACCGACGTGATCCACCGCGCTGGCGACGTGATCACGCTGGAGCCGTTCGAGGTGCATACGGGTGAGCCCGTGGATGGCGCGGGGTGGAGCTATCGGATGTTGTATCTCCCCATCGAATTGATGACGCGGTTCGGCGCGGATGGCGTCACCGCGCCCATGTTTGCACACTCGCATTATGCCGACGCCGATCTCGCAACGCAGATGGTCGAGATGCACCGCCTGTTGGAGACGGATCGGGACGTGCTTCGGCAGGCCAGCATGCTTGCCGACACGCTACACCGTCTCTGCGAACGCCACGCGGACATCGAGCCGCGGCCGGTGGCGCGCGTCGGGTCGGTGCCGCTGGCGCGCGTGCGCGAGTACCTCGAAGTCCACTTTGCGCATGCCGTCACTCTGGCGGAACTCGCCGCGCTGGCCGGCGTGAGCCCCTTCCATCTCATCCGGCAGTTCCGGCGGGCTTACGGGCTGCCGCCGTACATGTATCTCGAACTGGTACGCATCAATCGCGCGAAGGACATGCTGCAGCAGGGCGCGCGAATCTCCGATGTCGCCTATCTCACCGGGTTCAGCGACCAGAGCCATCTCACGCGGCGGTTCAAGCGGGTGGTTGGCGTTCCCCCAGGACAGTACTCACGGATTTACTGGATGGATTCGGCTCGGCGTGCGCGACTTGCCCTGCCCGAGCGGCGTCTGGCCTAACGGGGTGCCGCTCGGTCCGCGCGGCGTTCTCACACCGCGTTCAATCGGTCGCGCAGTTGCGTCCGGTAGGTTCGCGAGACCTTGAGCTTCTGCCCTTCGCGCAGCACCAGGATCGCGTCGCCGCCGAACCACGGCTGCAATTCACGGACGCGCTCCAGATTCACGATGAACGAGCGGTGGATGCGGACGAATGTCGCCTGGTCCAGCGACTCCTCCATGCGGGAAAGCGTGTCGCGTACGCCGTACACCGCGCGGCCGGCGTGCACGCGGACGATGGGACCGTCCGCTTCGAGCCAATCGATTTCCGCGACAGGCAGAAAAACGATGCTTTCACCGTCACGGACTTCCAGGCGCGCCGCGCCGTGGTGGTGTGGGAGCGCGGGTGGTACACCGCTCCTCGCGTTGGCTCCGAGCTCGGCGAGCATCTTCTGCAGTCGCTCGCCAACCGCGGCCGACTCCCGCGAGGCCAGGAGCGCGCGGGCGCGGTCCAGGGCGGCGACCAAGCGTTCTTTGCGAACCGGTTTGACCACGTAGTCAATGGCGGCCACCTCGAAGGCGCGGAGCGCATGGGTGTCGTGCGCCGTCACGAAGACCACGATGGGAGGGTCCCCATTGGCCAGCGCGCGGACGACCTCGAAACCGTCCATGCCAGCCATCTGCACATCCAGCAGAATGACATCCACCCGGTGGGTCCGGGCCGCCTCGAGCGCCGACGGCCCCGAGTTGCTTTCGGCCACGACCACGACATCGGGGTAGTCCGCGAGCAGCCGTCGAATGCGCTTTCGGGCGTGCGGTTCGTCGTCGACGATGAGAACGTTCATCGACCGGCCGACGGACTCATCGGCATCGGCGGGACGGGCGTGGGCAGCGTCGGATGGCCGCCCTGCGGTTCGCCTGGCCGCCTGCGTGGGGCGCGATCCATTTCGTCGAGGGAGCGCGTTGCGCCGCGGAGGAGGGAGTCGATGGCGGCGAGCAGGGAATCGCGTGGCACCTTGACCACGACGGAACGATTCCCAAACGACGGATTGGCGCTCAGGTCGTGGAGCCTGAGGGTCCAGCGCACCGTGCTGTCACGCCCCACCTGGGGATAGAGGGACGCAAAGACGTCCACTTTCAGCAGGGTGGCCAGGGAGTCGGTGACCGCAGACCGCGACAGTGCCAGTTGCACGGAATCGCGGTCCACGACGACAAAGCGCCGGGACTGTGCCAGGCGCCGACGCAGCGAGTCCATCACTGAGACGGCCGCCGCGTCCACATCCGGGTCACGTCGGGTCGGCGCGGGAATGGAAACAAACACTCGCCGCGGTGGCCCGGGATTCGACGCGCGCTCGCCGAACGCTTCGCGCGAGAGTGAGGGGTCGCGCGGCGAGAATCCGCGGCCCACTCGGTTCCCCTCGTCGAATGCGCTCGTCGCGGTGCGCGCGTCGGCGGCGGCGCCTCGCGCGCCGAATCGATCGCCGCCGGGGGCCGGTGGCACTCCCCGCTGCAGCTTCATGAACGAGTCGATGACCGCGCTCTGGATGGCGGCGCGCAGCGAGTCTGCCACCTGGGCGATCTGCTCCCGCGTCAGGCCCTGCGCCACGAGCGGGGCCGCGATTGTCGTCTGTTGCATCTTGCGCGCAATGGCAGCGGCGATGGCCAGTGACTCGGCGCGCGTGAGCAGGGGAATGGGCGCCGGCCCATGCGTTACCGTCGCCGGGCGCGGCACAGTCGTCACTGACCCCGTTTTCGCCGGTGGGCTGTCTGCCTTACTGGGTGCCGCGGCGCGCGTCGACACGAAAACGGCCGCCGCGGCGACCAACGCCAGAGCGCCCACGGCCAGGTATTGGCGCGACACCCGAGGCCGTGCCGGAAAATCCCCCGAATCGGGAGCGACGGCCTCGAGTTCCCTCAGCAGCGAGGCGGCATCGGGCGGACGGTTGTCGGGCAGCTTCGCCAGGCATCGCATGATGAGCGCCGACAACCCCGGGGGGACGTCGCTCCGTACCTTGTCAATGGGCGGAGGGTCGCGTGTGAGTTGCGCCGTCAGTGTCTGCTGGGGAGACGGGGACGAGAACGGCGCAACGCCCGTGAGGAGTTCGTACGCCAACAGGCCCACTGCGTAGATGTCCATCCGATGGTCGGCCGCCGGATCGCCGGCGAGCTGCTCGGGCGCCATATAGGCAGGTGTTCCGACCGCCATGCCCGTCATCGTCACACCCGAGAGCGGGCGCGACACCGAAATGGCTTTCGCGACGCCGAAGTCCGTGACGACGGCATGGGTCCCACTGCGCAGGACGTTACCGGGCTTGATGTCGCGGTGGATCACGCCTCGCGCATGTGCATAGGCCAGCGCGTCGACGACGTCATGCAGGATGTGCACGACGTCACGGACCGCAAATCGAACGGGAGCATCGCTGTACAAAGCGTGGCGCAGCGATTCACCCTCGATGAACGGCATCGTGTAGTACAGGAGATCCCCGTACTCGCCTGCCGCATAGAGCGGGACGATGTGCGGGTGCTGGAGCTGCGCCGCCATCTGGATCTCCTGACGGAACCGATCGCGGTTCACGCCGGCAGCGAGCTCCGGCGGCAGCACCTTGATCACCACGCGGCGACTGAGGGATCGCTCGGTGGCCAGAAAGACACGACTCATACCGCCGCCCATGAGCTCACGCTCCAGAGCGTACGTGGCCTCCAGTGCGGCGCGGATGTCGCCGTCGAACTGCTGAGAATCAGCCATCTGGTAGTCTCTAGTGTGTCGAGCTCGTATCGGTTGGGATGATACGCAAACTGTCATGCTCTCGACAGGTTCAGTGGGTATTCTTCTTATTGAACTCCGCCACGCGTCCAACACCCATGAGGTTCATATGAGTCGTTCCCGCATCGCCTTTGCGGCCGCACTGGCCACTGCTCTCGCGCTCCCGGTCGTCGGGTCCGCGCAGACGTTCACCATGAAGAAGTTCGACATTGGGGGCGCTGGCGGAACTGACTATCTGACCGCGGAGGCCTCCACGGGTCGCGTATTCATCTCGCGTGGCACGCACGTCATGGTCGTGGACGGCGCCACCGGCAAGGTGGTCGGCGACATCATGGACACGCCGCGCGTTCATGGCATCGCGTTCGCGCCGAAGTCCAACCACGGATTCACGACCAACGGCGGCGACTCCACGCTGACGATGTTCAACCTCGCCACGCTGGCCGTCATCAAGAAGGTCCACCTGGGCATCGATGGCGCCGACGGCATCATGTACGACGACGCGACGGACAAGATCCTGTCGATCAACCATAGCCATCCCTCCGGAACGGCGGTGGTCGTCGATCCGTCCACGGGTGACGTGGTGGCGACGGTCAAGTTGAACGGCATGGGCCCTGAGGGCGGCGTCAGCGACGGCAAGGGTCGCATCTTCATCAACATCGAGGACAAGAACTCCATCGACGTGATCGACACGCACACGTGGAAGGTGGTTTCCAACTGGAGCATCGAGGCGTGCGACGGCCCCACGGGCATCGCCATGGATCGCACCTCGCAGCGCATCTTTGCCGCCTGTGGCAAGACGTCCGTCGTGGTGGATGCCCGCACGGGCAAGGTCGTAGCGCAGATCAAGAACGGGGACGGCGTCGATGCACTGGCTTGGGACCAGGCGGAAAAGCTGATGTACATCCCCGCGGGCCGCGATGGCGACTTCACGGTTGTGCACGAGGACTCGCCGAACAAGTACACCGTGGTCGGCACGGTCAAGACGTTCCCCGGCGCAAAGACGGTTGCGGTGGACGACGTAAGGCACGTCGCGTACGCATATACGCCGGAGTTTGGCCCCGCACCAGCTGGAGCAGTGGCACCGGCCGGCGGCCGGGCTCCCCGCGGCCCGATGATCGGGTCCTGGTTCATCGTGGTCAGCCACTGACGTCCGATCCCGCGGGGCGCCCACCGGCGTAGTGCGCGCGGAGTCCGCGGGACGTTCCACGACGCGAAAGCGTTGCGTGCAAGACTGAAACGGCAGGCACTTCTCAGGTGCCTGCCGTCTTCAATTATCCGCGTACTCCGGCATTGTTTGCCGAGCTACCGGCGATCTCAGCGGAGCGTCGGAAACTTTCAACGGATACTGGGTATCGCACCACAGCTGCCCCACGCGGGAGACCCCGATGACCGAACGACACGATCAGCAACGCAGAGACTTTCTTCACCAGCTCATCGGCGCGGGCGCGGTGGCCGCCGGCACCAGTCTGCTTGGCGGATGCGCGGTGGCCGCGGCGGGGGGCAGGTCGGAGCACATCGCCCCGCCGGCAACCGGCGCCAGCGTCTGGGACATGAGTTGGAAGGATCGGCTCTCGCGCTACCGAACGGCGTACGATTCTCCCGAGGTCTACTCGGGCGCGGCGCTGGCGTATGCCGATGCGCTCTTCAGCGGGTACAAAGAACTCGGCATCGCGTCTCGCGAGATCACGCCCGTGCTCATCCTGCGGCACGCGGCTTCGGCCATGGTGCTAGGGGACTCGATGTGGGACCGGTTGTCGTTTGGCGAGACGTACAAACTCAAGGATCCGACCACCGGCGATGCAGCGCGACGCAATCCGTTCATCAACTTCAAGCCGGACGACAAGCACTCGGTTGTTGACGGAGACAGTGCGCTCGACGCCCTGATACAGCGTGGCGCGATCGTGCTGACATGCAACATCGCACTGACCGGCATCGCGAATCGGCTGGCCAAGAAGGAAACGCGCTACAGCGCGACGGTCGCCCTGGCCGAGGTGCGACGCCACGTCTTGTCAGGCGTGTACGTGATGCCGAACGGAGTCTTCGCCGTCTCGGCGGCACAGGATGCGGGATGCCACTACATGCGCGTGATCGTGTGACACCGGCGATCGCCCGTCGCCCCGATTCGGGCCTGATTGCGCTCGGGGCACGTCAGCAGTACACGGCAGACCGGAGAGCGATTAAGCCGGTCACGACCGCACTCATTGCGGAGTGCGGGCGTTCGCTCCTCGTGGTGCCGGCGCCCCTGCGCGGCGTGTAAGGTCGGCGCAGCATGCCGCCACGTCGCTGAAGAAAGGGGCCGAAGCGTCTCCTCGCCAGTCGTGCTCCACGCAATGAAAGGCGCGCCTGCTCCGGCGTCGAAGGGTGGCGGCGATGGCGGTCAGGCCGTCGAACTTCTCTTCCTTCGACAACAGCTTTTCAAGCACCTGAACGTCATGCAGGTCACCGAGGGCGTCCTGCAGTTGCCTCAGCTGCGCAACGATGCGCGCCGCGGACGTGCCCCTGCCGCCACTGTGCCACTTGACGACCGGCTCGAGAAGGTATCGGACGCGCTTGGCCGCGATGCGGGCCTGGTGCGCTTCCTCTTCGCCGGCGGCGCCGCGTATGCGCCGCAGCCGTCGGCGCAGTTCGGCCGTGTGGGTTCGGATGAGCCGAGCGGCGGCCGCCCCGAACGGCTCATCGGACCGGGGAGCCTCGGGATCCGCCCGCTTCAGCCGGCGGGCCAGTGCGTCGGCCAACGCGCGAAAGTCGCGAGCCGCTTCCAATGCGTCCGCGGAGTGCTCGATCTGATGCAGCTCGAGCTTTGCAATGAGGCGATCGACGGCAGGCCGCCGCCGGGCCGCAATCCGGCGTCGCTGTCGAGCGAGCCACGCCAACTGCACGGCGGTGTCTCGGCTTGCGTTCGTAGCGCGAGCGATATCGCGCAGGCGTCGGCGCATCTTCTTCGAGGACGCATCGCCGAGCCACGGCGCGTACGCCCGCTGCCATGCGCGCAACCGGCGCGATGCCACGCGGAACGCGTGTACGGCGTCCGGGTCGACTTCCTTCAATCGGCGAGCGTGGATCATGTCGCGCCCCGCCAATTTCGCCTTGTGCAGCAGTGACGTGGCGATCGCGAGGGCGACGCTGTCCACCGAGTTCTTCAAGGGGTCGTGCCGGACCATGCTGTCCTCGCGTCGGCTCGCTTGCTGCAGATCACTGGAAGGCTAGCGCCGGCGCACGCCGAGTGAAATCGATGGTTCGTAACGACTTGGATGGTCAGCGGAGGCGATCGGAGCGACAGCCCCTGGGGCGGTAGATCGAGTGCAATTTGACGCCTTCCACTCACCGTTTGGGAGTTCGGAGCGATACTTGAAGGATATGCGATACGACATGATCTGTATTGGAAGCGGTCCGGCGGGGCAACGGGCGGCGGTGCAGACGGCCAAGCTGGGCCGCCGTGCCGTCATCATCGAGCGCCGAGCTTCGGTGGGCGGAGTGTGCGTCGATACCGGCACGATTCCCAGCAAGACCTTTCGAGAGGCGGTCATCTCGCTTGCCGCGCCGTCGGCGCTGATGGGCCACGGTGTCGCACGCGGTCGTGCTCGTCCCACGGCGGCCGAGTTGATCGCGCGCGTGGATCAGGTGATGCGGCGCGAAGCGGACGTCATCGCCAACCAACTGGGCCGCAACGGCGTGGAAGTCGCGACGGGTCGTGCGACGTTCGTAGATCCGCACACGGTGTCGGTGGACACCGAACACGGTCCCCGGCTCATCGAAGGAGACAACATCGTCATTGCGGTCGGCACGGTCCCCACCGCGCCGCCGAATGCCGTGGCGGACGGCGATCTCGTGCTCACCAGTGATGACGTCGGACAGATCACCCGCGTGCCACAGTCACTCACCGTGGTGGGCGCAGGCGTGATCGGGGTGGAATACGCGTCGATGTTCGGGGCGCTCGGCGTGAACGTCACGCTGATCGATCGGCGAGAGCGCCCGCTCGAGTTTCTCGACGCCGAAATTGTGGATGAACTGCTGCATCAACTGCGACAGATGAACGTCGCCTATCGGCCGAACGAGGGGGTGGCGAGTGTCGAGATGCTCGACGGGGCGGCCAAGCGCGTCGCGATCATGACGGAGTCCGGCAAACGCATCGTGTCGGACATGGTGTTGTTCACGGTCGGGCGAATTGGCGCCACCGCTGGGCTGGGTCTCGAGAAGGCCGGCATATCCGCGGACGACCGCGGCCGCCTGAGTGTGGACGCGTGCTACCGCACGGAGGTGCCGCACATCTATGCCGTGGGCGACATCATCGGCTATCCGAGTCTCGCCGCGACGTCAGGAGAGCAGGGGAGGCTGGCCGCCTGCCACGCGTTCGGCGCCTTGGCACGCCCGATGTCCTCGCATTTCCCGATTGGCCTGTATGCGATACCCGAAGTGAGCATGGTGGGCGCGCCGGAGCACGAGCTCACGAAGAACCGGATTCCGTACGAGGTCGGGGTCGCCCGCTATCGCGAGATTGCGCGCGGCAACATCCTCGGCGACGACAGCGGGTTCCTCAAACTCCTGTTCCACCGCGACGATCGCCGACTGTTGGGCGTGCACATCATGGGCACCGGGGCCACGGAACTGCTGCACATCGGCCAGGCGGTGTTCGGCCTCGGCGCGGGGTTGGATTATTTCCTCGACACCGTGTTCAACTACCCCACGTTGGCCGAGTGTTACAAGGTCGCCGCCCTGAACGCAGCGAACAAGTTCGCGTCCTGAGCGGGGTTCCTGCCCCAGGAGTCAGCTACTCCGCCGTCATGGGATCGATGATCGCCTTGATCTCCAGCACGCGATCGGCCGGAAAGCCTCCCAGGCTGGCGTGCTCGCGCACCATCGCTTCGTTTGGCGCGCAAACCAGTCTGGCGGTTGCTCGCCAGAAGCTTTCTATTCGACGCGACCGCAGGCCGGCTCCTCTCCCGCCGCCCCACATGACATCGCACCTGTTGAAGGCCCTATGCGTCGTGCTGTTGACCGCCGCCACTCCCTCACTGCACGCACAGCGTCCCGTGAAGGTATTCATCTCCGTCGACATGGAAGGCATTGGCGGCGTGGTGACCGCCGAGCAGTTGAGTCCCGCCGGCTTCGAATATGCGCGCTTCCGCGAGTACATGACGGCCGAGGCGATGGCAGCCATCGACGGGGCGCGGGCGGGCGGCGCGACGCAGTTCGTCGTGGCAGACTCACACGGTAACGAGCAGAATCTCCTCATCGATCGCTTTCCTGCCGACGTCACGATCATTCGCGGTTCGCCTCGTCCCCTGGGAATGATGGAAGGGATCGACTCGTCCTTTGCTGCGGCGTTCTTCATCGGATATCACGCGGCAACGACGAACGGACGCGGTGTGCGTGCGCACACGATTTCGAGTGCGACCTTTGCAGCCGTGCGTATCAACGGGAAGTCCTCGGCTGAATCGGGGTTGAACGCCGCGATCGCCGGGTACTTCGGCGTGCCCGTCGCGCTCATTTCGGGTGACGCGGATGCCGTGGCAGAGCTCAGGGATCTGGCTCCCGCCGCCGAAGGCGCCGTGGTAAAGCGCGCGATCTCGTTTCATGCGGCGGCCACGATGCCACCGGAGGCGTCGCAGGCGATCATTCGCCTGGCGGCGCGGACGGCGATAACCCGGCTGAACGAGATGAAGCCTTACACAGTGCGCGCTCCGGTGCAGCTCGACCTGACGTACAAGAACTACACGCCAGCAGAGATGATGGCGTACATGCCGGGAGTCGAGCGCGTGGATGCGCACACGATCCGGTACACGGGGCGCACGATCGTGGACGTCTCGAGGTTCATGGGTTTTGCCACTGGGTATCGGTCGGATCTGACTCCGTGAAGGGACCCCAGACCCCATGCCGCTGAAGCCAGTTCTCATCGTCGGCTCCGGACACCTCGCCTATCGCCTTCGAAAACTTGCCGCGGCCCGTGGGCACGAAATCCTCTATCGCTCTCACGAGCTGTTTCGCCGCAAGGAGGGCGAGGAATCGAAGATCGATGCCGTCACCCGTGCACTGGAACCCATCGATCTCGGGGGCGTGGCGACGGTCTTTCTCGTGGACGATCGGGACGAGCACAACCTGGAGTTGCTCATCGCCATGATCTCCCTCGATCGCACCGTGCCGATCGTGGCGTCGCTGTTCAATGAGAACTTCGCGTCGCATCTGCACGCCGCGCATCCGAACATCCAGATTCTGAATCCAGCGAAGATTGCGGCCCCGGTGTTCCTCGAGGCGCTCGAGACGCCTGTGGTCCGTTCGCTCAGACATGCGCCGGCTCGAGAACCCCTTGAGCCCCGTTTCACCCCCGCCGACACGTTGGTCAAGCGGCTCGTCGCTTCGTTCGGCTCGCTGGCCTTCGCCGCGATCATGTACTTCCACTATGCCGATCACCTGACCTGGCTCAACTCACTTTACTTCGTGATCATCACGGTATCGACTGTGGGCTACGGCGACATCACGCTCCTGAACTCCGGAGTGCTGAGCAAGCTGGTGGGCATCGGACTGATCCTCAGCTCGACGGCGTTCATCTGGATGATCTTTTCCCTGACCGTGGACAACATCATCAAACGCCGGGCCCAGCTGTCGTTGGGGCGGCGGAAGTACTCCGACACCGGACACGTCATTCTGTGCGGTCTGGGACGACTGGGGTACTTCATCGCGGAGCAGCTGCTGCTGCGCGGGGAGCGCGTCATCATGATCGAAAAGAACGAATACGCCCCAGCCATCGAGCATTTCCGCGCTCTCGGTGCGGACGTCTATGTCGGCGACGCGCGACTGCCACGCGTGTTGCAGGACGTGGGCGTGGCGCGTGCCAAAGCACTCTACTCCGTGACCGACAACGATTTCACCAACATCGAGATCGGGCTCAACGCTCGCTCGTTCGAGCCGACGCTGCGTTTGATCCTGCGCATTTTCGACGAATCGATGGCGCAGAGCATCAAGGAGAACCTCGACATTCAGCTGGCGTTCAGCATGTCGGCTAGCGCCGACGTGCGGTTCTGGGCCGCCGTTCCGACGGAGCGATAGGAGGCGGGCTCCAGGCGGCCGCACCGGCGTTCAGTCTCCCCCGCAGCCACCACCGCCGCAGCCGGACGAGCATCCGGAGCCACCACCATCTCCGCCGCCACCTCCATCGCCGCCGCTGGCTGAATCGGCACCGTGCCCTCCGGCGTCCGAGTGCGACGATGAAGAGTGATCGCTCCAGACATGCCCGCCGCCGCCACCAAGGAAACCGCCGCCGCCAACCTCCGACATCCCGCCAGCGTCGTCTGATCCGTCGAAGTAGAGATAGAGAGGCGTAACGTCCTGGTACAAGTACGAGCCGCTTGCCTCCTTCTCCTTCGGCTTCACTGAGCCGGTGGAGCCGACGGACGGCGAGAATTTCGGAGTTCCCCAGAACGCTGCCGGTGGGTACGCATGGAACTCCGTCGCATAAAGGGCGAGCGTTGCCTCATACTGCGCGTTGAAGACGCCGGTCTGGTCGGGTGTGGGAACGAGTTCGGGATTGTGATCGAAATCGCAGACGAGGACGTCGCGACAGAATTCACGGTACGCGCGGCTGAACAGCAGGTGTTCGTGCCATACCTGGTCGATCACCCCGGAGGGCGTGACATGGAAGTCACTCACCACGCCGAGGTAGACGAACTTCCTGTACTCCTCGATGGCCTGACGGGAAAAGGCAGTGCTCCATCCGAGCTTCCGGCCCAATTTGCTCGCGAAGGCTTTCGTGGACGCATCCGCGCCGCCGAACGCTGCCGCCACGTGGTCCAGTAGGTGTGGCGGGACCAGATGGTCGAAGTGATACTGCGTGAGTCGGAGCCAGAGATCCTTCTTTGCAGCGTTGTGGCGCATGGCGGAGGCGGTGACCGGTACGCCAATACATACGCGGAGTTGCGCGCCGGAGGAAGGGCACCGCTATGGACGCCCCGCACGACGCGACCGAACTTGGAGGATGCACGAGACCACCAGCCGCGGCGCACGCCGCGCCTTCGCCGTAGCCGTGTTCGTGAGCGTTTTGCCGGCGGCGTCCTCCGGCCAGTCGCTCGTCAACCAGTTCGTTCGCGCAGAGTTCGGGCCGCGCGGCCTCACCACGATAACGGACCGCGCGGACGGCCATGCGTACCGATTCACGGGTGAGGGCTTCGCCGTTACGATCGACGATCGGACCATCGACGGTTCTTCCTTGGCGGGACCCCGCTGGGATGCCAAGAGCGACCGCATTACCTACCAGTACGCGGCGGGCGAATTCACCGTGCGCCTGACGTACGAGATCCGTCCGGGCTGGCATTTCGTGAGCAAGCAGATCGCGATTGGCGGCCACGGCGTGCGGGCGTTCCGAGTCCGAGATATCACGGTGTTCAAGGATGCACTTGCCGACTCGCCGACGGGAGACTTTATGCCCGCGAGCGCTCGACCCAGCCTGCAAACAGGCGACTACGGAGCGACGATGCGCTTTGCGGACGGGCATTCCTTGCTCGTCATTGCCCAGAATCCGTTCTTGCACTTCGCACGCAACGGGACCTCCTTCACCCTGCGCTATGCGCCGGACATGGACTGGTCGACCGATGACGGCGAGTTCGTGTCGGATCGCGGCCTCATCGCGCCGGTGAAGCTCACGGGGCGGCGGCTTCCGGCACAAATGATTCCGGAATGGCGCACGAGCGCTGACACCGCGTCGGGGATGGACGAAGCGGAGGTGGCCGCATTCACAGGAATGGTGCGATCGCTGTTCATCTACGAGCCGAAGGAACCGATCACCGTATTCGTCGGCTGGTGCGCGAACGACTACCAGATTGACGTCGGCACACCGGACGGCCGCGACGAGTACCGGCGCGTGTTCGACCAAGCCGCCGCGTTGGGAGCTCAGTACGTGCTCTACGCGCCGTCGAACTCGTTACTGTCCCGTCGCGAGGAGAGTGTGGACGATTGGAGCTGGGAGCACGTGCTCTGGCTCGGGCTCGGTCAGAAGATCCGCAAGGGCACGTGGGATGCGAAGTCGAGCCCCGTGCCGTCGAGCGTGCAGGAGATGGTGGACTACGCGCGCCGCAAGCGGCTCGGCCTGCTCGCGTACGTGTACCCGGTCCTGCCGTTCTCGCAGAACCCCGCTTGGCTCGTGCCAACGCGCAATCCGAAGCGGCAGGCGGCCAGTCTCGGCAGCCGGGCGCTGCAAGACTGGCTGATCGACGAAATGGTCGCGTTCCATGATCGGACCGGCATCGCCGGCTTCTCGTTCGACCACACGTTCCTCACGTTCGAGGGAACGAGTCGGTACGCCCAGTGGTGGGGCTGGCGACGCGTGATGGAGGAATTGCGCCGCCGCATTCCCGATGTCGTCATCGACGGACGACAAGCGTACCACCAGTACGGGCCGTGGAGTTGGCTCGCGGGAAGCTACCCGCACCCGACCTTCAGCGACGAGCAGCCGGAGAGCTTCACTCCATATCCCGACCTGCATTTCGATCGCGTCTCTGCGGACCGTGAGCGCTACACCGCGTATCGCTACCGCAACTATGAGTTCACGCCGAGCGAGCTGGTGCCGGGTTTCATCACGCACCAGACTTCGCGATCCGACGATCGCGACGAGATGCCGTCGCAGACGATTCCGGGTCGCGGCACCGTGCTGACGTCGTATCGCGCGCGGGATTGGGACGTCCTGGGTTGGCGCTACTCGCTCCTCTCGTCGATTGCCGTGGCGGGATGGAACAACGTGCTCAACATGCTGCCGGCACGCGACTCGGAGGAGAACCGCAACTTCAGCGAGGCCGACCGGGCGTGGATGCGGTCATGGCTACAGTGGACGGTGACGAACAAGGAGTTGCTCCGACGCACGCGCACCATTCTCGGTCAGCCGGCGCTGGGGAAGGTCGACGGCACGTCGGCCATTGACGGTGACCACGGTTTCATTTTCCTGTTCAACCCCGACGCGCGTCGCCTCGATGCGCAGTTCACGCTGGATGGCATCATCGGCCTGACGACGGGCCGCCAATACGTACTGCGTGAAGTGCAACCGCTCGACGGGCGGCGCGTCGGCAAGCCCGGAGCGGGGATGTGGACCCGCGGCGACGCCGTGCACGTGGCGCTCGACGGCGGCTCTGCGCTGGTGCTCGAGGTTGCACCCGCTCCCGAGGAGGTACGCGCGCCGCTGGCGTTCGGCGCCACCGGCACCGTGCAGCTCGCCGGTGAGGTGCTGGAGATGACCGGCGTCCGCGGCGAACCGGGGACGACAGCCCACGTGACGATCGTGCTTCCGCGCGGAGCGACAGCACGCCGCGTTGTCGTCAATGGTACTCCTGTTCCATTCGGCACGCGGACTGGCGACGTGCTCGACCTGGACGTCAGGTTCGCGGGATCGGAGTTCCACCAGATGCAACCGGTGGTGGTTGGCGACTCGATCTTTGCTGGCGGACGTCTGAGCGGCCTCTTCACCATTCCGGCCCGCGTCTTCGATCAACTTGCCGACCGGCGACGCCGGTGGCCGATTCCGTGGACGGCCGACGACTTCAGGACGACATGGCTTGCTCCGGAGCGGTTGCTGCTCTACGCACAGTTCGCGGAGCCAGACGACCGGTGGGAGGCATCACTCCGCATCAACGGGCGCACCGTGGAATTGCTCCGAGCGTACACGGCGGTGCGCACGGTTCGGAGCACGTTCGTCGGGTTCTACGCCGATCTCTCGCAGCTCGACGCCGACCGTCCTTACCGGTTTGAACTCGAGTTACCTCCGTTGAAACGGGGGCAGTTCCGCGGACTCTACTTCGAAAACGTGGAGCCGGAATACACGACGGCAATCGTGCCCGCGGCGGGGCCGTGACGCACTACCTGACCACGCCGAACGTATAGACTGTGCGCGATCGGTATTCGGCGCGGGGTCGCAGGATAGTGGACGGGAACGACGGCTGGTTTGGCGAATCGGGGAAGTGCTGGGTCTCCAGACAGAAGCCGTTGCGCCGCTGATAGACGTGGCCGTTCTTTCCGGCGAACGAACCATCGAGGAAGTTGCCCGTGAAGAACTGCACTCCGGGCTCGGTGGTCGCCACGTCGATCGTGCGACCGCTGCTGGGATCTACGACGCGCACCGCATGCGTGAGCCCGCTGCCGGCGCGATTGATCACGAAGTTGTGATCGTATCCGCCGCCCGCCTGTATCTGTGGGTGCGCGGCGTTGATACCCACACCGATTGCAACACCCTTCCGGAAGTCGAAGGGCGTGCCCGCAACGGGAGCCAACGCGCCGGTTGGAATGAGCGTCGTGTCGACCGGCGTGTAACGGTCGGCGTCGATCGTGATGACATGTCCCAGCACATCACCCCCGCCATCTCCCGCCAAGTTGAAGTACGTGTGCTGCGAGAGGTTTATCGGCGTCGCCTTGTCAGTGGTGGCCCGGTACTCGATGGCGAGCTGGTTGTCGTTGGTGAGCGTGTAGGTCACGCGGGCCCGAAGCGTGCCCGGATAACCCTCCGCTCCGTCGCGACTGGTGAACGTGAGCGCGAGCCCCACGCCGGACGAGTTGTTCCGCGGCTCCGCGTGCCAGATGACCTTGTCAAATCCCGCGATGCCGCCGTGCAGCGAATTGGGCCCATTGTTCACCGGCAGATGGTACGTGCGGCCATCCAGGGTGAACTGCCCTTTGGCGATGCGATTCGCATACCGGCCGACGATCGCGCCAAAATATGGCGACGACTTGACGTACCCGCCGATGTCGTCGAAGCCGAGTACGATGTCCGCGAAGGTGCCGGTGCGGTCGGGCGTACGGAGTGAAACGATGATGCCGCCGTAATCGAGTGCTCGAAGCTCAACGCCGTGCGCGTTGGTGAGCGTGAAGATGTGCACGGAATCCCCGGAAGGCAGCACGCCGAATGGCGCGCGAGTGACGGACGGTTCACCTGTGTTCATCTGCATGGTGCGTGCGGTGTAACCGTCGGCCTTCGCGCCGACGGCGGGATTGGTCACGACGGCGGAACGCACTCCGCCGGCCATGGCGGCGACGGCAAGCGCGGCGATTGTGAGCGTCATTGGTTCACCGTTCCCAGATGACTCGGCACCGCTAATCCTCCACGATCGCGAGCACGCGCAGCGGGCTACCGCTCCCGTTCACGATCTTGAGGGGCGCAGCGATAACTACGGCGCCCGTAGCGGGCAGTTGATCGAGGTTTCGGAGGCTGGCGAGCCCGAACTTGCCGTGACCATGCATGGTGGCGTGATTGGGAAACGGCGGATCGAACGTGCCAGCCTGTCCCGCGTCGGTGCCGACTGTCTCCACGCCGACACCGGCCACATCGCGAGCGACGGCAAGCAGCTCCGACGTCGTCTTGTGAAAGCCGGGGCTGTGCGGTCCATCTTGTTTCACGTTCAGAAAGGTCGCCGTGTCGAGGCGTTTGCTCCAATCGGTGCGAAGCAGCACCCATGCGCCGCCGGGAATGCGGCCATGCGTTGCCTCCCAGGCCTCCACGTGCTCCGGCAGCAGCAGGAAGTCCTCATTCGCGGCGACCTCTCGATGCACGTCGATCACGCAGCCCGGGCCGACGAAGCGACGGGCCGGAATGGTGTCGCACCTGTTGTCCGGCAGGTCCCTGCCGGATATCCAGTGCACCGGCGCGTCGAAGTGCGTGCCGGTATGCTCGCCCAGGTGCAGGACGTTCCAGTACCAGGCGGGTCCCCTGTCGTCGAATTGCGAAATCGTATCCATCGTGAACCCGGGCGACGACCCGAACATGGGCGGCAGGCCGATTACGGGCGTTTCCGGACCGAGCGGCTGGGTGAGGTCGACGATCCTGATCGAACCCGTGTTCAATCCTTCGACCAGTGTGGAGAGCAGCGACATGGCGTCAGTCCTGGGCGGGATGTTCGCGGAAGTACCGTTGAAACTGGTAACGGTTCTCGAGCAACGACAGGTCGGTCACGAAGGCAGCGGGTCCCACCGCCTCCACCTTGGCCACAAGCGTCGTGAGCTCGTTGGCGGCGAGCGCGTCAGTGAATGCCGTCGTGAAGGTATCCATGGTCCGCACCGTCTCCGTCCTGCGAATCCCCGCCGCAGCCGCAATGCCGGCAATGTCGGTGCCGGTGGATGTCGCGGTCGGAAAGCCACCCACCGACAGGAGGCTCTCATTGTCGAAGACCACGTGAACGAGGTTGGCGGGGTGATAGCGTGCCAGCGTCGTCAGGGCACCCAGGTTCATGAGGATCGAGCCGTCACCATCGAACACGACGACCTGCAAGTCGGGGCGGCTGAGTGCGATCCCCAGTCCCATGGACGACGCCAGGCCCATCGCGTGCTGCAGGTAGAAGAAATTCGGTCTGTGCCCGATCGACTGAAGCTCGGCGGCAACGGCACCCATGATGGTCACCACCACGCACCGCTCCAGCTGCGGATAGACGGCGTGTATCGCATCGAGTCGGCGCATCAGTCCTCCCACATCAGGTCGCGACACATCAGCAGCGCCACCGGTCGGCTCGCCGAGTCCGCGAGCGTCTGGGCTTTCGCGATACGGCGCGCCACGTGGTCGCTCGAATCCAGTCGATCGTATGGAATGCGCAACGCGTCGAGCACGTGTTCCGTGACGCCTCCGCCCTCGGTCTGCCACGGGTCTCGTTCGCCGAACTCGCCGCGATGACTGATCATCATGAGCAGAGGAATGCGATACAGCTGCGCACAGGACACGATGCCGTTCACGCTGGCGAGGAAACCGTGATTCTGCATCAGCATCGCGGACTTCACACCGGCCAGGTGGGCGCCGGCCGAGATGCCGACGCCCTCCTCCTCCTTCGCGAGGCGGACCAGCGTCATCTCCGGATCGTCCTCCGCCCTACGGATCAGATGCACGAGCCACGTTTCCGGCAGGGCGGACATGATGCGCACGCCTGCGTCCTTGAGACAACCGTAGATCAGGCTAGAGCTGGATGACGAAACGGGCATGTGCGATCGGTGATCGGTGTCGCGAAGCGGAGGGCCGGCCGAACTTAGCACGAGGTCCGGCAACCGCAATTTTCTACGGGCGTCGCGGTACGACTACGCGGCGGTGACCGTGCCGGTGACGTTGGACAACAACCACCACACGCCCGCAGTGATGATGGCCAGCGGAATACCGAAGCGGATCCAGTAAAACAGCCACATGGGGATGGTCGGCCCATCCACCGGCGACAGCTGTTTCAACGCCGTCGAGCGATCAATGCACCATCCTACAGTCAGCACCGCCACCAGCGCCCCAAGCGTCTGCATCCCCGACCCGAAGGTCAGGTCCCAAGGCACGAAGATGTGGTTGTTGATGGTGGGCGGCAGGGCGATCAGAAAGATCGCGACGGACGTCAGTATCACGGCGCGCCCGCGAGACATCTTCGTATTGTCCGTGAGCCCGGCGACCAACACCTCGAAGGCGCCGACGTCCGACAGGTAACCCGCGCCGAACAATCCGGCGAAGAAGAGAAGGCCGAACAGCCATCCGAAGGGAATGGCCACGAACACCTTCGGGAGCGTGGAGAAAATCAGCCCGGGCCCGGAGGTCGGCTCCAGGCCAAGTGCGAAGACCGCGGGAATGACCGCGAACCCCGCGAGCAGCGACGAGCCGGTGTCACCCACCACGGTCCACACCGCCGGCCGCATGAGATTCTCCGACTCGTCGAGGTATGAACCGTACACCACCATGAAGGTTCCGCCGAGGGACAGCGAAAAAATGGCGTGGCCGATGGCGGCGACCATGACGTTCGCGTTGAGGTCCGACCAGCGCACCTTGAGGATGTACCACCGCACGCCGGCCATGGCCCCTGGCAGCGTGAGCGACCGCGCCATCAAGACCAGAATCACGACCAGCAGGGCCGGTACGATCAATGTGCTTGCCTTCTCGATGCCGGATCGCAATCCCCGATGCACTACCACCGCGCACGAGGCAATCACGGCGCTGGTGCACAACATCTGAAGCACGAACGACTCGAGCACAAACCCGCTCTCGGGTGGAAGCACGGCCGCGGAGTTGAACGTCGGCACAAACACAAGCACGACCTGGCCGACGGCGTAGTACAGCACCCAGCCGATCACGGCGGTGTAATAGCCCGTCGCGGCGATGACGATCAGGAAGAAGAACCACCCGACCTGTTTGCCGAACGGCAGTCCGCCGCCAGCAAACGCGCCTAGCGGTCCTCGGCGCGTATGGCGCCCGAGCGCGAACTCGGCCATGAGTGCGGGCACTCCGATCACGATAGACACCAGCACGTAGAACATCACGAAGGCCGCGCCGCCGAATTTCCCCACCATGTACGGGAATCGCCATACGTTGCCGAGCCCCAGAGCGACGCCAACGATGGTCATCAGCGTGCCGAGTCGCGACGCGAACGTTTCGCGCACGCGCTCCGTCATCGGCCCGCCAGCACATGCTGAAGTGCATCGAGCGCGGCATCGACGTCGGCAATCGTGCTGTAGTAGTGCGGCGCAAGACGAATGACAGTGCCCCGTGCCGACGCCAGCACGCCACGCTGGCGCATAGCGAGTTCCGCCGCATGTGCATCGGGCGCGACGAACGCGGTCGATGCCGTCTTGCGTTTCACGTCGTCCGGGCCGAACACCGTCAGGCCGCGTTCGCGTCCGCCGTCGATCAATCGTTGCGCCAGTACCTCGTGCCACGCACGAATGGCGGGGACGCCGATGGTGTTCAGCACCTCCATGCCCGCGCGCGCGATGTACGCGTTGATCACGGGTGGCGTGCCGCTGTCGAACCGGCTGGCCGTGGCCGACCAATCGAGTTCCTTCACCGTGAACGCGAACGGATTGGCCCGTCCGAACCATCCTGTGACGCTGGGGTGGAGTTGCTGGATCAGCTCCCGCCTGACGTAGAGAAATGCCACGCCGGGCACGCCCATGAGGTACTTGAGATTCCCGGAGACGAGAAAGTCCACGTCCAGTGCCCGCACATCAACCGGTACGGCGCCGAGCGTCTGGTAGGCGTCAACATACAGCAGCGCGCCATGCGAGTGCGCGAGTGCCGCAATCCGCCCGAGATCCTGCGTGACGCCGTTCAGAAAATACCCGTGTGTCGCTGACACCAGCAGCGTATTGTCGTCGATGCGCGCGTCGTACTCAGCCTCTTCGATTGCGCCGTCTCGCACGGGCACCCAGGAAATCGTCGCCCCGCGCTTCTGCTGCGCAAGCCAGACGTGCCCAATGGTCGGGAATTCGGCCTCGGTGACGACGACGGCGTGTCGAGCGCCGCTGAAGGCAAAGGCGCTAGCCACCGCACTCGTAGCCTGGGACACGGAGCTGAACAGCGCGATCTCCTCCAGGTCCGCGTTCACGAGGCGGGCGAACTCGCCTTTCGCGAGGTCGATCTCGCTCATCCACCCGTCCCAGTCCATTCCGCGGGTATTCCACGACTCAAGGTACCGCTCCGCCGCGGCGCGCGTGTCGATCGTTTGTGGCGCCTGCGAGCAGTTGTTCATCGGAATCGCCGATGCGAGCAGCGGAATCCGCCGTCGGCACGCGGCGATGTCGTACGAGGGAAGGGAAGGCATCGCCCAATATCGCATCGCCGACGGAGAACGGGAGGGATGCCCACCCATCGTCTTCCGCGAAACGGACGGATGCGTAGCCAGCCACCTGCGGGCGGGCGGGGACGCCTCGCGCCCCGAGGCGGCCGGCGTACCTTACATCGGACCCCAACGCCGGTAGACATATCGTGATCCGTGTTCACATGACCTGGCTCGCGTGCGCGGCGCTTACCTGCGCGAGCGCCTCGGCGGGCGCGCAGGCTCCTCTTCCGCCCGCACCGGGTGCACGAGTCGTCACGATCACCGCCGCCGGGCAGGTCGGCAGCGAGCCGTCCATCGCCGTCAATTTCAAATCGCCCAACCAGGTGGTAGCCTTCGCGGGCAGCGACATGCTCGCGTACTCCACCGATTCCGCGCGCACGTTCACGCTGGTGAATCCGGCAGGAGAGGGCAACAAGACTGGCGGCGATCCGTCGCTGGTATTTGACGACAAGGGCAACGCGCTCTTCTCCTATCTCTCTATCACGAAGCTGGGGTCGAGTGCGTATTGGGGCCATGGGTCGGGTCCGAACGGCGTGTTCGTGCGGCGCTCTCCGAACGGCGGAAGGACCTGGGACAGGGACGCCGCCACCGTCAGTCAGTTCACCGAGCGCGACGCCGTGATCAAGCTCGCCGACATGCCGCGCATCTGGGCGGACGTCAATGCGACGAGCCCGTACCGCGGCAACCTCTACTACGCCTGGATCGAATGGGGGCTCGAAAACTCCATCGTACTTTTCTCGCGCTCCACGGACGCGGGAGTCACGTGGTCGAAGCCGACTCGCATCAGCACCGTGCCCGGGCTTCCGCGCGACGACAATGGATCGGTGGTCGGCATCATCGGCGCGGTCGCCCCCGACGGCACGCAATACGTTGTCTGGAACCAGGGCCTCAACGTGACCATGGCCGTGTCCAGCGACGGCGGGAAGACCTTCGCGCCGTCGCGCCCGATCTTCGACGTCGGGCCGCCGTACTTTGGCGGCACAGGAAGCATTCCCGGCGTCGCGCGCGCCATGGGCTTTCCACAGATCGCCATCGCGCCGACATCCGGCGCGCTGTACGTGACGTGGAGCGACTACCGACACGGCGACGTGGACGTCTTCATCTCGCGTTCAGCTGACCGTGGCAGGCACTGGAGCCGTCCCCGCCGCGTGAACGACGATCAACTGCACAACGGCCGCGATCAGTTCTTTCAGTGGATGACGGTGGATCCTGTGTCTGACGACATCTACGTTCAGTTCTACGACCGGCGCGCCGATCCGAACAATCGCAAGACGCGCGTGACGCTCGCTCGCTCCACCAACGGCGGAACGTCATTCACGAACTACGATTGGTCCGACCAGTCGTTCACCGGCGAGAACGCCTTCCTCGGCGACTACATGTGGCTCACCGCCTACGATCGCCGCGTGTACGGTGTGTGGGCCGAAGCACCCGACGCGTATGCGACGACGGAACCGCGACCGCAAGGTGCCGGGTCTCCGACGGTGATTCGTGTCGGTACCGCTGACTTCAACGCTCGGAAGTGACGCGCCGCGGTCGGCGCAGGGCTACCGGAGCTTGGTGAGCGTGGCCTGCTGAGATTCCGTCAGTTGGTTCTTGATGCGGATCATCAGCGTGACTTGCGCCCGCTTGATGTCGCGTTCCAGGGACAGCACGCGATCCACCTGATCCAGCACCTTGGCCTCGTCCACCGCCGCGGGACGCAGGAGCTGCTGGAGCGTCTCGACCAGCGCGGTCATCTTGAATTGCATGTCCACGAACTTCGACTGCGCCTCCTTCATCGAGTCCTGGATGGCCACGCGCTGCCGATCGGTGAGGGCGATTTCCTGCTGATGCGCCATTACCAGTTCCGGGGGAAAGAAGTAGCGCGAGAACGGGTCGTCGCCGGGAAGCAACGTCACTGCCCCGGACCCCGTGCAGTCGGAGACGCCGGTCCGGTTCGGGGTGGCGACGGTCAAGCCGTGCATCAGGCGAGTTCGATCGCCGGGCGCGGACAGATGAGCCGAGACTGCTTGATTGATGCATTCCGCCACCTGCGCGCGCGCGGCTGGGGCGAGTACGAGCAGTACGAGTGTCGCAACGTTGATCGTTTTCATACGTGGCACCTCTAAGGTTGCGCCGCAGGGAATGCCGCGACGTCGAGAATGGAAGAGAGAATGTCGGGCGGCCGGGTGATCTCGTTTCCCGCCGTCGTGAGAAGGCTCGCGGTCGGAGAGCTCCAGACCGTGATGGCCGGTACCGCAGCCGTGCGTGCATCGGGCGCGCGGGACGACCGACCAGGGTCTGGGGTTCGTTTCGCAACGAGGCTCAGGGCAACCAGCATCACGGCCGCGGCCATGCCCCACGCTGTCGCCACCGTACGCGCGCGCCGAACCGCTCGGGCCCGCGCCCGAGCCGTCGCGAGGAGCGAGTGAAACTCCGGCACGCGCCGGCGGTCATTCGCTTTCAGGCGAGCAAACCGCGCCCGCAGATCGTCGTCGTCGGGTTGCATCATGTCCGGTCCTCGCCGGCAAGTCGTTTGCCGAGCGCCTCCTTTCCCCTGGTGTAATGCGTCCGCGCGGAACCGATCGACACATGCATCACACTCGCCGCCTCCTCGATGGTCATGTCGTGATAGAACACGAGCTGCAACACTTCACGCTGCCGGGGCGACAGCGTGGCCAGCGCCTGTTTCAGTACCGCGTCCTTTTCAGCGCCGAGCACCGCGAGGTCGGCGCTGGATGCCGGATCCGCTATCTCCGACGCCTCCAGTACCGACGCCGTTCTTGCCTGCCAACGAGCGCCGCGCCTTGTCTCCTCCAAGGCCACCAGGCGAATGACGCCAAACAGCCACGTTCGTACGGTCGAGCCGCCGTTGAATCGTGCGCGGCCGGACAGCACGCGGAGATAGGCCGACTGCAGGACGTCCTCTGCCACGCCTGCCCGACGCGCGCAGCAGACGAGTGCCCATCCCCAGCTCTCCGCGTGCAGCCCCTCCATCTCGCGCTCGAGCTCCCCGCGCTCCATGCTCTAGTCCTGGTTGGAACGGTGCACCATGTCGAATGAGTGTCTGCTGCGACCTTCCCATATGACACGGGTGGCCGGTCAACCCTCACGCCTCTTGGCGCGTACAATGATGGTCGCTACCAGCAAACTCCCTTCCCAGATGCGAATGCTCAGATTACGCACCGCACTTTGCTACAGTGCAATCGCCCTCGCCGCCGGCTCCCCTGTCGCTGCCGCTCAGTCGCTCGATGACGCAACGGTGGCGGGATTCAAGTGGCGAACCATCGGGCCGGCGAACTTTCAAGGACGCCTGTCCGACGTCGTCGGGATTCCGGGCCCCTCAAAGACGCTCTTCGTCGCCGCCGCGGGTGGTGGCATCTGGAAGAGCATGAACAACGGCGTGACGTGGCGTCCGGTGTTCGACGACAAGAACATCATCTCGATGGGTGTGCTGGCCATCGCCCCGACCGATACGAACACGATTTTCGCGGGTACAGGCGAGCCCAACTCCAGAAACACGATTGAGCCCGGCGCTGGGGTCTACAAGTCCACGGACGGCGGGATGTCATGGACGCTCATGGGCCTCGAGAAGACCCAGCACATTGGACGTATTGCGATCGATCCGAGGAACAAGGACGTCATCTACGTCGCGGCGCTCGGCGCCGCCTGGTCCACCAGTCCGGATCGCGGGCTCTACAAGTCGATCGATGGCGGCAAGACGTGGACGATGTCCAAGTTCATCAGCAATCGCGCCGGCTTCGTCGACGTGGCGATCGACCCGCGAAATCCAGACGTGGTCTACGCGGCGAGCTGGGAACGCTATCGCACGCCGTACTCGCTCAACAGCGGCGGCCCCGGCAGCGGACTCTGGAAGTCGACGGACGCGGGACAGACCTGGATGGAAATCAAAGGTGCCGGATTCCCCGAGGGCACCAAGGGGCGGATCGGACTGGCTGTGGCGCCGAGCAATCCGGACGTGGTCTACGCGTTGACGGAGGCGTATTCGTTGGCGCCAGAGAAGTTCACCATGGGCACGCGGCCCAAGGCGAACGGTGTGTATCGCTCCGCTGATGGCGGGAAGACATGGGAGCGCACGAGCATCGTGGACGTGCGGCCCTTCTACTACTCGCAGATTCGCGTCGATCCAAAGAATCCCGCCCGCATCTACTACTCGTCTACCGAGCTGCAGGTCTCCAACGACGGCGGCAAGACGACGTCGAACGCGGCCCAGGGCGTACATGTGGACGATCACGGCATCTGGATCGACCCGAATGATCCAGAGCGGTGGGCGCTCGCGAATGACGGCGGGATCGCCATCACGTTCGACAAGGGCGGCAACTTCTTCTATCCCATGAATCTGCCCCTCGGGCAGTTCTACGAAATCAGCTATGACATGCAGACGCCGTTCAACGTCTGCGCGGGCGCGCAGGACAACGGCGCCTGGTGCGGCCCCAGTCGCCGCCGGTCGGCCACGAACAACTCCTTCTTCTTCACCATCTCAGGAGG